>JALHRH010000005.1 GCA_022841565.1 Mycobacterium sp. | reverse complement strand
ACTGCGGCCGACACCGGAGCACGGCCGCGACCCCGGTCGGGGTCGCGCATGCACGCAAAGCGGGCCGCACGGCCGTGGGCCGGGCACACGCCAGAGGACATCGACCGGGCCAACCTGCGCAGGCCGGACCCCGGCCAACAGGTGAGCCCGTGGATTCGCAACGCCTACGGGCGGGCCTGACCCTGTACCCGACCCCGCGCGAGCGGGGCGGACTAGAGGGCCAACCCTCTCACGCAACCCAACCGAAGGGACGAACCATGCTCGCCGCCACACTGTACGCGGGGGACCACCAGACGCGCATCGACGCCGACAAGGCGCGCGCCAGCACGCTGCTGGACATCGCGCGGGCCATGCCCGGCGGGCTCGCCACGGTGAGACTGTCCAACGGTGTCACCGTGACCGCCGACACGCACGGGTTCACCGTGCGCAACCGCGACGGCGAGCGCCGGTTCACCCCGGCCGCCACCGGCACCATCGCGCGGCTGTCGCGCGCCCACGTGGCCGCGACCCGCGAGTCCGAGCCCGAGAACCGGGACAGCGAGCGGTAGCACGGTCACGCCACGGATGGCGTGCCGCACGCGCAAACGCAAACAACAAGGAGCACGCATGAGCACCACCGTCAACATGACCTCCGGGTACGTGTACGACCCGAACACACGCGGCGAGGCGGCCGACATCGTCATCACCGCCCCCGACTACCCCACGGGCGTGTGGTACGTGCAGGTCAAGGGCATGAGCGGGGCGCAGCTGGGCCAGTACCTCCAGGACTGGACCGTCCGCAACTCGTACGACAGGTTCGTGGACGGGCTGTCCGGCGACAAGCAGGAGGTGTCGACCCGCGAGATCCCCGCCGTGCTCAACGCGCTGTCCGACCTGCGCGTCAAGACCACCACCGTCACCACCACCACCCGCGAGTTCGCCTGCTACAGCGGCACGGTGTGCACGTGCGTGGACTGACCATCCTGCTGGCGGCCGCAACCCTGGTGGCACCCGTCACGGCCGCAGCCCACACCACGGACGCCGTGGCCAACTGCAACAGTGTCACGGTGCGGTACTCCAACTTCCCCCCTGGCCTCACCATCACGCAGAACGTGTACGTGGATCAGCAGGTGGTGAACACCGCCGTGTTCACCTCGCAGCGCGGGCCGCACGGTGACACCGTGACGCTCGGCCTCTCCACCCGGCCCGAGGCCCGGTACGACATCACGGCCACCATCGCGTGGGTCGAGGGCGGCGTGCCGCAGTCGCGCGTGGTCGGCCCGTACACCGTGACGTGCGGGGTGCCCGCTCCCCCGCCCGAGCTGGTGCCGCCCACGGCACCCGAGCCACCGGCCACCCCGCAGCCCTCGGTGCCCACCGCGCCGCCCATCACCCCCCGCAACCCCACGCGGCCAGCGCCCAACTGCGTGAAGCTGCGCAAGAGCACCAGCAGCCTGCGGCTGCTGGACGACTGGGGTTGCGCGCCACGGTGCCCACGCGGTACCCTGATCATCCGCAAGCGCAACTCGTCCGGCAAGCTGGTGTGGACGTGCTACCGCACGCCCGCCAGGCCCACCAACCCGCCCCGCGTCGCGGGGTAAGGAGAACCATGAGCGACCCCACCACCCCGAGCGCCAAGCGCGACACAGTCACCCGCGAGGTTTTCATCCCCGCGCGGTACGAGAACGTCGAGGAGCCCGTGGTCACGCTGACCATGTCCGAGCGCGCGGCCAAGACCATGGTCACGCTGCTCAACAGCGCGCGTATCACCGACCTGGACCCCGAGGGCGACCTCTCCCGCATCTGGCAGTCCATCTACAACCTGAACATCCGGGTCCGCCACGAGACCACGGACGGCGAGATGACGTACCAGCAGGTGGCCGACGCGGTGCGCCGATGACCGCCATCGACCTGACCTTCGCCGAGCGTCGCGCACTGGAGCGCGCCGCCAGCCTGCTGGTCAACCCGCACACGCGGCAGCCCGACCACTACGCCGCGCGCACCCCGCAGGGGTACGCCTTCTGCGCGCTGGGCGCGTACGGCGTCACCAACGAGGGCCTGGAGGCCTTCGTCGTGACTGGCCCCGCCGTGGAGGACTACTACGGGTACTCCTACCCCGAGGGCGAGTGGACCCGCGTGACCCGCGTGACCGACCTGCACGACGCCGACCTCAGCCTGGACCCGAGCCCGATCAACGAGAACGAGGCCAGCGCCGCCTTCACCAAGGTCATGCCGGACGTGAAGGTCTCCGCGTACGCCGACCACATCAACGTGGTGGAGGAGTTCGACAAGGACCCCGAGGGGTTCACGGCCAAGCTCAAGAGGGGACTCGGGTGGATCGTGTGACCGGGTACACCGAGCGCCACCCCAAGCGAGTCGCACTCGCGCTCGCCCTGGCCTTCACGGGCGTGCTGGCCCACCAGGCCACGGCCGTCCCGCAGGCCACCACCTCCATCCGCTCGTACAACTGCTCGGTCACCGCGTACGGTGGGGTCATCAACATCGACCGCACCGTGCGCGGCGGCAGTATCACGGTGCGCGTGTACAGCGGGGCCTTCCGGGGCCAGCCCGGCCGCCTGCACATCACGGTGACACGGGGCATCATCCGTGGCACGCGCCAGTCGTACGTGCCCGTCACCATCAACACCACCCCGCTCGACAACGGGCGCACGTTCTTCGCCACCACCACGGTGAAGCTGAACACCACACGGGGCCCGCGCACGGGCACTCACAAGTCCAACGGCGTCACCGGCCGCTGCCGGTAAGGAGGCACTAATGCGCGACACGTACAAGATCCCAGCCTCACTGCGTGTTCCGGGCGTCACCGTCGAGTACGCGGACGGCGAGGCCACATGGACCACCTCAAACGGCGACAAGGTCGCCAAGCCGTACCCCATCTCGCTCAACGGAGAGCTGCTGACCGAGGACGAGGCCATCCAGGTGGCCAACCACCTCATGGCCCTGGCCACCAACGTCAAGCGCGTGCGCGCCGGGAGGGCGTGATGGGACACGAGGACTACCCCTACCTGCCCGACGAGGACCCCACCGACCCGCTGCACCGTGTCACACTGGCGAACGGCGACGTGTGGGTGCTGCGCGAGACCCCCGGGTACGACGGCGTGCCCGGCCTGTCCAAGCTCGCCGTGGAAAAGTACGTGAGCCACCGCGAGCGGCTGTACGACCTGTTCGCGCGCGGCATCAGCTCCAACCCCAAGATCGCGGCCGACGTGTACCTGGCCGCCTTCCGCGTGTACCACGCATCAACCTCCACCGTGACCGGGGCCCATGGGCTCATCGCGTACTGCGACGCCTACAACGTGGACGGGTACGAGGCGGCCGCGACCGCACGCAAGCTCATCGAGGCGGGCGAGTGATGCGCCGTGCCACCGCGATGGTGGCCGCAGTGTTGGCCACCACCATCCTCATCACGGGGTGCGGCAACGACGCCCCCGACACCCCGCCGCAGTTCACGCAGGCCGCCAGCGGGCTCAGTGGCACGGGCGTGCGCGTCATCGTGCTGGAGTACGGTGGCGCGCCCGTCGTGTGCTTCAAGTCCGAGTGGGGGTCCATGGACGCCACCTTCGGCGGCCTTAGCTGCGACTGGGGCCGGTGGCGCGGCGAGCACCCCAACACCACGCCCGACCGCGTGACCCCCGCGCGGGTCCCATTCCCCGTCACCACGCCATGAGCTGGTGCGCGTACGCGGCCAACAACGGGCCGTTCAAGACCAAGAAGGCCATGCGTGAAGCAGTGGCGGAGGGCGCGCTGGTCGTGCTACAGGACACCGCAGCGCCGTGGTTCAACCCACAGCCCGACGTCATCATCAACCTCGGCGAGACCTCGCCCATGCGCGCCGGGTCGTACACCGTCAACGGGCCAGACCCGCTGGGCGGCGTGCCCAACAAGTGGTACGCAACCGTCACCATCGACAAGCAAGGGAAGGTGAGCATCAAGTGATGAATCTCAACTACACCGTGGACGGGGTGCAGGTGTACTCCCACCCTGGAGGTAACAAGTTCGTCGTGAGCGTGGAGTACGTGGGCCAGGGCGAGCTGCTGGCCGCGCTCAAGCGCGCAGACCTCTGGTGCGAGGACACCGTGTACGTGGCCGACGGCGTGTGGGTGCTGCCGACGGAACTGCCCGAAGTGCTACACCGCCTGCACAACGGCTCCCACAGCGCGTTCATGCTGGGGGAGGCTGCGTCATGAGCGTTCACGACGACTACCTGCTGGACGCGCTCAAGACCGCCATCGCCGACGTGCTCGACGACATCGAGGACTACGACGCACGGCAGGCGGCCAGCGCGCTGTACGACTGGGCAAGCAACGGGGGCGACCCTCAGATCGAGACCAAGGCCGTCATCGAGGACGTCACGGTCACCGTGCCGTGGTCCCGCGAGGAGCAGGCGTGGTCGGGCGAGCCCATCCGCATCAACATCCACAGCCAGACCGACGGACCCACCCGCGTGCTGGACGAGGACAACGACGAGATCGAGTCCGACAGCGACCAGTGCTACACCTGGCAGCAGTTCCGCCGGGGCCTGCTCACCGGGTACTTCACCCGCGAGACCGACGGCGTGCGCGTCGAGTTCGTGGACTGGGAGGGGTGATGGACTTTCTGTACATCACCATCGCGGCCGTGCCCGAGGGGTACATGCAGTGGCAGTACCAGTGGGAACCCGTGTCGCAGCGGCTGCGCGACGAGGGCCTGGACTGCACGCTGATCGACTCGCTGGGCGTCACCGCACAGTGGGGCATCGAGGACGGGTTCACCATCCTGTCCAGCTCGCAGGACACGGCCAGCAAGGTGGCCGAGGTGTTCCACACCTACTACAACCAGGACGTGGTGGTGCAGGTCCGTGTGCCCGCCACGGTCACCTTCTCACACCGGAGCGACGCATGAGCACCAAGCACACCATCACGCTGTCCGACGGCACCGTGGCCGAGCTGACCGAGAGTACCTCAGGGTACCGTGGTCACCAGATCCTCTGCATCGGGGTCAACTACACCCCGGCCAAGCCCGCGCCCGACCTGCTCGACCCCAACCACATGGGCGTCGGCGGCAAGCGGTTCCGAATCCTTCAGGCCGTCACCAGGGAGTTCCCGAGTGGCACCCGCTCGCGCGACGCGCTGCTCGACGAGTGGAACATCCCACACGGCGACCGTGCCGCCATCGTCAAGGCACTGGACGCCTGACGTGAAGCCCGCGTGGATCGTAACGCACTCGCGGTGGCACAACCCCCCGGACGACGAGGACGCCGTCATCGGCATCGCCTCGCGCCGTGAGGTGTTCGACGGCGACACGTACTGGCAGTTCCGGCTGTCCGACGACGACCGCGTCATCTACTACCACGGCGAGGTGGCCGTGGGCACCGAGTGGGAGGACATCGTCCTGGAGGAGCTGTACCGCTGGGGCGGGTACTACGCGGGCACCGTGATCCTGTACCTCTACAACCCCGACACGTGGGAGTGGGAGCACACAATCTCATGAACGACGAGCCCGTGACCGACCTCATGAAAGCACTCAAGCTGTCGCTGGAGGCATCGAAGCCCGCGCTGGACAAGGCGCTGGCCGACGCCAAGGCGTGGTGCGACGAGCGACGCGAGGAGCCCGAGTGAGCAAGTACCACCTGGTGCAAGAGCCCGCCATCGGGGCCGACCAGAACGCCCCGCCCGTGTCGCTCGGGCGGTTCGAGGAGTACGAGCCCGCAGCCTTGTGGGCCGACAATCACAACAGAACCCACGGCCCCGGGCTGCGCGTGTACGTGGTGCCCGAGGAACTCATGTGGACCGACGAGGAGGTCAACGCATCATGAAGCTGGAACTGAAGACCGACGAGGACATCATCGCGCCGTACGTGCCCGAGGGGCCACAGCGTGACGGGTACCTGAAGCAGGTCATCCGAGTTGACGACACGTTGCAGGCCGACGACGGCACGCTGGGCATCAAGGTCATCAACCCGTACGTGCTGGACCAGTACGACGCCGAGGGCGAGGACGGCGTGGCCCGCGTCTACATCACCCGCGACCAGGCCCGCGACCTTGTCTACCACCTGGACGACTTGTTCGACCTGGACCTGTCCTAGTGAACGACGACAACGTGCTGGTGGCCGTTGCCAAGGTGCGCGAGGCGTACCAGGAAGCCACCACCCACCCCGACTTTGAGACCTGGCGCTCGTTCTACTCGGACGCCTGGTCCACCACGTGCCGCATGTCGGTGCAGTACGGCCGCCCGTACCACGTGGTGGCAGACGTGATCGCCGCGTTGTCCCCCATGAAGGGGTGGCACGAGAACCTGCGCCTGGCCGAGGAGGCCCTCAAGCTGACGCGCGGGTGCAAGCACGAGCCCGCGCTGCGCCGCCGCCTGCTCAACCTCAAGGTCATGGGGTCCAGGCGTGACGCAGTAGTACGCGCCCTGCTCGGCCAGGGAGTCTCCGGCCCCAAGGTCTCGGCCTTCGCGGCCAACATCAAGGGCGACATGATCAAGGTCACCGTGGACCGTCACATGCACGCGCTCACGGGGCTGTCCAAGGTGGACGACGCGGCCCTGGCCATCACCACGGCCGCCGCCACCCTCAACGAGTTCCCCGCAGTGGTGCAGGCCGCCACGTGGGGCATCCACCGCAACCGCAAGGGGTACGAAACGTATGTCTGACCCCTACTACCGTGTCACGGGAACGCTCACCCTTGAGGTGCCCGTGGAGTTCTCCATCAAGAACCTGGGGGACTCGCTGGAGGAGGCCGTCGAGGAAGTGGCCTGGATGCTGACCGGCGAGAACGTGCCCGACCTCAAGCGCATGGTCGGCGAGTGGCTGGTGCACGACGACCTCAACGCCGAGCGCGAGTAGCACGTACGTGGGCCCGGTACGCCTGCTAACCACGGGCGTGGAGTGTAACCCGGGAGGGGCCGGTGCGTGGGAGCCGGTCCACCTAGGGGGTGCATGGGTTTCGACGCAGTAGAACCGCACGCGGAACTGCTGTCGGACGGGGGTTCGAGTCCCCCCACCTCCACTGCACTACCAACCACAAGGAGATCACCCTTGCCCAAGCAGACCACCAACATCCGCCGGTTTGGCACGGACCGTGCCGCAGTCGCGTACATCCTGCGCCTGTACGGCCCGTGTTCCGACCACGCCATCCGGCACCACGCCAAGGCCATCGGCCACCCCATGACCGAGTCCTCGGCACGCACCCGCCGCCACGAGCTGGGTGCCGTCCCCGCTGGCACCGAGAAGTCCAGCTCGGGCGTGCGCGCCACGCTGTGGGCCATCGCGCGATGAGCCTGACCACCATCACCAGCGGTGTCACCGTCACCACCACGTGGGACACCACCACGAGCAAGCAGGACGTGCTCACCGTGAGCCTGCGTGACATCGACCCGGCCCTCCTGGCCGACGAGGTCGAGGCACTCGTGCACCGCGCAGTCGTGCGCGGCGTCAACGACTACAACAAGGAGACCGCATGACCTCCCCCGTGGAGCACACGTTCGACCTGACGTACGCCGACTGCGTGGCGGTCGGTGAGCTGAAGGCCATCACCCTGTTCGGTGGCCGCCACTTCGACCCGCTCGACACCCGCTTCGACAAGGCCTTCGCGGCCGGTCTGCTCGACGTCATGACCGTGTACGGTGTGGGCAACGTCTCCGACGACGCCCCGGTGCGCGTCACGCTCACCCCACAGCAGCTGACCAGCCTCGGGCTTGGCGTGCTCGCCAACCAGGGAGAGGTGCGGTCCCGCCCTGACACTGCCGCGCGCGTGGCCGCGCTGATCGCCAAGCTGGCCAAGCAGATCAAGGACGACGTGCTGCGGTGATCCAGCGCATCCGGAGGTGGCTTGGCAGGGACAGCCAGGCCACCCCCGCGCCTCCCGAGCCAGACTACACGGCTCAGGTGGAGGCGTGGGCTAACAGCATGCGTAAAACCCACCTCGTCGCGCCGCTCAACGGCGAGAAGACGTGGTTCCCCAAGGCGACCAAGGGCAGCGTGTGGTCGGCGTGGCGGTACGCGCAGACGGACCCCGAGGCCTTCGGCACCAGAATACTGGACGGGCCGAAGACCAAGGACTCCATCACGGACAACGTGGCACACTCACCCGACAGGCTGCCAGGGCAGGTGTGGTAGCCTGAGGGTCCAACGACTTCAGGAGGCCGAATGGCCGTTCGACAGGCAGACCGCACCAACATCGGTGCCGTGGTGTCGCAGTCCGTGGCCGGGGACAGCATCGTCCTCAAGGCGTACCCCGACCCCGTCGCCAACCCGTACACCACCCTCCCGCTCAAGGCGGGCGTGACGTACATCGCCGAGGACTGGGTGACCGACCGGGTGCTCAAGGGCACCACGGGGTACCGTGGCAAGGACATGGGCGTGCGCATCACCACCGCGCTGTCCACCTCGGTGCCCGACGTGCAGCTGTTCGGCGTGTACCACGACACCTCGCAGGCGCTCACCATCAACGCCTTCCTGGTGCAGTCCAACGGGGTCAAGGCGTACGACAGCGCCTTCTACCACCGCCGCGTTGACGGCGGGCGGCAGATCGGCATCACCGTCCAGAACAACGCCACCGGGTTCTCGCTGGTGCGGTGCCGGTTCTCCGGCACGGGCCAGGTGGGCACGCAGTTCGACCACGCGCTGTACCTCAAGACCCCCTTCGGTTGGACGGTCACCGACACCATCATCCAGGACGGCGGGTACTTCCCCCTCCACCTGTACCCCTACGCCCGCAACGGGCTCGTGAATCGCACGGTGGTGTACGGCGGCCAGCGCGCCGTCACGTTCTCGGGCGAGAACCTGCGCACCAACACCTCGGTGGGCCTGCCCGCCAACGGGGGCCAGTGGGGCGACGGGTTCTACGTGTCCGAGGGCAACCAGCTCAAGAACGTGATCCTGTGGTCGCGCAGTGGCAACGTGCTGGAGACCTGGACCCCCAACGCCTCGCGCCCGGTGCGTTCCAACAGTGTCACCGACGCGCTGGTGTTCCCCGGCACCGTCATCCCGGGCTCGCTGCCCGGCGTGGCACTGTCCGGCATCAAGGTGGCTACGCTGCCGCTCAACCCCGGGTTCAAGAACCCGGCCGTCGGGGACTTCACCCGCGAGGGCGTGTACGACGGGTACGGCCCGCCGCAGCTGTTCGGGGCGAGCGCGCCGCCTCCCCCGCCGCCGCCTCCCCCGCCGGACCCCACGGTGGACCCGCGCATCGCTCAGTACGAGCAGCAGCTGGCCACCATCAAGACCAAGCTGGCGCTCAGCCAGGTGCAGGCCGGTGAGGCCCGGGACATCACCGACGCGCTCACGCAGGCCATCACGCAGCTGCGCACCCGCGTGGTGACCATCAACACGGCCACCAACGAGGCGCTGGCCACCTACCCCAGCTAGGAGACTCATGGCAAGCAACGGCGAGTGGGGCAACGCCCCCACAGAGGCGGTCAGGAGCACGCTGGACGCCTTCGTCGCGTCGTCGCACCCCATGACCGAGTGGGACCAGTACCCGGCAATCCAGCGGTGGGCCTCTGAGAAGGGGCTCACCGCGCCCGCCCTGGCACGCGTTGGCGCGCGCATCGTGAACCACACCACCATCGGGTACGCCTTCTCCGAGGGCATCAAGTACCGCGACGTGACCGACGGCCGCAGGTGGAACACCGACGGCGTCGAGTGGCTGTACCTCAAGATCATCCCCTCGCAGCTGACCAATGAGTCCAGCGTCGTGATCGTGGTGGAGGGCGAGACCGACGCGGCAGCCGCCACGCTGGCCTACCCCCGGTACGACGTGGCCGTGATGCCCGCAGGGGCCAAGCACGTGCCCAAGTACGCCAAGGACCAGGTGGCCAAGTACGCCGAGGTGCACCTGGCACTCGACCACGACGAGGCGGGCGAGGCCGGGGTCCAGGCATGGACCAAGGTCATCACGACCAACCAGGCTGGGTTCCGCGTGGGGTTCGGCGAGCACAAGGACCTGTGCGAGGCCGTCCACAAGGGTGCCACACTGGCGTCAACGGCCCTGCCCTCCACCAAGCACGTGTTCAGTATTCAGGAACTCGTGGCCGCCGACCTTGGCACGTACGAGGACAACCACTACTTCGACCAGGGCGTGCTGCCCGTCAACGGCCTCAGCGCCGTGCACGGCGGCATGAAGTCGCTCAAGTCCTTCATCGTGCTGGACCTGATGCGGGCCCTGACCACCGGCACGCGGTGGGCCGGGAACTACGACTACCTCAAGGACGAGCCCACCAACGTGCTGATGTTCCAGTACGAGGTGCCACCGTTCGACTTCCAGGGCCGCGTGCTGTCCAGCATGGCCGACATGCCGCTGCCCGAGCGGCAGCTGTACGCGCAGCACGCGCACGTGTACAACATCGCCAACGGCGAGTGGTGCAGGCTCAAGGCCACCGACGACTTCGCCAACGAGGTGGAGGAGGCCGCCACCGAGTCCGGGTCCAAGGTGCTCATCTTCGACCCAGTGCAGCGCATGACCGGCAAGGCCGACATCAACAGCGCCGCCGAGATGGACCTGGTGCTGGGCGGGTTCGAGACCCTCCAGTCCCGTGGGTACACCGTGGTGTTCGTGCACCACAACAACAAGGCCAACAACAACACGGCCAACCCGTACAGCATGAGCGGCACGCAGAGGTTCGGCGCGGACGTGGACAGCATCTGCTCCATGTACCGCAACAACGCGTGCATCGCCGACGGCAACCCCGAGAAGCGCAAGCAGCGCAACTGGGGGTTCACGCTCCGCAACGGGGCCGCCATGGGCGGCAGTATCACAGTGGTACCCAGGCAGGACGACCCGACCCGGGTCAAGGTGACATTCGGCCCCGTGCTGGTGGCCCAAGACGAGGAGGAGGACGTTGAGTTCTGAGACCAAGCGGTACTACGTGGAGCGGTGCGACATGGTGTGGTCGCGGTGCGTGGTCGAGGCACCCCCGCGCCCCACGCGCGACATGTACCCCACCGAGGTCGAGTGGCAGTGCGCCCACGACGAGTGGACCGACAACCTGTACGACTCGACCGACGAGGGGGACTGGAAGGAACTCGACTCGGACCTGATCGACTGGGGCGAGATCGAGGAAGTCGATGGCGACAAATAGGTACAAGCGCCGGTTCAGGAAGCGGCCCGAGTTACCTAACTACGACACGTCGGGGTTCTACACAAACACCGGGCCCAACGTTGATACCTCCAAGTATCACGTACTACACACCTACGGTGATACGGTGCCGGACGCCTGGGCCTTGATAGCTAAGTGCGTCGCGGAGGGCCGCGAGCACCACGTGATCCAGTACCCCGAGGACGGAGGCCTGTCCGTGTACGTGAAGAAGGCAAAGTGAGGGTGTTCTACTGCCCCACCCACGGCCGGGTCACCGACGAGCCGCTCAAGGCCGCCGTGGACGCGCAGTACGCCGAGGGGTCCACGGACGACGAGCGGCTCGACGCGTTCGACGCCGAGGTGGACTGGCTCTGCGGCATCGACGCGTGCACACACTGCTCGACGTGGTTCTACGGGCTGCGGCGCAAGTCCGCCAAGCGGGCCGGAGAGTCCTGAACCAGGGGCCCCGTCTGGTAGATACCCCTAGCCCCCCTACGGGGGGCGTAGGGGTATTGACATCCTGACATCGGGCAGTGTCCCTGCCCGGCACTTGACACCACCCACGATCTGTGAGAGGATCAGCGCATGAACCCATACGACAGCGAGACACAGGAAGGCCTGTACCAGGCCTGGGAGACAGGGTACCGCCTCGGGTACGACGACGGCCACGCCGACGGCGAAGCCATCGGATACGACGACGGCTGGGGCATGGGGTACGACCACGCCATGGACGTGGTGGCCGAGGACGGGTACGTGGACGTGGTGGCCGAGGACGGGTAGCGCAGTAGCACCCTGGCCCGCCCTTCCCTGAACGGAGACCATGCTTCTCAAGATCACCGACCACTGGCTCAAGCGTGACATCGCCCGCGCCGTGCACGGCTCGTACTTCGAGGACGGCGCGTGGTGGCTGGACCTGGACAAGGCCGACGACGACACCAAGCTGGTGCTCGTGTCGCTGTTCCCCGAGCACATCGAGCACGTGGACATCGAGTCCCTGTTCGACGAGGTCCGCCCCGTTGACCACGCGTCCGCGTGGGTGGCCTCCGCGTACGACAACCCGCGTGACGGCATCCCCGACCACGTGCCCACCAAGGACCTGCTGTACGACTACCAGGCCCGGGACGTGGTGTACGCCATGGCCCGCGCGGTCTCGGACGGCGGTGCCAACCTGGCGTGGGACCGTGGGTTGGGCAAGACCCTGGGTGCACTGACGTGGGCCATGGCCCTCTCGTCCAAGCACACCATCGTGGTCATGCCCAACACCACCAAGCTCAGCGTGTGGCAGCCCGAGGTGCTCAAGTGGAGCAAAGGGTACTGGCACCCGCGCGACATCTACGTGGTGCAGGGGACTAAGGCCAAGCGCGAGAAGCTCGTCAACGAGTTCTCGCTGGAGGCCACGGGCCTGCCCCGCATCCTGCTGGTGCACTACGAGGCGCTGCGGCTGATCGACTGGGACAAGGTCCCGTGCGACTGCCTCATCGTGGACGAGTCCCACCGCCTGGCCAAGGGTGCGGGCCGGGGCAGCGGCATCCCGCAGTTCTACAAGTCGCTGCTCACCATCAAGGCCAAGTACAAGCTGGAGCTGACAGGGTCCGTCATGACCAAGGGCCCCGAGGACATCTTCGGCCAGGCCCACCTGCTGTTCCCCAAGCGGTACAAGAGCAAGTGGAAGGACTGGAACAACAGGTTCCTGCGGTACATCCGTGGGGTGCACGGCGAGATTTGCGTGGGCGTCAAGCCCGAGGCCAAGGATGAGTTCCGACACGAGCTGGGCACCTGGATGCTGGTGCGGTACAAGGCCGACCACCTGGACCTCCCTGCCAAGCACCAGCAGGACCTGTACGTGGACCTGTCCCCCGCACAGCGCAAGGTGTACGACGAGATGGAGCGCACGTTCGTGGCCGAGCTGCCCGACGGCGAGATCATCATGACCACGGCGGTGATCGCCCGGCTGACCAAGCTGCGTCAGATCGCCTCGGGGCTCGACCTCATGGGCGAGGACTTCACCGACTCGTCCAAGCTGGACCTGGCCGTTGACCTAGTGCAAGACACCCTACCCAACAAGACCGTGGTGTTCTGCTGGCACAAGGCAGCGGTCAGGGCCATGTGCGACCGGCTCACGGCCCTCAACATCCCCAACGAGGGGATCACGGGTGACGTGAAGCACGCCGAGCGCGCGGCCATCATCGACCGGTTCCAGACCTCCCCGGGACTCAAGGTCGTGGTGGCCACCATCTCCACGCTGGGTGAGGGCGTCACGCTGCACGCAGCGGCCGACGTCATCTTCGTGGAGTCCAGCTGGTCCCCCACCGACATGGAGCAGGCGGCCGACCGGGTGCACCGCATCGGGCAGGACCGACCTGTTACGATCACACGCATCATCGCGCGTGACACGGTGGACGCTTGGAACGTCATCCCCACCGTCGAGACCAAGGCCGCGCTCAAGCGGGCGCTCATCGGAGGAGGGTAATGCAGGACGACCAACTGCGCGTACAGCGCACCAACTTCACCGTCAAGTGGACCAACCTGGCCATGCACAGCGGGGCCTTCAGGGCCGCCTACAGCGGGTACCCTGACCCCGGGCACGTGCTGCTGCCTGACGCCACAGTGAGACTGCGCGGCATCGTGGACACCACGGTGTCCGGGCACTCGTTTGCGTTCGTGGCGCAGCTGCCACAGGAGGCCCGCCCACGGTGGAACCAGGTGCTGGCGGCCACGGGGTCGCTCAACACCAACGTCATGGTGGTGTGCCGCCTCGACGTGAACACCAGCGGACAGATCCTCGTCACGTACAACGCTGGCGGGTCGCTGATCTGGGTGTCGTTCGACGGCGTGTCTTTCCCGGTGGGAAGTTGACACGGCCCCGAGCGTGTGGTACGGTGACACCGTGACCATGACAGAGAGCGAGATGTTCGCCCGCCTCGGCGAGCTGCGAGATGCACTGACCGAGGCGACGAACGCACAGAAGAAGGCGAAGGACGAGCACGACCAGTTCCAGCACGCCGTGTTCCAGTACATGAAGGACCGTGGCACCACCTCGTACGGCACCGAGCAAGAGCAGTGGGTGCGCAAGTCCACGAGGTACGCCAGCATCACCAACCGCGATGCGTTCCTGCGGTGGGCCGAGGAGAACGGTCAGCTGGAGGAGTTCACGCTCCGCAAGGAGGTGCAGCAGCGCCTGAACGAGCTGGTGCGCACCCTGTGCGACGACAACCAGGAACTGCCACCCGGCGTGGACACGTACGAGAAGGAGTACGTGTCGCGCACATCCAAGTGAAGCAAGGAGACATGGCCTACTACGAAGACCCGCCGGACGTCACGCGCGGTTACGCCTACGCCGCCAACCCGTACCGGACCACGGCCGAGGTGTGGACCACAGGCAAGTCAACGCCCGTTGTGTACTCCACGCCCAAGCCGAAGCCCGAGAGGAAGTACTACACCGTCAAGGTCCGCGAGGACCTGGTGAAAGCCGCCGGGTACGACCCGGACCAGGCGCTCGCCAACTACCTGCGCACCAAGAAGTACATCGTGCTGAAGCTCGACTCGATTGCGCCCGATACTCACGTCGAGTGGCCGAGCCCCCACTTCGCCTCGCCGTACAAGCTCTCTCAGCAGGGCAAGTACTGGGTGAACGCCAAGCGCGAGAAGCTGGTCATCAAGGAGATGGACCTGGAGTACGTGGCCAACGTGCTCGACTACATCCGCAAGTACAAGCGGGACGTGTACCTGGACGGCAGTGCCACCGCCAAGTACATCGCCCGTGACCTGCCCTCGCCGCTGGCGCGGGCACTGGAGTCCCGCCTCCACGAGGCGGCCAAGGGTACCGACACCTACCGTGACCGGTACCGGCACCACCGCAAGCCCAACAAGTGACACAGGGAGACAGCAAATGAGCAAGACTGAAGTCGCCACCGTCGAGACCCCGGCCCTCCCGGCCCTGTACGACCGTGGCTCTGGCATCACCGCCGCCGACATCGAGGTCCAGCGCATCTACGTGCAGGCCGACCTGTCGCAGCTGGTGAGGGCCCGCATCACCGAGCCGGGCGACGTGATCATGGCACTGGGTGCCGACGACGCCGACCCCACATGGCTCATCGGTGGCCCGGACAAGCGCACCAGCTTCGACGCGTTCATCCTGGCCCGCCGCCGGTTCGTGGCCCGCACCGAGTCCGGTGGGGACATCGAGTGGCTGCCCGACAACTACGAGCGCGCGCCCGGTGAGATGGACGTGTGGGAGGGGTTCAACTACCTGGTGGCCGTGCCCGAGGTCAGCGACCTGCTGCCCGCGCGGCTCATGCTGTGGAAGACGGCGGGCACTCCCGTCGCCAAGCGCATCAACACCTACCTTCTCCAGGCCGAGATGCGCGGCCAGACCGACCCGCTGTGCGTCACCTTCAGTGTGCAGCAGAAGATCGGCCAGAAGTCCAAGCAGCAGTACTACGCGCTGGTGCCGAAGGAGAACAAGACCCCGGACCCCGAGCAGCTGGAGTGCGCCAAGCGCATGCTGTCGCTCGGCCTGGGTCTGGGTGGCAACACCGAGTCGGCCGCCGCGCCGGTCCTCCCGGAGGGCGTGGACATCTAGTTGACCGCTCAGGTCAACAACACTGTGGGGCCCCTCGTGGGCCCCACCCACCCCAAGTTCACGCGACCGGAGTACCTCATGGCCAACCCGTACGTCCTGGCCATCGACACCGAGACCACTGGGTTCGACTGGTTCGATGGGCACTGTCCTTTCATCATCACCGCGTCTGACCACGCGACCGACTACCTGTTCCGGTGCGACGTGCCCGAGCAGATGGCGGAGTTCCGCAAGCTGGCGCTGGGTGCCGACGTGTGGGTGTTCCACAACGCCAAGTTCGACATCCACCACCTGCTCGCCGACGGCACCTTCACGTACGACGAGGTGTTCGCCCGCGAGGTGCACGACACCGAGGTGCTGGCGCGGCTCACGCTGCCGCAGCACGACGTGCCCAACTTCAAGCTCAAGACCCTCGGGTCCATCTTCGTGAGCAGCGAGGCGAAGGACGACGAGCGGGAGATGCGCGAGAAGGGCCAGGCCATGGGCCTGATCCAGCGCGTCGAGCAGGACCACCTGCCCATGGGGTTCCACTTCGACGTGTGGCAGGCGTACCCCGAGTCCGTCGAGAAGTACGCGCTCAAGGACACCCGCCTCACGTACGACCTGTACCACGTGCTCAAGCCCAAGCTGGTGCCCGGCACGACCGACGACAACGGGGTGTACAGCCCTGGGACCACCGACGTGTACGCGCTGGAGCGCGGGGTGCTGCCGGTGCTGGTCCGCATGGAGCAGCGTGGCACGGCGCTCGACCAGGCCAAGGTGGCCTCGCTGCACGGCAAGCACAGCACCGAGTACGCCGTGGTGTACGACAAGCTGGTGGAGTGGTCGGGCGACCCCGAGTTCATGCCCACCTCGGCCGAGTGCACGCGCCAGCTCATGCAGGCGCGGGGTGTGGAGCTGACCGACACCACGTCCAACGGTCAGATCGCCGTGCACAAGGCGGCGCTGCTCAAGGCCGCGCGGTTCTGCGAGGACGACGCGATCCCCGAGATCGTGGAGACCCTCATGGAGGCGCGGTCGCACGCCAAGTTCCTGTCCACGTACATCGAGCCCATGATGGGCCGCGATGCAGTGCACCCCGACTTCCGTCAGGTGCAGGCGTGGACCGGGCGGCAGAGCTGCTCCCGCCCCAACATGCAGAACATCCCCGTCAGGTCCGGCCCCGAGGTGCGCGAGATGTTCGTGCCCCGCCCGGGGTACAGCCTGGTGGTGGCCGACTACAGCTCCATCGAGCTGCGGCTGCTGGCGTACTACATGGGGCACAGCGGCCTGTGGGACGTGATCAACAGCGGCGACCCCTTCCTGTGGCTGGGCGAACAGGTGTTCGGTGACCCCGACCCCGCGACGTGGCCGGTGCCACGGCAGCCGCTCAAGAACGGGTTCTACGCCATGACCTACGGCGCGGGCGGCCCCAAGTTCGCCGACACCGTGGGCGGTGGGCTCACGGCCGAGGAGGGCCGCGAGATCATCAAGCGCATCAAGGCCACCCTCAACCCGAACTACCGCAACCTCACCCAGGCCATCGAGCAGCGCGTCAAGACGCGCGGGTACGTCAAGACCCTGGCCGGGCGGCGCAACTACGTGCCGTTCGACAAGGCGTACGTCGGCCTCAACGCCCTCATCCAGGGCAGCGCCGCCGATATCATGAAGTACGCCATGGTCAAGACCCACGAGTACGTGCAGTCCGTCGGCGGGTACATCCTGCTCACCGTGCACGACGAGATGGTGTGTGAGGTGCCCACCGAGGTGGCCGACCAGGCGCTTGAGGGCGTCATGGCCGCCATGCGCTCCGCGCAGGACCTGGTGCCCAGCGGCAAGCTGGTGCTCAAGGTGTCCGGCGCGGTGTGCCACAACAACTACGCGGAGGCGAAGTGAGTCAGCACAAGGTGACCGTGCACTCACGGGACAAGCAGGGGTTCCACAAGATGTTCGAGACAGCTGTGGACGAGGACGACTTGGACATGACCAAGGTGACGGACCACGGCGAGCTGAAGCTGGTGCTCAAGTCCGAGCCGCTGCACACGGTCATCTACGCCCGTGGGTACTGGGCCACCGTGGAGGTGCAGGAGTTTGAGTAGCCACCAGGCACCCCAGCTCGTGCTCCAGCAGTCGTACGAGCACTGCGACCTCTTGGTGTGCAGACAGGACCGGAAGGGCAAGTGGCGCGTGGTCAGGGCGCTGCGCCACGACGAGTTCATCGTGGCCGACCTGTCCGCGTCGGGGGCCGAGGCGGTGCGCAACGCCGTCATCGACCCCGGCATCTACCGTGCGACCGCGTAACTGGCGCAAGTACCACCTGCTGGAGGGGAAGCGGTGCAAGGAGTGCGCGTACGACGACTGGCGCGTGCTACAGTTCCACCACCGTGACCCCTCCAGCAAGCTGTTCGGCATCGAGCAGGCGCTGCAAGCGCCACGGAAGTACAGCACGGCGCAGCTGATGGCCGAGGTGGCCAAGTGCGACGTGCTGTGCTCCAACTGCCACGACCTAGTCCACACCAACCTCCCGAGGTACCCTGAGTGAAGCGCATCATCGCCTTTGACCCCGGCCACCAGACAGGGTGGGCGCGCGGGGTCATCCGTGACAACGTGCTCACCGAGGTGGCCCACGGGTGGGCACCGTGGAAGGACCTGAGCCTGGCCTTCTACCGCACCATGACCACCGACCCGTACGACATCGTGGTGTACGAGAGCTGGCTGCTGCGGATGACCGCAGCCAAGGAGCTGCTGGGGTCCGACATGCAGCCCTCGCAGGGCATCGGTGTGATACGGTTCTGCTGCTGGCTGGCCCAGGAGGCGGGCCACTTCGTGGACATCGTGGTCCAGTCCCCCGCTCAAAAGAAGGTGGCCGACGCGCTGATGGCCAAGTACGGCCGCACCCTGCCCCGGTCCGAGGTGGAGCACAACCGCGACGCTCTGCGCCACCTGTACCTGTACTGCTACACCAACAAGATCGAGGTACCCGTTGAGTGACGGCGAGATCGCCCGTAAGGCCAACCGCCTGTTCGACCTGATGGAGCCGGGGCTCTTGACCGAGTCCGCCATCCGCGACATCGTGCGCGACTTCGAGGCCACGCTGCGCTCGGTCACCCACGCCGAGTGTCGGGCCAAGTTCGTGAAGGGGTCCATCGAGCACGGCAACCAGTGGACCGAGTACGACCCGCACGAGATGCGCGGGTACAAGCGCGAGGAGGTCGTGGACCTCGCCAACTTCCACGCCATGGAGACCTACATCTTGGAGGCACTGTGAGGTACATCATCACGTCGTACAAGGCGAACATGAACTACGACGAGGAGCGCGACAGCTGGGTGACCGGCGTTGACGTTCCCGACGACGCGTTCGTGACCGTCGAGGACTTCACCCCCGGGTACTCGAAGGACGACCCGGACTCGGGCACCATCAGCGTCAACATCATCATCCCCGTGACGGAGGTTGTGGATGGCGAGGCGTCCGAGGAAGCGGCCTGACCCTCCCAAGCGCACAAGACTGCGTGGCGACGGTGATCCAGACCTATACGACATTGTGGAGCGGTACCGCCGCACACTGTTCGATGCTGAGGTCGCACTGTGGTACGTGGAGGAGCGCGTGGAACCTGCGCTGGACGAGGCGGTGGCGGCGCTTGCGCTCATCGCTCGGCTGGGGGAGACCCAGCCAGCCGCCTCGGACATCGCCCGAGCGGGCCTCGCCCGAGTCAAGCATCTGCTAGACTGACAAGACCTTCGTCACTGCACCAGGCCGCCCCTTGTGGGCGGCCTTTTCGTTCTCTAGGAGCCGAATGTCAGCATCCCTTGACGCGATCCTCAAGGACCGCTTCCTCCACGAGGGGGAGACCTCGTGGGACCATGTTGCATCCCGCAACGCCAAGGCCTGGGGGTCAGACCTCAAGCACGCCGAGGCCGTGTACCGCATGTACGCCAACCGCGACGCGATCATGAACACCCCCGCCACGGCCAACGCCGGGCGCTCCGTCCAGATGGGCAGCGCGTGCTTCGTGCTCCGCGTCAAGGACACCCTCGTCGGCGACGACAACTCCATCATGATGACCCTGCACAACGCCGCCGCCGTCCACAAGTCCGGCGGTGGTACTGGGTTCGACTTCTCGGAGATCCGCCCTGAGGGCTCGCTGGTGTCCACCACCGGGCGCGGTGCACCCGGCCCGGTCAGCGTCATGCGGCTGTACTCCGGGGCCATCGGCCAGGTCACACAGGCGGGCATGCGCAGCGGTGCCAACATGGGCATCATGCGCGTGGACCACCCCGACATCCTCAAGTTCGTGACCGCCAAGCAGCGCGAGGGCGACATCACCAACTTCAACATCAGCGTGGCCATGACCGACGAGTTCATGCTCAAGGTCACCGCCGGTACGCTGGACCACCACGAGCAGATGGTGTGGGACGCCATCGTCCACGGGGCGTGGGCCAACGGCGAGCCCGGCATCTTCTTCGTGGACACCACCAACCGCAAGAGCCTGCACCCCGAGTGGATCAGCTGCACCAACCCGTGCGGCGAGGTGCCGCTGCGGCCCGACGAGGCGTGCGTGCTGGGGTCCATCAACCTGGTGAACCACATCACCCCGCGCGGCAACATCGACTACACCAAGCTGCGGCACACCACGTACACTCTGACCGAGGCCCTCGACAACGTGATCGAGCGCCAGGACTACCCGCTGCCGCAGATCGAGCGTGAGCAGAAGCGGTACCGCAAGATCGGCGTGGGCGTGATGGGGCTGGCCGACGTGTTCTGCGAGCTGGGCATCCGCTACGGTAGCCCGGAGTCCGTCGAGGTGGCCGAGGAGTTCGCGCACGCCATCCAGAACTTCAGCTACGACGCCTCCGAGGAGCTGGCGCACGAGCGCGGCACGTACGCCGGGTACGAGTTCGGCATGCCGTGGCGGCGCAACCTCAACTGCCAGGTGATCGCGCCCACGGGCACCATCAGCCGCCTGGCCGAGTGCAGCTTCGGCATCGAGCCCCACTTCGACGTGGAGCCCGACGGCACGTACCAGTCGTTCATCGTGGGCGGGCAGTTCACCGACTACAACAAGTACCACACCTACCCTGCGTTCACCCCGGCCTCCGACGTGACCGTGGACGAGCACCTGGCCATCCAGGCCGCCTTCCAGCGACACACCGACCAGGCCGTGTCCAAGACCATCAACGCGCCGTACGAGACCACCGTGGGCGAGATCGCGCACGCGTACATCCGCGCCTGGGAGACCGGGTGCAAGGGTGTCACAGTGCTACGGCAGGGCTCGCGCGAGGAGACTGTCATCGGCGTCACGTCCGGCGACTGCGTGGGCGCGGCGTGCTCGCTGCCCGAGGCGTCGTGAGCTTCTGGGCCCCACAGCAACTACCACCACCTCCACTCACACGGGAGGTGGTGGAGCAGTTCGTCGCCAACGCCACCCGCGCGTTCTACGCGTCGCTGGACGAACCTCCCGCCCTTCCTGTGGTATGCTGGAAGGGATGCGCATCAACTCAGGAGACCTCATGAACATCATCACCCGCAAGGAGTGGGGTGCCGAGTACGTCCCCGGCAGCAAGTACTCCATCCGGGGGGCCTCGCGCGACGTTGTCGTCCACCACACGGCCGAGAGCATGCGCGAGGCGTACAAGATGTACGCGGGCAAGCCCGGTGCCAAGTGGTTCACCGCTCGGTACAAGGCCAACAAGGCGGTGCAGAAGGCCATCCGCGACTGGCAGCGCAGCGACGCCGTCGCGTACGCCGCCGAGTGCAAGGCCATGCGCGAGCACCAGCACTACCACATCTACGGCAACGGGTGGACCGACATCGGGTACCACTTCGTCATCTTCCCCTCGGGTCGGGTGTACGAGGGACGCCCGGTGTGGGCGCGCGGCAGTCACGCGCTGAACGGCAACCACATGATCGGCATCAGCTTCGCCGGGAACTACGAGAAGGACGAGCTGACCGCCAACCAGGTGGCCTCGTACCAGGAGCTGCTGGCCGGGCTGCACGCAGGACGCACCATCGGGCACTACCGCGTGCCCGGCAACTCGACGGCCTGTCCGGGCCGCCACGTAAAGTCAAAGCTGGGAGTCTGAATGAGCAATTCGATTGGGTTCAAGCCCATCAGCAAGGTGGCCGCCGCGTTCGCCGCGTCGGTGCTGATCCCGGCCGCGCTGGCTGGGCTCGCCGCCCTCAACGTGGCCGACCTCAACTGGAAGGCCGTGGCCGTGGCTGCGGGGTCCGCGTTCGTGACCGCGCTCACCGCGTACCTCAAGCCCTTCGCGGGCAACGAGCGGTACCAGCGGTTCGAGTAGTTGACAGCCCATAGCACGGTGTGCTATGGTGCCAACGGTGTCCTCGGGAATGAGGACCAAGCGCCGAGGGGTCCCGGGGCGCGCTAGAAATACCGGGCCCGCCCTTCTGCGGGGTCCAGTCTAACGGTAGGACGACAGGCTCTGAACCTGTAGGTGGGGGTTCGATTCCTCCCCACCGCATTCTCCGATAGCTCAGTTGGTAGAGCACCTGGCTGTTAACCAGGGGGTCCCAGGTTCGAGCCCTGGTCGGGGAGCTATGATCACACGAAACAGCGCGCGCTGCCTTGAGTGCGGCGACCACATCGAGTCAACGCACGTCCACGACTTCAGGGCGTGCTCGTGCGGGTCCGTCATGGTGGACGGAGGGCACGACTACCTCAAGCGGGGGTGGGTCCCAGGGGCACGCTGGGAGGACACGTCGCTAGTGGATGGCCTGGATGAGAATGGCAATCAGTCCGAAGACTGATGCCACCGCAGCGGCCGTGATTTCAAGAACCCTGATCACCGCCACCCCCCTTTAGCTTGATGTTCTTGTACCCGCCGTAGCCCAGGAGGGCCGCGTACAGGAGCAGCAGCTCCGGGTCAACTTCGCCCGTTGTCTCCTCGTACACGATCCCGGCGAGCCCTACAATGGGGGCGAACACACGCGTGACCGCTGCCTCGATGAGCGCGATCACCGCGTGAACCATGAAGAACGGACCCTTCTGGTGAGGGTACGGGTTGTCGGACTCTGGCCGCACGCTACCCCTTCGGACGCCGTACGGCCATGACCTTGCCGACGGGGACGATCTCCACCACGCCGCCAGTCCGTGGGGCGTGAATGACCTTCCCGTTGCCGATGTACATCTGGACGTGCCCAGCGTGGGGGAAGATCAGGTCCCCCGGCTTCCACTGGCTCATGTTGTTGGGGATCGCACGCCCGACCTTGATCTGGTCGTACGTGACGCGCGGCAGCTGCACCCCCGCCTTGGCCCAGGCGTACTGGACCAGCGAGCTGCAATCGAACCCGGTGGTGTTGGCACCCCGCCCGAACCCGCGCGTGGGCCCCGATGGCGTGCCGCCGCCCCAGCTGTAGGGCGTGCCCAACCGGCCCCGGGCCGCAGCCACCGCGCCCGGGGTGTCACCCGTGCCCAGCGTGTTGTCCAACCCCGTGGGGTTGACCTTCATGCCCTCGGCCTCGGAGGTGGCAGGCGCGCCCGCCCCCTGCATGGCGGCCATGATCACCGAGTTCACGATGTTCTGCGTCTGCTTGGTCCCAGTGCCACCTGCGCCGATGGCGCTGGCCAGGGCCAGGCCCGTGGAGGACCGCCCCGCCTGCGGCTGTGACACAGTGCCACTGGAGCCCCCCGTCACAGGGGCGTTCAGCGGTGCGCTGCCGGGGGTACCGGCCGCCCCGCCGAGGATCTCGCGGGCCTGTCCCACTGCCTGCTGCAACTTGGACAGGTAGCTCGTGCGGTCGGCGGGCCGCTGCGCCCGGTACGCCAGGTCGCCGCCCCGAGCCCCACGGTTGTAGAAGGTGAGGAACTCGTCGGCCGCACGGCGCGCGTTGTTCTCCGGGTTGAACCTGTCGGACATGGGGATGCCCGCGCCGCGCCCTCCGCTGTGTTCCTGGAACAGCCCGCCCGAGCGCCCACCGTCGCCCACCGCGTCCGGCCGCAGCCCCGACTCCACGATGGCCGAGGCCACGTAGTACTCGCGCGCGCCCTGGTCGGGCAGCCGCGCGGCGTGGCGGCGAAGCGCCTCTAGGACTCGTGGGTCGTAGGCCATTCTACCTCTGGAGCCTGTACATCGCGGACTGGTCTGCCATGCGGTTGAGGATCTCGTAGTACTTGTTGCGCTGCCACTTCTTGGGCTCCGGCGTGTTCACCGTGAGGCCGGTCAGCTGCTTCATCAGCGGCGCGTACTTGGGCACCTCGGTGTTCTCGCCCGGCGTCAGGTACTTCTCGGCCTGCCCACCAATGGGGCCCTTGAACGAGTCCCACACCAAGTCTAGCATAGGGTCAACCCCAGGTTCAGGGTTGGCACCGGCCGAGGCCCGCGCGCGGCCGCCGATGAACGGCAGCCTGCCGAGGATCTGGTTGGGCACCTTCTGGTCGGCCAGGGGGTACTTGTCGATCTCCGCGCCCGTGAAGAACCGGCGGTTCATGCCCGCCTCGATGGGGGTCAGGAACAGCGGGTTGAGCGACGCGCCGACGTTGCGGCGCAGCCCCTCCTGCGTGAAGTCGTACTTGTACACGTCGGCCATGGGGTTGGCGAACGTGATGTTCTTGTCACCGAACAGGGGCAGCCACACGCCGAAGGCCTTGCCCAGGTACGCGGGCTCGTTGGGGTCCTTGGGCCGGTTGCGCTCCATGTTCTGGAAGGCGTTGTACATGCCGGGGCGGGCCATCATGCCGTACGCCTGGAACTCCATGTTCTTGCGGAACCAGGTGTAGAACAGCATGAGGTTGCGCATCCACACCTTCTCGAAGTGTGTCAGCGCGGCGTAGTCAAACTTGCTGCGGATCACCCGGGCACCGGCCACGATGGGGTTGTCCCCCGCCTGCATGAACTTGACCCACGCGGCCAGGCGGTCGGCGTCCTCACGGGTCATGTTCATCCTGTGACCGAACCGGGCCCAGATCACCATGGGGTTCTTGGTCTTGCCCGTGTTGGCCAGCAGGTGGATCATGGCCTCGATCTCCTGCGCCGACTGGCCGTGCCCCAGGCCGAGGCCCGCGAACCGGCTGGCGAACAGGAGGTCCGCGTACGTGTACGTGTTGCCGCCCACGTTGACGGTCTTGGCCAGGAACTCGGGTGAGTTCTCGCTCATGGCGCTGGCCAGCTTCCAGTAGTCACCGCCCGGCAGCGAGGCCCGCAGGCTGGCACCAGCCTGGCGCGCGCCACCCTCCACCGCTCCGTTGGTGGCCGAGCCCCACGTGTTGGTGAAGAAGTGCATGGGGTTCATGTTGGTGAACCACATCTTCAGCCAGCCCAGCATGGTGTTGAACGACGGGCCCTTGCCCGCGAACGGCTTGAGGTTGAGCCACCCCACCGCGTCGTCGTAGCTCACGTTGTACTGCTTGAGCATATCCTCCGCGATCACGCTGGCGCGCACCTCGTCGGTGATCTGCATGCCGCCGTCGGTCAGGTTGTCCAGCGCCGCCTTGATGTCCTGGTGCATGGCCATCACAGAGGCACGGTTGGCCAGCCCCAGGTCGAGGATCATCTCCTCGATCTCCTTGCGGATCATGTAGTCGTGCGCGGCACGGTTGCCCGCCATCATCAGCTCGCGGCCACGGACCTCGGGGTCGATCAGCACCGGGCTCAGGTTGTGCTTGATGCCGGGCTGCCACTCCACCACGTTCTCGGCGAACGTGAAGGCCTTGCCCAGCTCGTCTGCGATGCGCTCGGCCTCCTCCAGCGGCATGTCGTCGCCCGCCGCCTTGGTGGCCGCCATCAGCTGGTCGATCACGTTCTTGCGTGTGACCACGTCGATCTGGTTGTACACGTCCTCGAACCGGCCGATGTCCGCCGAGTGCAGCGTGTCCGAGGTCAGCTGCGAGGGCAGCGTGCGCCCGGCCTTGCGGCCCTCGGTGATGGCGTTCTTGATGCCCTCGGAGGCCGCCTCCGACAGCGGGCGCGCGGGCGTGGGGATGTAGTCCAGCTCGTCCAGCATCCCGACCAGCTTGCCCACCTCCTCGGTGCGGCGGTGGTGCTTGACCCCGGCGATGTTCCTGAGCTGCTCGATGATGGCCGGGTGCACCGTGGCGGCGTCCACCCTCCCGCCAAGCGCGTTGACGATGGCCGGGTCGATCTCGCGCAGCGCGTCCTTCAGCTCGCCGTACGCCTCGTTGTCGGCCTTGTCGATGGCACCCTTCTCGCGCGCGCCAATCTGCTTGGTGCGCCGCAGGTACTTCTCGACGGCGGCCTTCTCGATGCGCACGAGGTTGGCAAGGCGCTTCTCGGCGCGCAGGTAGTCCGGCGTGTTCTGGAGCCCCTGGTCGGCCATGCGGTCCAGCTTGTCACGGAAGTACAGCATCTCCCGCTTCTGCTTGGGCGTCAGCGCGTTGGCCAGCTGGTCCTTGGCACGCGCCAGCAGCGCCTGCCTGGCCCCCGCCGCCTCGCTGATGCGCTGCCCGATCTTGCCACCCGACCCGGCCAGCCACTTGGTGAGCACGGCCGAGGTGTCGGCGGCAGTAGCACGGCCCAACAGCTGCGCCTGGTGACGGAGCTGCTCGACGCCCTCGTCCATGAGCTTCTGCGCCGCGTCGCTCCAGATCCCCGCCTTGCGCAGGACCTCGATGGCCTCCTCGCCCTCCTTGGCCGACTTGGCCCGCTTGAGCATGGCCATGCCCACGGCCATGTCGGTGGTCACACTCAGCTTCTCGCCAGCGTCCACGCGCTTGTACACCGCGTCGATCTCGTGCGCGGTCTTACCGGTCAGGTTCTCGGCCGTGTTGCGCAAGCCCGACACCGAGGCCTGGAGCATGGTGGTGGTGAACGCGCCGCCACGAGCCCGCGAGGCCTTGCCCACCCGCACGGGGTTGCGCTTGAGCGGGATGGCCACGCTGCCCAGCCGCTTGGACCCCAGCGTGATGGCCGGGATGTACCCCTGGTCGGCCGCCTGGATGCGCCGCACGAGCGCGTCCTTCTGGAGCGCGGTGAACGCCTTCTCCAGCTCGGTCTTGTCGGCGCGCGTGCCCGCCCCGGACCCGGCGATCCGGCTGCCCATGCGCTCGCCAGCCGCCAGCGCGTCGAAGTCGTAGAAGGCCTTGGTCTCGTTGAACCGGTCGTAGTTCTTGGCGAACGGGCCGACGGACTTGACTGGGCCGAACTTCTCCAGCTTGGCCAGCGCCTGCGCGCCGCCCTCGATGTCGTCCAGCTTGCCCATGGCGCGGAGCGCCTTGCCGTACTTGGCCGTGGCGTACGCCTGCCCGGCACCCGGCACGAAGGACACGGCCCACATGGGGTCGGCCACCAGGTCGATGCCCAGCCCGGCGTACTTGCCCAGCTTGGAGTCGGGGTCGATGCCCAGCGTGGGCAGCAGCGTGGTGCGCGCCCCGCCGTACTTGTCGTAGAACCCACCACCCAGGTTCTTCCAGCTGATGCCCGGCTTGTTCTGGAAGGCCTTGATGAGGTTGGTGTTGATGGTGAACGCGGCGGCCTGCGGCACCGACAGCGCGTTGAGCGCAGTGCCACCGAGGTTCTTGAAGAACCCGCCGATGCCACCCCCACCACCCCGCATGTTGGCGATGGTGGCGTTGGGGGCCGTGACCGGCGCGGGGGCCGTCGGTGCGCTCGACGGGGCGGGGGTCGCCGTGGACACCGCCATCACGTCGGCGGCAGTAATGCCGCGACTACGTGCCACTTAGAACCCCGAGAACAGCTGCCCAGGGGTACGCGGAGTCTGCCCCTTGAGGAAGCTGGTGTTGATCAGCGTGATCAGCTGCTGGTTGGGCTGGCCGTTGTCGTCCAGCAGGGCGTTCGGTCCCACCGTGCCGGTGATGACCTGGAGCGCCTGCTTGGCCGTCAGGCGCGGGTGCCGCGCCTTGAGGTACACGATGGCACGCTGGCTGATGGAGGACCGCTCCGCGCCGTTGAGCGAGGTCAGGCTGCGCGGGATCGGGCGGCCCAGCGGGTCGGTGGTGGAGGGCAGCCACGAGGTGATGGCCTTGCTCACCGAGTCGGTGGCCTTGGCCTGCGCGTTGTTGTCCTTGGCCGCGCGGGCACCGGCACGCTGCTCGATCTTGAGCTTCTCGGCCTTCAGCTTGGCGTTGAACTGCGCGGTGGTCCAGTTGCGCTCGGCCTTCACCTTCTCCAGCTGGAGCTTGGCGTTGTTGTACTCGACCCGGGCCTGCGCGTCCCACGCGCGGGTCTGCGCGTTGAGCTGGTCCACCTCCAGGGCACCCTGCTTGATGCCCAGCTCCTTCTCCTTGTACGCGTTCATGAACTCCTGGTTGGCGCGGTTGGCCTCCTCCTCGCGGACGGAGGTACCCACCTGCATGCGGAGCTTCATCTCGTCGTCGTCGTACCCGCGCTTGGTCTTGTTGTACTCGGCCAGGAGCTGCTGGCGGCGGTTGGTGTTGAGCGCGTCGGCCACCAGCGCCTGAGCATCGAAGTTGGCCAGGTTGGAGTTGGTGGAGGCCGTACCAGCGGCCACGCGGGTGTTGAGCATCTGCTCGTTGCCCGAGGCGATCTGCTGGTTGTATGCGCCACCAGCGCCCGCCGTGGTGGCTGGATCGAACTGCGCCGTGGTCGCACCAGCCGCAGCGCGCGCCTGGTCGGCCAGCCCGCTGACCCCTGCCTGCGACTGGGCCGCGTGCTCGTTGGCCTTGGCGTGCATGTCCTGGAGCCACGTCCGGCCCTCGCCGCGCTTGGCCGCCAGCCACTCCTCGAACCGCTGCTGCGAGGCCTGGTTGCCCGTCAGCTGCGACTCCAGGGCGGCACGGTTGCGCGCGATGCTGCGGAACGCGGGGTCGTACAGCCGGTTGACGTACTGCTCGACGGTCTCCGGCGCGTCCGTGGGGGTCGCCGCAGCGGCCCCGGAACCGCCGCTCCCAGCGGAGCCGCCCCCAGCCCCGCTCGACCCCCCGGCACCGCCCACGGGAGCAGCGCCGCCAGCAGCTCCCGAGGAGCGAGCGGCAGCGCCAGCCGTGGCGGCGCGGGTTGAAGTGGTACCGGGCACGCGGGTCTGCGCGTTGGCGGCAGCTGCGCCAGCCGCCCGGGTGTTGAGGGACTGCCCGGTGCGCGCGGCGGCCTTGCCCGCCTTGAGCATGGCATCGCGCTGCTTGGTGTACTTGGCCGCGTCCTGGTCGGCCCCACGGTTCTCGGCCGTGGTGCGCGTCCGCAGCCGGGTGCGCACGTTGTCGCCACCCAGGTCAACGCGTGACCCGGTGCCACCCGCAGGGGTCTTGCCGCGCTTCACGGGCTGCGCGCCCTTGCCGCCAGCAGGACCAGGCTTGGGGCGCGGACCGGTGTACGTGGACACCTTGGGCTGGGAGGCCTTGACGGGGCGCGTCTTGGGCTTGGGGCGCTTGTGCGCGTTACGGATCTGCGTGAGGACGCTGCTGCTAGCCACGAGCCACCCACCTGTCGTACTTCTGTCGAAGGGCCGCGATCTGAGCCGGGGTCTTGGCCGAGGGGTGCTTGGCCTTGAACTGGGCCCAGTTCATCTTGATGCCGGTGCCCGGAGCGTTCGCGGGCACCTGCGCGTCGTACCCGCCAGCCGTGCTCGCGTTGTACGAGTCCAGCGACCGCTGCCCCGACACCGCCAGGTTGCGCGCCTGGCCGGTCTGGTAGTTGGTGGCCAGGTTCTTGAGCGCGTTCTTGTACGTGGTCTCGCCCGTGGTGCGCGCCGTGTCGATGTCGTTGACCTGGCGGCCGTAGCTGAGCCCCGACTCCAGGTCGTTGGCCTGGCGGATGCCCGACCGACCCAGGCCGCGCGAGGCGGCGTTGGTGGCGATGTCCTTGTTGCGCTGCGCGTACGACTCGGCCGCCGTGGTGTACTGACGGTTCAGCGAGTTGACCTGGTCACCCCACTGCGTGTCCAGGCCCGTCTTGTCCTGGTTGTACCGGTTGGTGAGGTCCGCGTCGTCGGCGATGCCCGTGGCGTCCAGCGTAGGCGTCCACGGCGCAGGGTTCTTGATGGCGTCCACGGGGCGCGCGGCAGGGGCCGCCGGGGCGGCGGGCTTGGGCGCGGCCTTGAACGCGGTGCTGGCCGCCGCACCCGTGGTCACGTTGGACACACGGGTCTTGGGCCGAGGCCGTGGTGCTGGGCGGGCAGGCAGCTGCATTAGAAGCCTCCGAAGGCCTCCTGCATCAGGGACGCGATGTTCAGCTGCTCCTGCTCGGGCGCGGCAGGCTCGATGGCCTCCTCGTCAACGACCTCGCCCTCCAGGAGGGTGTCGTCGCCCGCGAAGTCCATCGGGTTGATGATGTCCGCGAACGGCTGCTCACGAGGGTCCATGCTTACCTCCGCTTGGGGGGAACGCTCCCCGGCTGGATCACCGTCCCGACGCGGGGTGCGCCGGGCGGCTTGATGTGCTGCTTCATGGCGGCCCCGTTGCGCATGAGGTACGCCTGGGCGGCGCGCGCACGCGGGTTCTGTGCCGCCGTCATCACGAGAAGTTCACGAACCCTGTGCGCTTGCCCAGGGCGTCGTCGCGCCGACGCTTGGCAGCCTCCATGGCCGCCTGCATCTGGCTGGTCACCGGGCCGCCGCCGAACCGCTTGCGGAACGCGCCCGCCAGCGCGGCCGTGGACTTGCCCCCGTGCAGGGCGGTGAACTGCCCGTAGTCCATGGTGCGCGAGGCCATCTGCGCGGCGTACTGCCGCTTCTGGCGGTCGTTCATGGCCCCACCGGGCGGCATGTCAGGGCCGGGCAGGCCGTCGCGCAGGTCGCCCTGGGCGTCCGGCGGCGGGGTGGGCTCGGGCTTCATGGTGCCGTCCCACAGCCCCGGGCCGTCCTTGATGTTGCCCGAGCTGAGCGGGTCGCCCTGCGCCTTGAAGCCGGACCCGGCACCGTCGTCGAACGCGCGCTTGGGCTTGGGCCCACCCCAGGACGGCTTGCTCACGCCCTCGGTGTCGTTGAGCCTGTCCGAGTACATGAACGGGCCCTTGACGGGCTTGGGGTTCTTGGGCACCTTGAACGGGGCGGGGCGAGCACCAGTGGTCACCTTGGTGGGGCCGCCCGGCTCGCGCGTTGCGCCTGAAACTCCGGTCTTGGGCTTCTTGGTGGCCATTGGTCCTCCGATTATAGCACAGCGTTGTCGGTTGCGCCGGGCTTACCGGTCTCAACCGCAACGCGAATGCGGTACACACGCCCCGTACAGAAGTTGTACGTGCGTGACGTGGTTGACAGTGAGAGGCGCAGCAAGTTACCCCGCAGCGCGAACGTGCCCGGCGAGGGGAACTCGGTTGTGTAGTACCGCTCGGGGTTGGGAGTGACCAGCTCGTACCTGGGCTCCAGTGTCACCGTGCGGGCCGTCGTGGAGGGCATGTTGTACAGCGTCATGGTGTACCCGTTCACCGTGCCCGCCCGGGACCCCGTGGGGAGCGTGGTGGCACCCGTGGTGGCCCCGTCCGTGTACAGCAGGTCGTGCTCCACGAACATGTGGTTCACCGTGAACGTGTCGCCGCCCGCCAGGCGCAGCGAGGGGAACGTGGCCCGCACCGGGATCTTGGTCACGGTGTCCACGCCGTTGACGCGGTACTCGTCCTCGTACGTGTCGCCAGCGACCGCCTCGTCGAACAGCAGCGACACGTCGAAGTACCCCTTGCAGTTGCCCAGCGTGGTCCTGATCCCGGACTCGCCCGGCGACACGGTGTACGGACGCCAGAACTTGCGCATCCCGTACCCGGGGGCGTTGCCCCACAGCGCCCACGACTGGTTGGGCAGGTACCCCACGAGCGTGGCGTCGCCCCCGGTCAGGAACAGGTGGTCGTCGAACACGTCGGCGTAGATCAGCTCGCCGTAGTCGGTGGACGCCCCGAAGTACCCGAAGAACGGCTGGTAGTACTCCTTCACGCCGCGCGCCGTGTCGCTCGACGTGATGTCGGACACGGCCAGCCCGGGGCTGATCATGTAGATGCCGTTGATGCCGCACACGATGACGTTACCGTTCCACTCCGTCACGCAGTGCGGGCTGATCGCGCCGAACTGGTTGGACAGCTTGCGCACCGTGTAGTTGGACTCGGAGTCGCCCAGCAGCACCCACGTGGTGAACTTCTTGAAGATGAGCAGCTCGCGCCCGGTGGAGTACAGCGCCATGATGGGCTCGCTGTCCTCGCCGATGAACGCGTTGTTGAGCGCGGGCCACACTGAGGGGCGCGTGGCCTCGCTCCACTTGAGCACGCCGTACTTGGGCGAGAAGAACACCCGCTCCTGGTGGACGGCGATGGCCGCGTTGTTGGCCCCGGTGCCGGTGAGCCCGTTCATCGGGTCGGTACCCGTGCCCGCCGACCCCATCGTGTACAGCGTGCCCACGCTGCACGAGGCTCCGGCCGCGTTGATGGTCCACCCAGGGATGCCCAGTCCGTACGGCACGCCCAGCGTGAAGTTGGTGCCCGCGCCGCCCACCAGCGGATACGCGATGTTGGTGTACGTGACGCCGTTCACCACGCGCGCGTTGGTGTCGATCAGGAGGTTGCCCGTGATGCCCGAGGTCGGCGCGACGCTGAACGTGCCCGAGGTGGCACCAGCGTTGATCGTGAAGGTCTTGCCCGCGTCGGGGGACACGTTGTTGCCCGACCACTGCCGCATCTGCCCGCCCGCCCCGATGTAGTACGCGATGCCGTACAGGTTGGCGGCCGGGGCCAGCGGGAGGGCCGTGGTGGTGAAGATGCCCGTGGCGGCCGTGGTGGTGCCCGCGACGTGCACGGCGGCCGTGGTGGTCACCGTGGTCAGCACCTGCTCGTTGGCCAGCGCCGCGTACGACAGCAGCACCTTCTGCCGCGAGTCGGTGGGGTTGATGTTGGCGTAGATGGCGTTGTACAGGTACGTGCTGGATGAGGTGCCGCCTGCGGCCTCCTGGCTGGTCCAGAACTTGATCCGCCCGCGCGGCTGCATGATGCCCGGCTTGTCCAGGCGCAGGTTGTACCACTCCGTCGCGGTGTCCGATGGCATCGCGTCGCGCGGGAAGTCGGATGAGAACCCGCGCGTGGGGATCGGGATGTCGATGTACTTGGCCACTACCGGCCGTACTCCCCGCCGTAGTGCGAGGGCATGGCCGCCCGCGTGGATCCCTCGGCCCCGCGCGTGTGGATGTACTTACCGCGCATGCTGGACAGGTCGCGCTGGAACAGGCTGTCGTAGTACGCCGCACCGCCGAAGTCGCGGTCGCGCTCGGCCAGCCGGGACAGCGCCCCGTACACCAGCACGTTGCGCTCCGAGGGCGGGATCAGCGGCTCGTCGGTGCCCGACGACAGCAGCGTCGGGTACCGCCAGTAGTACAGCGTGTACGAGTACACGGCGTTGGGGACCGGCCAGAACTCCAGCGTGGAGAAGTCCCGGATGGTGTACCACTGTGGGACCCCGGACTGCGTGGTGTTGATCGCGCCGCGCGTCCACAGGTCGTAGTCGGGGGTGTCGAACTCGATGTACCTGGGGGTGTCGATCCCCACCGTGTTGGCGCGCAGCCGCCCGTAGTCCTGCATGGTGAGGGCGGACAGTGACACTGTTGCGGTCCCGGCCACGGTGGACACCGTGGTCGAGGTGCGGGCGAACGGCCACCGGGCGCTGGACATCACGGTCTCGTACGCCTCGTTGATGGCCGAGGTCACGGTGGCCGTGTCGGTGGACCCGTAGTCACGGGCCAGCACGCGGTTCTGCAACTCGGTGAGCGTCGGGCTAGCCACGCTTCTTCCTTCCGCCGTTCATGTACACGCGGGTCCACATGAAGTCGGTCATGTTGGACTCCTCAAGCGCCTTACGGAACTCCCAGGTGAACCGGTCGTGCTTCTCCGACTCCATCCAGGCGTTCTCGTTGGCCTCGTTCTCGGCGTCGATCTTCTTGGTCAGCTCGGCGAACCGCTTCTCGAAGGGCACCGCCAGCATGTACCGGAGGTCCTCCAAGATGGCCGGGGTCAGCTCGGCGTACCGGCTCACCATGCGCTCCGCGCCGTCCAGCGCGTGCTCCATGACCACGAAGGGCCGCTCGTGGCCCTCGTGCACAACGATGTACAGGTTGCGGTCGATCTCCTTGACACGTTGCGCGATGTTGTACACGTCGCTCTCGACCAGCTTGAGGGCGCGCGGGTTCACACCGGCGATCTTCACGTTGTCAGGTGCACCTACCGTGATCAGACTCATGTTGCTCCTAGAGAAACGCCCACCCCCCGGGATCGAGGGGTGGGCGTCGCGGGGTTCGCTACCAGCTCGTCGGAACGAGCGGCTACTTCACGTCGTCGGCCGCGCCGGTGATCTTGCCGTGGCGGTTACGGGCGAAGGTGCCGATGTTGCAGTACTTGAACAGGTAGGCCTCGTACTTGTCGTACCCAGGCACCTGCTTGAGGACCTCTCCGTCCTCCTCCATCCACTCCCAGTCGCTCATCTGCGACCAGAACAGCGCGTCCGTGTTCAGCGCGTACACCCGGCCGAGGCGGCAGTGGTCGTCGATGACCATCGGGTTGTCGTCGAACAGGATGGCCTTGAACCCGCCGCGCAGGGTCACCGACGAGGCGTCGTTGAACCGCTTGAGCGAGGTCAGGGTGTTGGCGTACCGGTTGCGGATGCCGCGAGTGGTGATGAACACCATCTCCTCGTCGGAGCCGGACTCGAAGCCGACACCGTCCGACAGCTGCCGCAGCAGGTTGTCACCGACCACCGCGCCACCGGCCGCGATCTCGGTCGAGGACCAGAAGCCCTGCCCGGCCGTGCTGGGGTTGAGGCCGTGCAGCGCGCCCGTGGAGTCCACGATGTTCTCCAGGCCGTTGATGGCCTGGTTCTTGTCGTTGTTCGGGGCGGCGCTGGTGGAGTTGCTCGACGCGCGCACGATCACGTCACCCGTGGTCGTGGCGATGGAGCTGGACAGCGTGATGGTCAGGGCCGAGCGAGCGACCGAGTTCACGGTCAGCGCGGCCGAGCCACGGTACGTGGCCAGGGTCGAGTCGTAGATGTCCACGATCTCTCCGCCCTGGAAGTAGATCGTGGTGTCCACCGGCTGGGTGGCCGAGGTCGTGCCCGTGGTGATCGTGGCGATGACACCGTTACCGGTGCCGTACCCGTGGATGTTCACGTGGCGCTTGAGGTCGTCGGTGACGCCCTTCATCTCGGCGGTCAGGGCGCGCTTGAACGCACCCTCCTGAGAGGCCGAGGCCTTGAGGAGCTGCCCGGTGATGTTGAACACGCCGTAGTAGTACCGGAGCGGTTCGGTGATCTGGAGGTAGCCCTGGTTTCCGGCGGCAGGAAGTGGCACGTTCTCGGCACGAGGACCCGTTCCCTGGTTGCGCGAGGAGCGCAGCGGGATACGGAACTCGTTACCCACGAAGTCGATGCCATCAGCGAGAGGCTGAATGCCCCGGAAGTCGCGCGAGCCCTGGGGGTCGCTGGTGGAGTCGTCGTCACGCGTCCGGCTCCCGAACAGGAGGACCTTGTTGCTCGACATGTTGTCGCGGATGGGACCGATGAACTTGGTCTTCATCGCGTTCGAGAAAGTTGACGTAGTGGCCATTGACTCTCACCTCCTTCCGTGTAGTTGGGTGATGTAACTGATGGAGCGTCGGGGTCTTGGCCTCGTGGGCTGTTCCACTAAACGCCGTCGGGCTGTACTTGCGCCTTGGCCCTTGGTCAAGGCGCAGTATAGCACAGTTGTTACCTACCGAACGCGGCCTTGTCCTCGGAGAGGAAGTCCCCGATGGCGTCGTCCAGCGATCCGTACTTCTTCTGCGGCGCGGGCGGCGGGCCGCCAGCCCCCGACACAGGCGGCGCGGGCGGGCGCTGCTGCGGCGGGAAGTCCTGCTTGTACGCGTTGTACGCGGCCTCGATGTCGCCGTCCTCGGCGAGCACGTACCGGTCGAACACGTTCTGCTGGAACCCGTAGTGCGTGGCCTCGATCTGCTTGCACACGTGCTCGTACGCCTGGTCGGCCTGCTCCTGCTGCTGCTTGGCCATCTGCTGCTCGATGAACTGGAGGCGCGGGTCGTCGGCCAGCGGGTCGGCCTCCGTGGGGTCGCTGATGTCCACCTCAAGGTCGGCAGGGTCGCCTCCCAGGATGGTGGCCGCGACCTCCTCGGGGGTGATGCCAGCCTCGGCCAGCACCTCCACGATCTGCGCGATGGTGTTCACCGGGTCGGAGGACAGCCCGCGCATCACGTTGGCCGCGATGGACGCGGTCTGCACGGGGTCCGACCCGTCGCCAGCGTCGAACAGCTGCTCGAACTGAGCGGCGCGCTGCTCGGTCTGCGTGATGTACCCCTGCTTCTCGGACAGGTACTCGCGGACGGTGGGGTCGGTGATCCCGCGCTCGTCCAGCTCGGCGTCCCACGGGGACGGGCCCTTGGCCTTGGCGGCGGGCTTGGCCTGCTTCGCGGCTGGCTTGGCGTCCTTCTTGGGTTCCGGCTTGGCGGGGGTCTCCGGGGCCTCGACCTCGGGAGCCTCGACCTCTGCGGCCTCGGGGGCCGGTGCAGCGTTGGTGCTCATGTATCTCCTAGCTCTGGCGCTTCTTGGCGGCCTGCATCATGGCCTGGGTGTCGGCGGCGGCCTGGGCGAAGTCGCCACCCGGGCCGGGCCCCATGTCAGACGGCGGCTGCTGCATCGCCATCGGGTCCTCCATCCCCGGGTCCATCGGGGGCTCGCCCCCCATGGCAGCGGGGTCGCCGCCCATCGCGGCCGGGTCGCCCATGGCGGACGGGTCCTCGGCGGGCAGCGCGCTCATCGGGTCGCCGCCCTGGCCGCCCGACTCGTAGTCGTTCTCGATGTCGCCCACGGCCTTGACCATCTGCGTGAGCACGTCACACAGCGGGGACTCGGGGTTGGACTTGTGGCACAGCTTGAGCATCATGGCCAGGCCCTGGGACGCCTGGTCGGCGGCCTTCTGGAACCCAGGGTCGCCCATGGCTGCCTGCGGGAGAGCGTTGGTACCCATGGTGTCTCCTATCCTGTCACGGGCGCGGGGCCCTGGGTGTCGGGGGGAGGCGGCGCAGGCTCAGCGACCGCGCCCTCGGGGGGAGCCCCCTCGGGTGCCGGGCCGCCCTGCGGGGGAGCCCCGCCCTGCGCGGCCATCGCAACCTGCGCCTCCTCCTGAATCCGCTGCAAGCGCAGCTGGTAGTTCTGGTCGCGGTAGAACTCCATCTTGTCCTGGATCTCCTTGTCCAGGCGATCAAACTCGATGGTGTTCATGTACTGCTCGACCGTCTTGATGTTCACGTCGTGGTTGGCCCACTCGCGCGGCTCCACGATGGTCCCGGCCTTGAGGTACTGGAGGTCGCGCCACGCCCGGGTGCGGGCGGCCACGGTCAGGTCCAGGCTGGGGTCGGCCTTGGTGAGGTCCAGCAGCTCGCGGGCCTCGGCCTCGGTGATGACCTTGTACTGCACCAGGTTGAGCACCCGGTCGAACTTACCCGCCACCGAGTTGGGCAGCGCGTCCGTGGACTGCACGCGGACCTGGAAGTCCAGGTTGATCTGGTCGGTCTTGAAGGTCTGCACGTCGACCACGCCGTCGTCGTCCCACGTGCGGATCAGGGTCTGCGGGTCACCGAACTGCTTGAGCAGCGCGGAGGCCTGCCAGAACACGCGCGACAGCGCCTCATCGCGGGAGTGGATGGCGTCCTTGACCACGGAGTCGTCCGACTCCTGGAGCAGCTGGATGGCCTGTCCCGACTCCACGCGCCCGGGGACCGAGCCGTGTGACACTTCGTGCTGGCCAAGCACGTCGAGGATCATGTCCTTGATGCGGCCCGGCTCGCCGCCGACCCACGCAGGCAGCGTGTCCACCTGGATCAGCTTGGGCTCCAGGTTGGGGTTGCTGCCGTCCAGCGCCTTGAGGACCTGGCGCGGCTTCGCGTCGGGCAGCTCCTCCAGCTCCAGCCCGCCGGGCAGGAACCACTTGCCGTTGGACATGTTGCGGTTCTCGATCATCTGCGACTCGGCGCGGTTCAGCTCGTCTTGAAGGTCGCGCGCGCCGAAGTCCAGCGAGGAGGCGTACCACAGCGTGGAGGCGCGCTCCACCGACCCGTAGTGGGCGAAGGGCAGCTGCCCGTGCTGGTACGGGTACTCCTGGTCGATCACGATGCCCGACGGCGTGAACACCACGAACCGGCCGTCGGGGTTGGTCTTGGTCGGCGGCTGCCAGTACTCGTGCGTCAGCACGCCCTCAAGGTTGGGGCGCTGCGACTGCCCGATGTTGACCCCGATGGCCGAGACCAGCCGGTGCTCCAGGGCGTTGACGTCCTGGGTCCCCGTGATCTTGAGGTGCTCCACCTTGGACTTGGGGTAGTCCGCGTACAGGTCCCACGCGGTCTCCTCGTCGTAGAACCGCGAGTGGATGACCCACCGGGCCTCGGAGAACTTGCGCGCGAACGGGTCGGGGAAGATTTCGTACGGGGAGCAGATGTCCAGCCAGGGAGCGACGCGCCCGTTGTCCCAGTACGTCTTGGGGAAGCAGTTGCCCGTGGCGGTCACCCACCACGTGGCCGAGCGCATGGCGCTGTCCAGCCGCCAGTCCCACGACAGCTGGTCGAACCAGCTGTTGAGCATGCGCGCCATGTGGAGGTCGTCCATGCTGTCGCGGGCGGGGAGGGCGATGGCCTTGGGGGTCTGCCGCAGGATCTTGGCCCGCTCGGTGCGGTTCGCCTTGGCCAGCACGTTGTTCTTGGTGCGAACAGCGCCGTCGTCGGCCACGCGGTCCACCAGGCGTCCGTTCTCGATGCTGAACCCGACGTACGGCTCGTTCGCCAGGTAGCTCATGTTGAGCGACCAGTCGCGCTCGAACCACCGGCGCACGCGGCGTGAGTCCTCCAGCCGCTGGATCAGCTCGCTGTGGCCGAGCGCGCGCTTGCGCGGGTCCTGGATGCCCTGGCGGCGAGGCCTGGCCATTAGATGGGCGTCACCACGAGGCCGATGTCCTCGGCCTTGTCACGCCACGTCGCCCACTTGGCCAGCTCGGCCTCCAGCTCCTTGATGCGCACCTGAGCCTCCTTGAGGCCGTCGTTGGCCTTGAGCAGCTTGGGGAGGTTCTTCACCGGCACGTCGTACAGCACGGCGAAGGCCTCGTTGATGGCCGTCTTGCTCAGGAACAGCGTGCTGAGCATCAGCGGGTTGGGGGCATGGGGGAAAACGACCCCGGGCTCGATGAGCCCCGTGGCGGGGCACTCCGAGACCTCGGGGTCGGGGTTCACGTCCACTGCGTGTGCGATGTCACTCTGGGTCATGGTTTCCTATCTTAGCAGATTACTCGGGCCCGATGCCGGAACGCTTAGCACCGTGACGTGCAACCTGCTGTTGGATTTGACGCTTGATGTGCTGGTCGTACGAGAACTCGGCCTTGGGGGTGGGCGGCGGCGCGCCGTTGGTGAACAGCGTGAACAGGTACTGGTCCGCGTCGATGATGTGGTCGTCCTTCTTACGCGGGGTCTCGGGCTGATCCACCTCACCCCGGTTCACCTTCAAGTCCTTCCACCGGTACTGCTGGTACGCGGTGTGTGACATCACACAGTCAGGGCTGAACCGGATCTTGTCCGTGGCCAGCAGCGTGTTGACCGCGTTGATACGTGAGCTGTAGTCGGGCGCGCCCGGCGTGAAGTAGATGCCGTTGCGGGCGAAGTAGTACTCGATGGTGCGGTGGTCCATGTCACCCGTCTGGCGACGCCACACGTCCGGCCCCGCCGCGCGCCACTTGATCTTCTCCCCGCCCTCCAGCCGCTTGATGACGCTGGACACGTACGCCACCGTGGGGCTGGTGGCCGTGGCACGCGCGATGGGGTCGGTGGGGTCGTAGCTCTGCCACTCGCGGTACTTGTGCCAGATTCCAGAATCTGGATCCTTGGCCCACCACCCGATGGCGGTAGGGTTGCGGATTCCCCAGTCCATGCCCATCCCACGGTCCCAGTCGTCCGGGGGCGTGAAGTGGGTCTTGGACACGTGCCGCTCGTAGTTGAAGTCGTAGATCTGCCCCTCGAACGCGTCGAAGCTACAGAACACGAACCGCTCCACCCACACGGGCGGCATGGTCAGCAGCGACTTGAGGTACGCCGATGGTGACCCGTCGGGCTCGTACAGCGTGGGGTTGTCGAAGCTGGTGGACGTGAAGTACCGGCGGTTGACCGTGGGCGAGTTCACGAACAGCTCCCACAGCCAGTCGTGGCCGTTGGGGTTGCTCACCACGGCCATCTGCTGGATGGGCGTGTGCTCCCACCGCGTGCGCAGCTTGCGGGCTGCGGGCGTGGGGAACCGCTGCCGCAGACGGGTGGTCAGCGCCAGGTAGGTCTCTGCGTCGGGCAGCTCGGAGGCCTCGTCGATCCCGATGTACGCCAGGTTGTACGACATCAGCTTGCGCCAGTTGTCCAGCGACCGGAACATGTACTCGGTGCCGTTGGGCGTGTACAGCCGGTCCATGTGACCGCCGCCCATGCGCACCTTGCACAGGTCCCACAGCGTCGTGGGGTTGTCGTCGTTGAACCACTCGTCCTCGTCGGGCGGCGTGCTGATCAGGGCCACGAACTCGGACTCGGTGGAGTCGCGCAGCGCGGGCACCGTGGCGCGGCTGATCATGATACGGCTGCCGGGCTGCTTGTACAGCCCGAACCGCAGCGCGTCGCCACACAGCGCGATGGTCTTGCCCGAGCCCACGGCCCCGACGCCCCACTTCTCACGGGCGGCGGTGGCGTGGAACCCTACGTGGACCGGGAACGGTGTGTATGGGACGACGACCTTACCCAAGGAGGTCGGCGTGCCTTCCCCGGCCGCTCAGGCCACCCTCCACGGGCATCTTGTCTCCCGAGTACTCTTGCCTAGCAAGGCAAGAACGGCAGTACGTGGCCGTGGCCTTCTCCACCACGTTGTCGGGGTGTGCGCGCTTGCCGCACCCGGAGCACACGGGCCACGTGGCCTCGAACCGCTCCACGCCCGTGGGCAGCACGGCGTACTCGGCGTCATCCACGTCGGCCTCGAAGGCCTCCTGGGCCGTGGGCGACTCGCCGATCTGGATCACCAGGTTGTTCTGCCCGCCGCCCTTGTCGTCGCCCATGGTGGCCATGGGCATCAGGTACTTGGTGAGGATGGCGTACGCGGTCTTGCGCTCGGGCCAGCTCTCGGAGTTGAGGTCGCGGTTGATCTGCACCAGGGCCATCGGCAGCATGCCCACCATGCCCTCCACGAACCCGAGCACGCGGTCGCGCGCGTACTGGTCGATGCTGCGCCGCACCTCCTCGCGCATGACCTCGCGCACCTCGTCCTCGAAGGCCGGGGAGCTGGCCAGGCGGCGCGCGCCCTCCATGATCTCCTCGGGGGTCAGCGAGGCGTTCTGCAACACGGTCTTGTTCTCGGCCCGCTCGCGCTCGGCCTGCTTGCGGCACGCGTCCCCGCAGTACTTGGCGTTGGGCCCCGGGTTCTCCATCTTCTCGTTGCAGACCTGGCAGTACACCAACCGCTTGACCTTGGGCACGTTTCTACTTACTCCTCGTAGATGTACAGCTCGTAAGCGTCGTCGTCGCGCTTACGCAGCTCCACGCCGATGCACTCGTGGTACGAGTCCGGCGTTACGTCGAGCACCAAGTCTACCACGTTGGCGGGCGGTGCTGTGGAGGCGTCGAAGTCCTTGTCAGACTTGCCCGAGTTACACGGGTGGCACAGCGTCCACAGGTTGTCGCTGGACAGCGGCGCGCCGCCCTTCTCGATGGGCACGATGTGGTCCACGCGCAGCTCGCGCTTCTTGCCCGGGAAGTGCCCACACAGCCTGCACCGGAACCCGTCGCGCGCCAGCACGCTCAGCCGCAGGTCGTCGGGGATGCGCTCGCGCCCCGTGCGGGTGGAGCTGTAGCTACGGCTGCGGCACTGCGTGGAGCAGTACTTGGACGAGCTGCGCTTGGGCGTGTACACCTTGTGACAGCTGTCGCACTTCCTGGGCTCTGGCACTACATGCGCCTCCGGCGTCGTACGCGGTTGGTGGCCTCCTCGTTGCCCGACCCCCCGGTGCTGCCGGTGAAGTCGTGCACGCCCGAGTTGAACACCACTGTAGCAGCGTTCCACTGGAGGGTGATGGACGTGGTGCTCTGCGCGGCCCCGCGCGTGTGCGAGGCCGTGGTGGACGGCGAGCTGGCCACCACCGTGCTGGGTGCCGCGTCGCGCGTGTGTGAGGCTGCGGTCCACGCGCCCACGGCTGCCACCACGTTGGTGGCGCTATTGTACGTGATAGTGGCGGCCGTCCACGGCTGCGTGTTGTCCACCGACGCGGTGTGGTTGCCCGACCCCCAGGTCCCGGACCCGGCGGTCCACCCGGTGTCCAGCTTGGCCACGGCCGGTGCGGCGCTGCGCGTGTGTGAGGCGGCCAGCCACTCGCGCGACTGCGCGTGGTCGCCCGACCCGTGCGTCTTGGTGGACGCGGTCCACTGACCGGCTGCGGTGCCGGTGTGCGTGCCCGACCCGTGCACGCGCGAGGCGGCGGTCCAGTCCTGGGCCACGACCTGCTGGCCCTCGTGGTTGCCCGACCCCCAGGTCCCGGACCCGGCGGTCCACGAGGCTGCGGCGGTGACGGCGTTGGCCGCCGAGCTGAACGTCACGGTGCTGGCCGTCCACGCCTGCGACATCGAGGTGGTGCTGGTGGCCGCGCCGCGCGTGTGCGAGGCCGTGGTCCAGGCCACGCCCAGCTGCCCGGTGTGCGTGCCCGAGTTCATGGTCACCGTGGCCGGGGTGGCCGGTGAGCTGAACGTGGTGGTGCTGACGCCCGCGCTGCGCGTGTGCGAGGCTGCGGTCCACGCGGAGCCCAGTTGTCCGGTGTGGGTCGCGGACGACCGGGTGTGCGAGGCGGCGGTCCACGCACCACCGTACGCGCCCGCGTGTGTGCCCGAGTTGTACGTGGAGGTGGCGGCCGTCCACGTGATGTTGGTGGCCCCCGAGACCTGGTTCAGGCTGAACACGACCTGCACGGACGGCTCGGCCGCCGAGAAGTCGCCGCCCGGCGAGACAGCGGTGGCAGTCGTCTGCAACTGGTCGAACGCCGTGATGTGCGCTGCGCTTCCGGACGACTGCCCGAAACGCCCCTTCCACCCGGTGTCCCAGTTGAACGCGAGCCCGGTCGCGGCCGGGTCGCACCCGATGAGCGCCACGACCATGCTGTTGCTCGCGTCGGGGGTGTACGGCCCCCAGTCCTGGGCGGTCGCCGACGCGCCCGTGGAGGTCAGCGCGGTGCCCGAGAACGGGTCGGTCTGATCGACGTTGCGGTACACCAGGCACGCGGCCATGCCCGCGGTGGTCGTGTTGAAGGTCACACTGTACGTGGACGGCTCGGCCCCGGAGCTGAACGCGTAGTAGACGTGCATGACCGCGTCCGAGGGCTCGGTCACCGTCGTCAGCAGAGTGAACCCGGTGAACGCGGTGACGGAGTCGGTCGCGCCCGAGGACATGAGCACCACGATGATCAGGTCGCCGTTGGCCGCGTACGTTGGGGCGTTCACCGTCCACGGCGTGGCGGCCACGGTCACCAGCGTCGGCGTGGCACCCCGGAACTCGATGGTCGTCGGGGCAGGGTCGAACTGCCAGTCGTTGAGCGCGGCCGGTGCGGCGGGCCCCGTGGAGGACGCCCACAACCCACGCGGCGCTCGCGGCCAGATGCTGTTGAACGGAGCGTTGCCGATGCCCGTGACAGGCATTGGCTAACCCTGCGTGAACTGCACCTCGCCCGTGATGTTGGTCGTCGTCGTGGCCGACGGGAACCAGATCAGGAACGGGACTGAGTTGTCGTAGACGCGCGGGCCGCCGCTGGTGATGAAGTCCACCGCACCCATGACTCCCGCCGCCGGGACGCTCACCGAGGCGAGCGGCCGGTACAGCACCAGGCTGGCCGAGCCAGCGCCAAGCGAGGTGCCGAGCGTGATGGACTGCACCGACCGCACGCCCTGGTCGCCAGTGGCCAGGTCGAACGGCACGAAGGTCTGCAACTGCCCCGTGGCGGGGAACCCGCCGCCCGTGCGCAGGTTGGTGATGGCCCCCGTGTTACCGGCAGTGCCGCCCGAGTCGGTGTAGCTGATGGTCATGTTGGTGATGGCCGAGGCGTTGGTGGTGGTGCCGGTCAGCTCGATGGCCGCGTACACGCCACGCCCGTTGGTAGACCCGTCCGCGTCGCGCGCGGGGATGGCCACGGGGGTGATGGCCTGCGCCGTGGTTGTGGTCACCACGATGCCCGAGTTCTGCCACAGCCGGTCGGCCAGGATCAGCGTGCCTGCCACGGCGGCCACGCACGTCAGCCTGTACAGGTGGGTGTTGCCGGAGGCGGCCGGGACAGGGATCTGTCCGCTCACCGGGCTGGACAGCGCCTCGCCGTTGAGCCCCGAGGCCGGTAGCGCGGCCTGCGGGGGGAACCCCACCGACCGCCAGTTGGAGTGGTGAATGCCAGCGGCCTCCATGGTACCGGTGGCCTTGAGGTAGGCCTCCGGCGGCTTGGCCCCGGCGATGGCGGCGTCGAGTGTGGTGATTGCCACTAGCTGATCACCAGCGACAGCGCGAACACCTTGGAAACCTGAGCAGCCTCCTGGCGCGTAAGCTCCAGCTCACCGCCAACCGTCGCGTGACGACCGCCGTCCAGATCCACGTTCCCGGTGGCAGCGGTGTCCACCTCGTCAGTGCGCGAGTGGGTGACCGGGTCGTAACCCCACACGCCCACCACCTTGTACCGGGCGCGCTTGGGCGCGTCCTCCGGCTCGGGGCGCGGGACACCCACCACGTTCGCACGAGTGACCTCAACCGGCTCGGGGTCGGGCTGCTGCTTGAAGGTGTCCCAGAACCCCATTACGAGACCACCGCACGCAGGACGCCGTCGGTGGCGTCGAACACGATGTTGAAGGTGCCGTTGATGGCCTGGTCCGCCCCGAAGTCGATGTACGCCAGCAGCAGGCTGGTGGAGGCGGTGCCGGTGTCCTTGTAGCACACCGCGTACCGGAAGGTCTTGGTGGCCGAGAACGTCCAGGTGGCGTCGGCCGCGTCGAGCCGTACGGTGTTGGAGGCGGTGTCGTACGTGCGGGTCTTGGACCCCAGCGTCACCCCGCCAGTGGTGTACCCGTTGCCCGAGGCCAGCTCGTTGGCGGACACGTCGTTCCAGAAGTCGTGCGTGTCCTGGTTGGGGGTGTACGCGCTGGTGACCAGCGCCACCTTGATGGTGTCGGTGACCCAGTCAACGCGGTTGGCTGCGGTGGTGCCGTACTGCTCCGACACTCCGAGCCCGTACCAAAGTGCGGTCGGCATCTATCGCTCCATCCAGACGTGGTGAGTGGACCCGTTGGCGTTGGCCGTGGTCACGTTGACCCTGAGGTACCGTGGCACGTCCTGCGGGTTGAGGAACAGCACGGCGGTGCTGCCGCCCGTGGTGGTCACCCCGGTGTTCGCGTACGTGGCCGAGGAGTCGGCCCGCGTCGCCAGGTTGAACCACGTGCTGCCGTCCCAGCTGCCCTGCACCCCGTAGATCACCGAGTTGGTCGCGCCGTTGACCGTGACCACGTAGATCCGCCCGGCGTACCCAGTGCACTCCACGTGGTCGGTCGGCCCGATGGCCGTGATCGGGCTGGCGTTGAGCTGGGCATAGGCCGCCTGGCCACCGCCTCCGGCCCAAGGCCCGTCGTACAGGGTGTAGTTGATCTCAGGCATTCTCGCTCCAGTCTACCACACTACGGCTCGATGGCGAGCTGGATGGCTGCGCCCGTGTTGAACCTGACCATGAGGCGGCTCTTGGCACCGCTGTCGTCCACGTACAGCCGGGCCGTGTTGACGGCCGGTGCGCCCGGCGCGGTGATCTCGGCCATGTCGATGAACCCGGCACCGTCCAGCTGGATGGTCTGCCCGGTGAAGTTGCCAGAGAACATCCGCAGGTCGGTGGCGTTGTTCAGCTCCATTCGGCCGCTGGAGCTGTTCCAGTTCATGAGGTCGGACCCGGCGTTGTTCTTCCACACGATGGTGGAGGTGTCGCTGGCGGGCGGGTAGTGCGCGAGCTTGCCGTACTGCCGCACGAACGACTCGGCCGACCGGGCCGTGGAGTCGTTGCTGTTGACGGTCACGGTGTCCGTGGCCGCGAAGGTCCCGGAGATCGCGGCGGCCCCGCCGTTGTTGAACAGCTGGATCCAGATGTAGCTACCGGCCGTGGTGTTGGTGCGCTTGAGCGCGAACGACCCGGCCCCCTGGAACCCGGACATGCGCGGGCCCACAATCACCGTGCCACCGTACGTCCCGGCGGTGCCGTCCCCGAACTCGAACCCTGTCTCACCGGCCGCGCCCGTGCCGAACACCGCGCCGCCAATGAACGAGAAGTTGCTCGCCTTGATCCGCACGTTGGCGGTGGTGGCACCCTCGACCTGGCAGTTCTGGCAGTAGGCCGTGGCCTCGGCCAGGAACCCGAAGTCGTGCTCGGTGCCCCAGATGTGGCAGTTGACGAACTGCTCGGACGTGGCGTTGCCCCGGGTGTGGACGCCGTGCGTGGAGTTCTTGAAGACCATCACGTTGGTGAACACCGAGTCGTGCGGCCCCTGCCAGTCCAGCCCCTTGCCGTTGCAGTCGTGGATGCGCACGTTGGTCCACTGCGCCTCCATGTTGGTGCCGCCGGTTCCCCACTCGGACCACACGCCACCGGCCGCGCCCTCGTCGATCTCCACGTTGTGGAGCCGGTACGCCGCGCCGAACACGCGTATGCAGTACCCGCCCGACCCAGCGCCAGCGCGGTTGCCGTCGAGCCCGATGTTCTCCAGCCCCCAACCCTCGGGCCCACCGCGCGTGGTGCCGCCCGTGAGCGTGCCAAAGTTCTCCGAGGTGAGCACGTCGGACGTGGAGGCGTCAACCAGCCTGAGGATGCTGGCCCGCTCGCCCTCGCCCCGCAGGATCACGTTGTCCTTCATGACCAGCCCGGCCACGCGGTACGTGCCCCGTGGGAAGTACAGCGTCCCGCCGCCCGCAGCGTCAACCGCGTCGATCCCGGCCTGCACGGCCGTGGTGTCGTTGGTGGTCCCGTCGCCCTTGGCCCCGTGCGAGGTCTTGACGTTGCGGTACACGCTGGAGGCCGCAACGGCCGATGACACCTCGTACGGCAACTAGCCCTCGAACACTTGGTTCAGGACGAGCGTGGCAGTGCCACTTGCGACCATTGCGTAGTACACCTGGTCGGCCAGCTGCCCGGGGCCGTCGGAGGACACCCTGAACGTGCCCGAGCCAGCGGTCAGCCTCTCCCCCGTGGTACTGGTGACGGTGGACCCGCCGATGTACACGTCGACCACCGCGTCACGCGCGTCGCACGACAGCGCCAGCCGGTTGCCGCCGGTCGAGGGGTGCGACACCGCCCCCACCGGGGTGGGGGTCGTGGTGACGGTCATGGTGGAGGAGAGTGATGGCATTTCAGTGGCGGGGGTGGGACTCGAACCCACGGCCTCCGGGTAATGAACCCGGCGAGCTACCGACTGCTCCACCCCGCGACAAACTGCTAGAACCCGATGACGATGAACGTGCCCGCGTACCCGGTCAGGTCGGCGGCCGAGGTGACCTCTTTGTGCGGGGTGTCCACCGTACCGGCGGTCTCCTGCGCCTGGAAGGTCAGCTGCGACTGGGCCGCGTTGGGCCGGACAACCGTGGTCACGCTCAGCGTGCCCGCCGCGTTGCCCACGCCCGACACGGCGATGGCACCGATGAGCCCGTTCCACCCCAGGTCGGCGGCGGTGAGCACCTCGCCCGTGGTCAGGTACGAGGCGTCGAACGTGATGGTGACCAGCCGGGCCTTGTACCCCAGGAACTCGGTCTCACTGATCTGCGAGTTGGGGTGCGCCACCTGTGCGACGGTCAGCGCCATTAGGCGTCACCGTCCTCGGGGGTCGGCTCGGGGGTCGGCTCGGGCGACGGCTCGGGCGCGTAGTCCCGGGCGTCGCGCTCGTTGACCACCACCGCGTTGTCGTTGCGGAACCGGGCCAGCGACGGGTCGGCGACCTCGTTGGGCGCGTAGATGTGGGCCTCGCCGATCTCGGCCTTGTCCCCGAAGTTCGGGGCCGTGGTCTTGATGCCGAAGTCCACCTGACCGGCCGGGGTGTAGCTGATCGACTTGTCGCGCTCGACCTTGTACTCGGCCTTGGTCGGGTCCCACTGGAGCGCGTTCACGTTGGCGTGAGTGCCCGAGCTGGACCGGTTGACCTGGTACTGGGCCCGCGACCACTCAAGGAACTCGGGCTTGTTGTACCCCGGGTGCTTGAAGTCGAACAGGTAGGACTCGATGGCGCGGCTGAGGACGATGCCCGCGATGCGAACGGGGTCCCCGTTGTTCGGGATCTCGTCTTCGTACACCCAGTCGCCGTTGTCGTTGTAGGCCATTGCCTCAACCTCCGTGAGAGAACTTGAGGGGAGTGTAGCACACTTCTCAGCCCTCGTGGAGCGCCCGCAGGTACCGCCGCCTCATCTTGTCGGAGGAGCTGACGCACACCGTGCACGCTCGCCCATCCTCCAGTCCGGGAGCTGGCCGCCAGTGCTGCGAGCAGATCCGACATGCGGGCCAACGCTCCGGGTTCTCGGACTTGAGCGAGCACTTGGGGCAGTCCTTGTACCCGGCCCTGATCGGCCAGAAGTGGGAGCCGCACGCAAGGCATCGCCTGCCCTTGGGCTTGCTGCGTGTCAGCCCTGGCAGGTCCCGCTTGACCTGACAGGTGTCGCAGAGCGTCCGGCGGTACATCTCGATCATGGGCCCGCCGCAGCGGGTGCACTCGGTCATCTTCATGCAGCCCAACCTAGCAGTTTTCAGGGACCCCGTCAAGTGTAGACCCCCTAGCCCCCCTACGGGGGGCGTAGGGGTCTTGACATCCTGACATCGGAGAGTCCCTGGCCGGGGCAGTGGTCAGTCTCAAGTGTCACAGGATTGCGAGCCGGACCTGGTCTCACAGCCTACGGCACGCACCTGGCCCGTACCGAGTATCACCCCAACCCTCAACCTCAAGTAGAGAGTTACACCTGCGCCCCCAGCCTTACAGTGTAAGGGAGCGCGCCGCGCGTCTTCCGGAGGTCTTCGCCCCCCGCCTCCCCGTACCACTGTGTGCCGAGCCCGGCCCAGAAGTGGAACGGGACTCCCAGAAGGGTGCTGGCCCCCACCCCACGGCCCTCTGGCGTGGCGCAGGGGCGCGTTCTTCCCTGCTCGTGCCGTACATCTGCATGCACTACTGCGTAGTGCAGTGGAGTCCCACAGTGACACTCCACCCCTCACACCAGTTGTAAAGTTTTCGTAAACACTGTGTTACGGTTTTGAGAATGCACCAATTGTAAACGTTCTGTTAGCTTTGCTTGCGCGCGCAAGTGTGTACGAACAGGTGTTCGTTGCGTGCGCAAGTATCACATAACACTGTTGCATCTATGATGTACGCGTGATGCACGCAACTGAGATAGTTAACCGGTTAATACAGTGTCACTTACACTGTAAGTTACATCGAATCCCGAGTATTTAGGTCAGGATTGAGGTAATACTGTGACGCCTAGTAACACCGTGTCACAATATCCGCCCTTGACTTCTCCCCCGTCATCCTGTACTCGCGCGTGCGCGCTCCCCCAAAGGATCGGGCCTGGCGCGCCTTCACAATTCCCAAACAATCACCAAACACTTTCTTCATTGACTCCGCCCGGGGGGCCTGGCAGTATTCCTCTTGTCAGCAGGGAGCGGGGGACGCGAAAGCCCCCGGGGGACAGGGAAGCGGTTTACGAATCGCTAACAATTTCCCCCTAGGCAAGCCCCCCGCCAGCTGGCAAGCTGTACAGGCAAGCAACGGAAAGGACGCACGCGATGGACGCACGCCGCGACGCGCGGCGAGTGATCGGCTCACATGAACCCATGCACACCGAGGCACGGTTCGTCGTGGACGACGTGATCACCGCTGGCGGCAGCACGCAAGACGTGCTGTCCAGACTGAACGATGGCGCGAACGCGCACATGGACAGGGCCAACCGGTGCGCCGCGCTGGTTGACCGGCTCCCCCGCGTGACGTGCGACGGTGTTACCGGGCCGGACCTCCGGGACGGGCGAGGGCTCACGCTGTACATGCATCACATGGCGGCCTCACGGTTGGCCGAGGAATACGCGCTCGCATACGACGTGATCGTGCGCAGGTGCGTCCGATCGGGGGACTGGTCATGATGACGGAGGAGGAGTACGACGCGAGCGTGGCCGCGATCAACGCGGCCGAGTGGGAGGCGTGGCGCACACGCGAGCGCCCCCGTGGTGTGGCACACTCCTACGTGGACGTGGGCGATTACAAGACGGCCGACCCCGACGCGCTGGCCGCGCGGGTCGCGCAGGTCCGCACGGCCGGGCGTCGCCCGGTCACTGCGGCCGACACCGGAGCACGGCCGCGACCCCGGTCGGGGGCGCGCATGCACGCAAAGCGGGCCGCACGGCCGTGGGCCGGGCACACGCCAGAGGACATCGACCGGGCCAACCTGCGCAGGCCGGACCCCGGCCAACAGGTGAGCCCGTGGATTCGCAA
>JALHRH010000004.1 GCA_022841565.1 Mycobacterium sp. | reverse complement strand
CACCGTGCCGCCCCGGCACCACAAGCACAACCCAGGCACGACCCGTCGAACGAGCTGCTCATCGTCAACGCCGGATCGCTACCCCCCAGTGCTCATCCTGAATGCCCCCGAACAGATTGTCCGACCCGATGGCTGCTAAATCACGAGACGCAGTGATGAGAGTTCGTGGCGCAATCTGCATCTCAGATCATTGACGACGGAGGATGTGTTTCCTGCAATTGGCTACGTGACTCCCGGCGGCGGCATAAGCTCCGGACTACTCGGCGATCGAAGGGTGGAGCGGCGCGATGTCGTATGTTGTTGCGTTGCCCGAGGTGATGTCCGCCGCGGCCACGGACGTGGTTTCGATTGGTTCGGTGGTCGCGACGGCAAACCAGGGCGTGGCGGGTGCCACTACCGGGATATTTGCCGCTGCCAAGGACGAGGTATCGGCGGCGATCGCAGCTTTGCTGTCTGCCCACGGCCAGGGTTATCAGGCTGTTAGCGCACAGGCGGCGGCTTTTCATGAGCGGTTTGTGCAGACATTGACCGGCGCGGCCAGGGCGTACGCCGCCGCCGAGGCGGCCGACGCTTCGCTCTTGGAGGCCGTTGAGTTCGTTGAACAGGAAATTCTGCAGACCCCCACGAACCTGTCCACCGGATTCGCCCGGGTGGCCGACACCGTCGTCACCGAGGTCTTCGGTGCACCAGCTGGTCGACCTTTCGCGGCAATGCAGGACGGGACCTTCACCGACATTCCGTCATTGGCAAACAGACTGCAATCCGCTGCGCTGTGGCCGGTAGAACCCCTCCTGAGTTTGTCTGGACTCGAAACTCCACTTGCCGCGGCCAATAATCCGCTTTGGCAGCTGCTCGAAGATCCGCCGCTAGCGTGGTACGTCGGCAACGCCCCCCTCCCCGTATTTGACGTGGCTAATGGGACAAACGGTCCAGTACGCCACGTATGACGGGATGCGCGTGGTACAGATCACGCCGGCTCATCCCAGTGGCGAATACGTGGTGGCGATTCATGGTGGCGGGTTTATCCTTCCGCCCTCAATCTTTCATTGGATCAACTACTCGGTGACGGCCAACATGACCGGCGCGACCGTGCAAGTGCCGATTTACCCGTTGGTGTGGCAAGGAGGTACGGCGGGCACGGTGGTACCGCGAACGGCCGGCCTGATCTCCTCGCTCATCGCTCAGCACGGGGTCTCCAACGTCAGCGTGATCGGTGACTCCGCGGGCGGCAACCTCGCATTGGCGGCAACCCAATACATGGTGGCTCAGGGTGACCCCGTGCCGTCGCGCATGGTGTTGCTGTCCCCGTGGCTAGACGTAGGGTTTCCGTGGCATGACGTTTGGACGTTGCAGATCGCCAAGATGTGGGCAGGCAATCTGCCGGTGAACAACGCTCTAGTGAGTCCGCTGTATGGGTCACTTAGCGGACTTCCGCCGACGTATGTCTACTCCGGTTCCTGGGATCCACTTGACGCCCAGGCGTCCGTTCTCCAGCAAGCAGCCTTAGCCCAAGGGGCGCCGTTCAACTTCATAGTGGCCAACTTCCAAATACACGACTGGGTTCTGTTCACACCGGGCGGTTTGCTTTACTGGCCGCAAATCAACCAGCAACTCGGTATTGCGGCGTGACTTCCTTGTAGGGGCCTCTTTTTCTGCGGTCCAGGTGACAGACAATTACCGCCATGGATCCCGAAACCCCGCCCGCCGCGCCGAAAACGCCGCGGGCGCGCGTCACGCCCGAGGACCTGGAGAGGTTCGACGACGAGGATCAGATTCGACGGGCGTCGAACGACGAGTGGCTGCGCGAGGAGGCACCACCACACCACCGGCAGTAACAGGCCACACCACCGGCACTAACACGCCGCGCCACCGGCAGTAACACGCCGCGCCGATCGCGGATAGGCGCCTAGCCGCAAACCTTCCTGGGGTTTCCGGAAAACCGTTCCACTACTCCTCGGCGGCGGCATAGGCTCCGGACAAATCGGCGATCGAAGGGTGGAGCGGCGCGATGTCGTATGTTCTTGCGTTACCCGAGGCGATGTCCGCGGCGGCCGCGGACGTGGCTTCGATTGGTTCGGCGGTCGCGACAGTTAACCAGGGTGTGGCGGTTGCCACCACCGAGGTACTGGCCGCGGCCGAGGACGAGGTGTCAGCGGCGATCGCGGCGCTGTTTTCCGCCCACGGCCAGGGTTATCAAGCACTCAGCGCGCAGGTGGCGGCGTTTCATGAGCGGTTCGTGCTGTCGTTGGCCGACGCCGCTGGGGCGTACGCCTCCGCTGAGGCAGCCAGCGTTGCACCGTTGGCGGCCTTCGAGCAAACGGTGCTCGGCATTCAGCGGGAAATCCAGCAGATCCCGACGAGCCTGGCCACCGGGTTCGCATCGCTGACGTCTGTGCAAGGGTCGCCACTCTCAGCGCTGATTGCCAGCGACCTCCCGCCTTTGTCGTGGTTTCTCGGCAACTCCCCGCCTCCGCTGCTGAATGCGCTGCTAGGGCAAACGGTTCAGTACACCTCGTATGAGGGGATGAGAGTCGTACAGATCACGCCGGCAAATCCCACCGGCGAATACGTCGTCGCTCTGCACGGTGGCGCGTTCTTCTTCCCAGCCTCGATCTTTCACTGGCTCAACTACTCGGTGACGGCCTACCAGACCGGCGCGACCTTCCAGGTGCCGATCTACCCGTTGGTGCAGGAAGGCGGTACCGCCGCCACGGTGGTACCCCGAACAGCGGGCCTGATCTCCTCGCTGATTACTCAACACGGGGTGCAGAACGTCAGCGTGGTCGGTGACTCCGCGGGCGGGAACCTTGCCCTGGCGGCCGTCCAGTACATGGTCAGCCAGGGTGACCCCGTTCCGGCGTCCATGGTGTTGCTGTCGCCGTGGCTGGACGTAGGAACCGGGGGACTTGGCGCGCTGTGGGCGGGCGGTCTTGCTACGAACAACCCTCTAGTGAGCCCGCTGTACGGGTCACTTACCGGACTACCGCCGACTTACGTCTATTCGGGTGGACTGGATCCCCTTGTTCGCCAAGCGTCGATTCTCCAGCAAGCGGCCGTAGGTCAAGGGGCCCCGCTGACCTTCGTACTGGACAACTTCGGCATTCACGACTGGATCATCCTCACTCCGGGCGGGTTGCCGTACTGGCCGCAGATCAACCAGCAACTCGGCATTGTGGCCTGACGCACCTCATCCGGCCGCCTGCAGGGTCAGATCCGAGATTTCGGTCCGGCTTTGGCCATTCGTCGTGCCGAGGGTCGAAATCCACACCAGCACATTCGAGGTCTTGGTGCGGTTGTTCACCGCTATGCGATTGCGGCCTGGCTGCAGTGTCGCGGTGGGAGCAATTTCGGTGGTATCGGCCAGTTTGGCCGGTTTCTCGGTCGGTGAAGACCGGATCTGAACCTGGGTTCCGGTGCTGGGCACGACGAGCGTCACGACGCTCAGCGCTGTTGGTTCAGACAGGTGCAGCATCAGACCCATGCCTTGGATGAATTTCGGGAAGGGGACGGCGTCGGTGTAGGTAACGGTGGACCATCCCGAGTTGGGGTCTCCATCGATCGCCAGCTTGGCGTCCTGCGGATTGTCGGGGGTGCCGTCGGGTGAGAACACCGTCGCGCTCACCGGCTTGATGATGGGTCCGGGGCGCGTCGAGCCACCGAATCCGTCGGTGAAGTACAGGACCGCGCCCGCGGCGAGGACGGCGACGGCGACGACGACGGCGGAAAGTATCCGGAGCTTCTTGCCCTTGGCCGCCGTGACTTTCGGCGATGCGGTGCGGATCGCGGGCCGGGGCGGCTTCGGACGAGCGCCGGCCGACAGGTTGACGATCTTGTCGGCATCCAGGGTGTCGCCGTCCCACATGCCGGTGACCTCGACTTCGTCACCGTCGGCGAGTTGACCCGGTAAGAGATCAGTTTGTATGACCACCGGAAGCAGGGGCGGCAGGTCCTCGAGTGGTTCGTGCGGCACCACCTGCAGCGACAGGATCCCGACCTGATCCTGAGCAGCGGTCGAGTGTGATCGGACGCCGCGTGCGGTCCCGTGGACGACGAGACGTTCGAGTCGCTGCGTGGGTGGACGCTCGGCTGCACTGAGGCCCTCGGCGTGGCCTTGCTGCGTCAGAGCTCGGGCGAAGTCCGCACACGTGGCAAAACGCTTGCTGGGGTCTTTTGCCAGTGCCCTCGCCAGCACGGCGTCCAGGTGCGCGAGTTCGGGTCGACGTTGCGATATCCGCGGTGGTGGCGAATTGAGGTGGTGGGTGAGCACGACGGCGCGATTCGAGTCCTGAAACGGGGGAGCGCCCGTCAGGAGGAAAAACGTCGTGGCAGCCAGCGCATACTGGTCCGCTCGTCCGTCGAGCGGCTTGCCCAGGAGTTGTTCGGGGGCGACGTAACTGATGGTTCCCACGGCGACGTTGGCCTCGGTGAGGTTGCTGACGTCGTCGATTTTGCGAGCGATTCCGAAGTCGGTTAACAACACCCTGCGGCGGTGGCCGTCAGCCGCGGTCACCAGGATGTTCTCCGGCTTGACGTCACGATGGAGCAGACGGCGGTCATGACCGAAGTCGAGCGCATCGGCCACCGCTGTCACGATTTCCGCGACGTCTCGTTCGGGCATGCCGTCCGGGTGGCGTTCCCGGACCAGCTGGCCCGCATCCATGCCGTCCACGTACTCCATCGAGATCCAGAGTCGCCCGTTGAACTCACCGCGGTCGAGAACGCCGACGATATGCGGGTGCCACAGCGTCGCCGCCAGTTCGGCTTCGCGTTTGAATCTCGCCCGGAACTCCTCGTCGGCGGTGGCCGCCAAGGACAAGATCTTCAGGGCGTCGTGACGAGGCAGACGGGGGTGCTGGGCGAGGTAGACCTCACCCATCCCACCAGTGCCGAGCAGGCGCTCGATCACGTAGCCAGCGAAGACCTCGCCGTTGTTGAACGGCATGCGTTTCTCCTATGTCAAGCCGCTGCCGGCTGGCAGGGCTGGATTCGGTAGTAATGGTCGGTGGGGGGCGACGCCACGCTCGTTCACGTCACGCCGGCCGCCCTTCACACGCGGTGCCCGACCCGACGCATGCCGCCAACCAACGGCGGCAGCCGCCCCTAGGGCAGGCACCAGGTGATCAGGATCCAACCACCGCGACATGCGGCAACCTCACCCTGACACTGACGAAAGCCTACAAACCGTTGACGCAGGGGCGCGAATTCCGACCGACCGAGCTGGGTGGCAGGCCCGCGAATCTCTCCCGGCCGTGGCGACGATGACCATCAGTTGCACGTTCAGTGCTTCGATTCGCCCGTCCGGTCCGACGCCATGTCAGTTACCGGCTTCGATCGCTGCGACTCGTGCGAGACCGTCGGCTCCGCACAACGGCTGAAGGTCCACTCCACCGGCGGCCAGCAAATTCTCGATACGACGCTTGAGTTCGCCCGACGAAATGTAGGCGTAGAGGTTACTGCCGGGGCAGGACGTCGAAGCGAGATCCCGGTGGCCTGCCAAGGTACCGGTCGGGATGCCATATGTGCCAGCGGCCCAAGCAAATACGAGCGCCGCTCCGCGCAGCTGCGCGTCCGGCACGACTTCCCGGTCGAAGTCACCTTCACAAATGACCAGGAAGTGGCCTGTCGTGTCGTAGTCGGTGGCAGTGTCGCCCGCAATGTCAGGGCGGCGCAGTTGGTAGATGTTGCCATTGCCGTCCACGCCGAAGTGATAGGCAATGTCGATCCATCCCAGCGTGTCCTGGTGATACCGCTGGTCCGCGCGGAAGCGGGCCGGAGCGTTGCGGTTGTCGCCCAGGAATACGGCCGCGTGGTGGAGGGTCATGCGGGTGATTACTTGGGGCGTACCACCGGGGCGGGCGGGACGGGCGCCCCAGGCTTCGCGGCACAGCATCGGCGTCGACACGGCCCGCTGCGCTGGCGGAGGTGACGGGGGAGTTGTCGTGAGACCGGTTGGCGCGACCGTTTGGGGAGGCGACGTCAGGGTCGACGAGCCGGTCGACTGCACTGTCGCAGGATCCGCACCGGTTCTGGCGGAGCATGCCCCAACTGTCGCCGCCAGGCCAAGACCGCCGGCCACCGACAGCAGCCGGCGGCGGCTGACACGATCCGCAGCAACGTCCATGGGCTAAACAATAGGGATGCCCGCGTCGGCGAGACACCGTTAGCGAATTCCCGCGAATTGACGCACGGCTCCGCCGCGTCGGCATAAGCTTTCCGCTATTCGCCGATTGGTACGTGGGGGTTGCCCAGAGGGGTGGGTGCAGCTCGATGTTATCTGTTCTTGCGTTGCCCGAGGTGATGGCCGCCGCGGCCACAGACGTGGCTTCGATTGGCTCGGTGGTCTCGACCGCAAACCGCGGCGTGGCCAGTGCCACGACGGGGATCCTGGCCGCTGCCGAGGATGAGGTGTCAGCGGCGATCGCTTCGTTGTTCTCCGCCCACGGCCAGAGCTATCAGGTGCTCAGCGCACAGGTAGCGGTCTTCCATGCGCGGTTCGAGCAGGCGTTGAGCGGAGCCGGCGGGGCGTACGCAACCGCCGAGGGGGCCAATGCTGCGCTGCTGCAATCTTTTGAGTCCGTTGTCCTGGAAATTGAGCAAGTCCCCACGGCATTGGCCAACGGATTCAACCGGCTGGCTCAGGAGGTAGTCACCGGGATCTTCGGGGCGCCGGCGGCTCCGCCCTTCCCAGCAAGCCTGGACGGAACCTTCACCGGTTCACCGTCACTGATCACCAGGCTTGAAGAGGCCGCACTTTACCCGGTGAAGCCCCTGCTGAGCTTGTCCGGACTCGAGCCGCAACTATCGATGACTGGTTCGCCAATTCTGTCACTGATAGCCAGCGACGTGCCGCCGCTGTCGTGGTTCCTCGGCAATTCCCCGCCGCCGTTTCTGAATCTGCTGCTCGGTCAAACGGTCCAGTACTCGACGTCCAACGGGATGAGCGTGGTACAGATCACGCCGGCTCGTCCGACGGGCGAATACGTGGTCGCCATTCACGGCGGCGGATTTGTCTTGCCGCCGTCCTTCCTGCACTGGATTCATTACTCGGTGATGTCTTATCAGACCGGGGCCACCGTTCAAGTCCCGATTTACCCGCTGTTACAGCAGGGCGGCACCGCCGGTTTGGTGGTGCCGGCGATGGCCAACCTCATCTCCGAGCAAGTCGCCCTGCATGGACCGTCGAACGTCAGCGTGATCGGTGACTCCGCGGGTGGGAACCTCGCGCTCGCGTCGGTCCAATACATAACTGGCCAAGGCCTGAATCAACCCGGGTCCATGGTTCTGCTGTCTCCGTGGCTGGACGTTTCCATGACCAACCCCAACATCGCGTTCGTCCAGGATCCGCTGCTTCCCTTTGGGCCGGCGCAGCAGGTTGGCAGAGCCTGGGCGGGCAACCTTTCGGTGACCAACCCCCTGGTGAGTCCCCTGTACGGGTCGATGACCGGACTACCGCAGACGTATGTCTACTCGGGCAACCTGGACATACTCTCTCCCGACGTGTTCCGTCTGCAGGCGTTGGCCGATGCCGCAAACGCCCCGGTCAACTTCGTGTTGGCCAACGGGCAGATACACGACTGGATAATCCTCACCCTCGACGGCCCCCGGTACTGGCCGCAGATCAACCGGGAACTCGGTATCGCGGCCTGATGGCGATTCGTCTACGACTCTGGGTCAATTCCCAACAGCCGCAACGGATGTAGGCCGTCGACGGCGCCGACGAAGGGCGGGTGGATGCTGTAGCCGAGCATGCGACGAATGTCCTCGGAGACCGTTCGAGCGATGTCGCGCGACACCGACAGGGTAAACGCCTCCATTGGCCGCAGCCACGGCTGGCAGTACTGGGCGGTGACGGCCAGCCGGTCGGCCGCAGTCGTGTTCGCGCCGCCGCCATGCCACAACGTGCCGACGAAGAAGACGCACGAGCCCGCGGGCATCACGACCGGTAGCGCCTGATCGTCGGGTTCCGGACGCCGTTTGCCCCAGCGGTGGCTGCCGGGCAGCACCACGGTGGCGCCGTTGTCGGCGGTGAAGTCGTCGATGGCCCAGATCGTTGCCGCTGCCAACGGTTCTCTCGGACGGGGAATCGGGTAGAACGCGTCGTCATAGTGAGCCAGCTGCGCGGACTCGCCGGGTTGAATGTTGATGGCTTGCAACGCCGAAAGCAGATAGTTGGGCATCAGCAACCGATCCAGCACCGCCAATACCCGCGGATGGTCGACGAGCTGGTCGCACACCCGCGTCCGGCTCAGCACGCTGTAGATGCGCTGCGTGCGCCGGCCCTCGAAGGAGTTGCGTCCGGTATGCCCTAACCAAGGGCGCACCACCTCACGGATCTCCCGGCACTGTTCGGCACTGAGTAGGTTCTCCCAGATGACATAGCCGTCGCGGGCCAGCGCCGCCATGTCGGCTTCGACCACCGTGCTGTCGACGCTGCTACCGCCGCTCGGAGTCCACCTGTATCGATGGGCCAGATCACCGCGCAGGTCCTCCAGGGTGGTGACGGACTCTTCGTCGATGTTCATGTGGCACGTCCTTATCCCTGCAGCCTTATCCTGCAGCCTTGACCCTGCAGCAGCGTTTCGACGCCTGGTACTCCTGACCACACTAAGCTGAGTTTCGCTCATTCCACATCCGTGAACGCGGGGAATCACGTGACGCGAAAGGCCATCGCAGCCGGCACGTTGTTGCTGGCGTTCGTTTCGGGCTGCTCGCATAACTCCGCAGCGCGCACCACGGTGTTCGATAGCAGCCAGGAAGCACAGACTCCCGCCCAGGTGCCGGCAAAGCCTCCGAAGCTGCCGGAAACGGCGAATGCCCCTGCTTTCGCCACGGTCTCCGCGCTGATCAACGATGCGATCGCGGCAGACCAGCTGCCCGGCGCTGTGGTCGAGGTCGGTCATGGCGGGATGATCGCCTTCCATCAGGCCTACGGCGCACGCAGGCATGCCGGCGAACCCGGCCCCGATGGATTGCCCGCGCCCGCCGAGCCGATGACCGAGGACACCATCTTCGACCTGGCGTCGCTGACGAAAAGCCTCGCCACCGCGACTGCCGTCATGCAGCTGTATGAACGGGGCAAGGTGCAGTTCGACGATCCCGTGCAGCAGTATCTGCCGGACTTCAACCCGGTGCACGATCCACGGCGTGCCAACGTGACGGTCCGGATGTTGCTCACCCACACCTCGGGCGAACCGGGCGACGTCGAACTCAGGGATCCTTGGGGACTGAACGGAGCCGATAAAGCAGAAGGCCTTCACCGTGCGCTCACCACGGCGCTGCAATCAGGTCCCGGCGAGGGTTTCCGCTACTCCGACATCAACTTCATCTTGCTCGGCGCGCTGATCGAAAGGCTCACGGACGAGAACCTCGACGCTTATGCGCAGCAACACATATTCCAGCCGCTGGGCATGGCGGACACCCGCTACCTTCCCCCGGCGAAGGCCTGTGGTCCGCACGCGACGTATGGATCCGCGATCGGCTGGGCTCCCGCGGCAGGCCAGCTGCCGACCATTTGTCCCTCCGGTACTTGGAGCACCGGTCTGTTGGCGCGCATCGCACCGACAGCACGTGACGAAGAGAGCAGAGCCGATCCGGGCAGGAACCCCGACATCGATCACCTGCTTCGGGGCACTGTGCATGACACGACGGCCCGGCGCATGGGCGGGGTGGCCGGACATGCCGGCGTGTTCTCCACGGCATCCGACGTCAGCCTCTTCGCCCAAGCCCTGCTTGACCGGCTCGCCGGCCGCCCGAGCGAATTCCCATTGCAACAAAGGACTTTGGAGATCATGACCACCCCGCAGCAGCCTGGCCACCGCGCCCAACAGGTGGATGCTGCCAACGAGGCCGCCCGCAAAGCCGTCGCGCAGCGCCCGAATCGCACGCATCCATTGCTCGCTCCGCGCTATCCGGCTATTGCGGGACAGAACCTGCGCGGCTTCGGCTGGGACATCGACACCGGCCAGTCCACACCACGTGGCGCGGTCTTTCCCGTCGGCAGCTTCGGCCACACTGGCTTCACCGGAACCTCGCTGTGGATAGATCCGGTGTCCGACAGCTACGTAGTTCTGCTCTCCAACTCGATTCACACGCGAGGCAGTCCACCGATGTCGAATCTGCGGGGTGAGGTCGCGACGGCGGCGGCACGGGCCTTGGGTCTCTGAGGCGGTTCAGGGCCGCTCGAAGTGCTGATAGTCGATCGGCGTCGTCCAATCACCACCCCAGCGCCAGCCCCGGTCGGTGAAGGCATGCACCGCCGGGTCGCCGCTGTGCAACAGTCCGGCGTCGGTGCGACCGCGGTCCAAATAGGTTGCCGCATTGTGTGGTTCGAACGTGCCGCCAGCGTAGAGGCACGGGTTGACGCGCGGGTTGAGGTCGACGGCCCGACCGTAGGCATGCTGAGCCCAGTGGCCGGTGCCGGGGATGGTGCGGCAGTTGAACGCCGAGGTGTTGTTGTCCTGCATCGACAGTTCGTCGTCGGCGGCCGCGTAATGGTCGACGGTCTGAATCCGCTCGATGGGGTAACCCAGCCGGTAGAGCTGCTCGAAGATCGCAATGACTTCCGGTACCAGGTCTTGGTGCACGATCAGCTCACCGCGGTGGGTCTGGCCGTCAAAACCCAGGTGGCTGAGCTGGACTCGTCGCAGCCGCGCGGGATCGACGGGGCATTCCGGTCGCCAGCTCGCTCCGAGATCAGTGGAAGTGACCGGCTCCACGATCGCAGGAGCTGGCGCGGCGGCGGCCGACGATGACGGCGCAAGAGACGTCGGCGGGTTCGCATGAGGTGGCCGCGCGGGGGAGCACTGCACCAGCACGGCAAGCGCTGCGGGCAGTGCGCTAAGCACTGCAACCGGCCGTCTGCGCGACCTCACTGAGGCTCGATCAACAGCGTCGGCACCCCGCAGGTGCCGTCCTTCACGCTGATCACCCGCGTGCCGGGCTTGCGCCCCGGACGAACCTCGGAGACGTCGAGGCCGGCTGCTGCGAGCCGCGCCCGCGCGGCGTCAGCATTCGGAACCCGCCAGGAAAGGCCCCAGAGCTGATCGGTGTGCGTGGGCAGTTGCGCATCACGCAGCGGCTGCGCGATCTCCACGGTCACGCCACCCACCCGCAGAAATACCAGCCGCATGCCCCAGTCGGGGAAGCTACGGTCGAGCGCGAGGCGCAGGCCGAGCCTGTCCCGGTAAAGCCTGATCGCGCCATCCGCATCAGCGGTTTGCACCACCGCGTGATCGATCCCGGTGACGATGGAATCCTCCGAGCCGACCGGATCGGCCTCGGGAAGGTGATTTGGGGATTGGTGTTGGATCGCGATGATCAGCACGCCGCGAGTGCGTGTTTCGGCTAGTAGCACACTGCGCCAGCGCCGGACCTGCCCGGTGCCGATGTCGAGGCCCTCACCGGGTGAGACAGGTTGCGGCTCGAGGCCGTTCGCGACGAGTTGTGCGTGGGCGGCGTCGAGATCGGAGGTGGCGAACGCCAGCCCGATCGGGCCGTCGCCGCGGCGGTCCAACTGCGCCGCGACGGTCCGTCCGAGAGGACCGTCGCCGTGCGGCGTGATCAGCTCCAAGTAGGTGTTGTCGAGCCGGAACAGGGCGTTGGCGGTGCCCCAGCCCGGATGCTCACCGCGCCACGAGGGGCTGCGGGATAACAGCGCGGCGTAGCAACGCGTGGCGTCGCTGAGGTCGCGCACGGCGACAATGACGTGGTCGAGCGCGTCAAACACGAACTCAGCATGCCGGATCGCCCGTATCGGCTTCCCAGCAACCCGGGCAGATCTTCGAATACCGAGAAAGCACCGACGGAAATCGGTGAGCCGGTTAGAGGTCGACGATGATGCCTACAGTAGGGTCGACGTTCCCGTCGAGTAGCCCGAGGTAAGCCCGCCGGATCTCGTCCTCGCTTGAGATCCTTTCGACACGAAGCCAATTCGAAGCCCACTCGGCGAAGGGCAGCCAAGACTCGGCGACGTTCTGGTCGAGTTTCGCGGTGCCCCAGTCAGCGCCGCGCTTTTTGATGCGGTCCGGGGCGAAGAAGAAGACGGGTTTCGGCCCGGCGAGATCGGGACTGGCTTGCGCCATTTGTGTCCAGTGGGTCATGCCGACCGCAGAGCTGTGGGCCAGGCGATCGCCATATCGGGCGTGGACGGCGGTGCGGACCGCGGCGTCGCCCGAGATGTCGATGTATACCGCGCGGTCGCCGGGCAACTGAGAAATGTTGTCGTACAGGTGAACCGAATCGTAGATGTGCAGCCCTTCGACGAACTCGCGGTTGCCTTCCGACGTCAGCCCCACCACGTCGACGTCGATACCGTCGCGTCTGGCGAGAAGATAAGCCGCGATGATCGCGGTCTTTGACGAGGCGCTGGAGATCACGATGGTGTCCGCGCCGAAAAAGGATTCGTCGGCGACGAAGTCATCGATCAGGAAAGACGTGAAGAAGAGGGGAAAGAACAGGATGTGCTCCGCTTCGCGGGTGGCCGAATAGACGGGATCGGTGGTGACGTCGCGGTAGCCCTGATACGCAGACGGTAGCGGCTGCCGGTGCGGGGCGGCGTCGACGAAGCCCTTTTCGTTGATGCGGTCGGGCTCGATCAGTAAGTGGCTAGCGCAGGGCAGATAGCCGTAGACGCGCATGCCCTGCGCCAACTGCGGGTGTCGCGACTGCTCGACGTGAGCGTAGCCCCAGACGTTCAGCTTTCCCCAGTGCGGGTCCGATGCGGGGAAGAAATCCCAGTAGCGCATTGCCTCGCCGAACACGGCGTAGGTGATGTTGTTCGAGGTGAGCCCGAAAGACTCGACACGCAAGAGGGCTTGCCCGTCTGCCGGCGACGGAGCATCGGCGGATACGAACCGGGTCTGGTGCAAATCAGTGCGGAGCAACTCGAAGTCCATGACCAGCGAGCCTATGGGCATGGTGCGCCGATTCGGACAGAGGGCCGACGCCAACGTCACAGCATCGAGTCGACCATCATGGTTCCCTGGTCGTCAGCGCGAACGGTCGAGTCGCCGTTTTGCGCGAACACAATAAAGGCAGACCGATGCGTCGACGTGTTCAACAGCTCGACAAAGGTGCCCACGACCGGGATCGGGCCCATCGCCGAGGTCCCATCAGCGCTGTAGTCGATAGCGGCTTCCTGCTCGAAGTTCTTGCTTTGCAGTGGTTTTGAAGTGGGAATAGTCAAGTCTCTGACGTTGGTCAGACCAGTGGTCGAGACGTTGCTCAGTTGATCGATGTCGGCCTGCAGCGTGGCTGCGGCATCTGTGCCCTCAGCAGGTTTGATCTTGATCTCCATCTCCGCGGTAGCGAACGTGTTGTGCAGCGTCACCCAGCCGGGACCCTGACCGCCGACTGTCCAGCCGGGCGCGGGCGTGACGAAGATCCCTTGCCCGAGGTCGATCGCGCCGGCCGCCAGCAGCGTCACTGCCGGGCGGTATGTCATGGCGCTCAGTGTGACCAGCAGCGCCGCAACGACCAGGAACGCGCTCGGCCGCGCTGTGTGCCGAACCCATGTCGGGTGGCGGTAACGGTGCATCGTGGCGAGAGTTCGCCGTGGCGCGGGCGCAGCTGGGATTGCGGCTGGTGGTGTCTGCAACGCCTGCACGGTCTGACTCCTCGACTCATCCGGCGGTTGGGGGCCGTTCCGTTCTCATCTCACCCGCGGGGCTGACGTTGTCCATCACCGGATGGCCCGACGTGAGGCGCCTTGGCACTCAATCAAGGCGGGGAGTGCTACTGAGTTGCCGGCGAACGCGCTTCTCGACAAGTAGCGGGATGAAATCCCGGATGGGACTGTCGTTGAATCGTGAATGCTGCTCGCGGACGACGGCGTGAAGAACTTCGGGACCGAACTCGGGAAACTGCTCGATGACACGGCGATGGATCTGCGCGATTCGTGTCTGCTCACCGATCTCCGCGCGCTGAGTCATGGTCAAGGATTGCGCGGAACGTGACCGTTCGTCAAACGCAACGTTAACGGTTGCCTCTCGGGGAACCTGAACTGCCGCGGGGACTAGCGGCCCCCAAGAAATCATGTACCATTTGGTACGTGATTACCCAGAGTGGCGTCGAGATCGACGCACCGGCATCCCTGGTTTGGGAAGTGTTCACCGATGTTGAGCGCTGGCCCGAATGGACCGCCTCGGTCACCCGCCTGGTCGCCGTTGACGGGCCGGGCCTGGCTGTTGGAAAGCGCTTCGAGATCAAGCAACCTAAGTTGCCGAAGCTCGTCTGGGAGGTGACCGACCTGGCGCCCGGGGCCTCGTGGACCTGGACGCAACGTTCGCCCGGCGGAACGACTTCGGCTTCGCACTCGCTGACCCCGATCGCTACCGATCGGACGCTCGTGCGCCAGGAGCTGGACCAACGAGGCCCAGTCGGCGCGATCGTCGGCCGACTCATGCTTCGCACCACGCGCCGCTACCTGGAGATGGAAGCCCGGGGCCTCAAGACCCGCAGCGAGCAACTGCGGCATTCACTTGGCCCGCACTCCTGACGTCGGGCGGCGCCGGCAGCTGCTCGATGCCCTGATCGATGAGTTCGCGACCGGCGGCATCGGGGACCGCTCACTGCGTGAGGTGGCGGCAGCGGTAGGCACCAGCCACCGAATGTTGTTGCACCACTTCGTATCTCGCGACGAACTGTTGCTGGCCATCGTCGAAGAGGTTGAACGACGGCAGATGTCGGTGCTATCCGAGTTGCCTGCTGATCCGGCCGGGAGTTTCGCCGCGATGTGGGCCACATTGTGCCGTCCCGAGTTGCGGCCCTTCGAGCGACTCTTCTTCGAGTGCTACTCCCGCGGTGCCCAGGGCGAGCAGCCGTTTGTCGCCATGATGCCCAGCGCTGTCGACGGCTGGTTGGCCGAGGCGGCGAAGGTGGCCGGTCCGGCGGGTGATCCGGCACTGGTCCGACTGGGCCTGGCGGTCAGCCGCGGGCTGCTGCTGGACCTGGTGGCCACCGACGACGACGCCGGTGTCGCGTCGGCGGCGCAGGCTTTCGCAAACCTGCTGCGGGTAGCGGCGTACCCGAGGGGCTGAACCGGCGCGCGAAGTGATTGCAGGAACGACAAGTAGGTGCGTCAGAACTTCGCGACGGCGCCTGCGTCCACCGGCAGCGCCGCCCCGGTGATGTACTGCGCCTCGTCGGAGGCAAGGAAGAGCACGGCGTTGCTGACGGCGCGTGCGTCGATCACCGGCTTGGGCAGCAGGTGGAAACGCCCGATGATCGCCGTTGCGTCGGCCATGGTGGGCTCAGCCAGGTCCGGCCGCAAGGTGCGACGGAACCAGTCGTTATCGATCATCGGTGTCAGGATGTTGCCCGGGTGGATTGAGTTCACCCGAATCCACTGCGGCGCAAGCTCATTCGCCAGCGAGTTCATCAGGCCCACCACGGCGTGTTTGGCGCAGGCGTAGTGGGCCAGGTAGCCACCGCCGCGAATACCCAACATCGAGCTGACCAGAATGATCGATCCGCCGCCGTTGGTCATATGCGGCAGCGCCGCTTTGACGGTGTGCCAGACGCCGGTCAGATTGATGTCCAGCATCGTCTGCCAGGCGGATTCTTCGATCAGCGCGGCGGGCGCGGGGGTGCCACTGATACCGGCATTGGCCACCACGATGTCGAGTGGGCCCACAGTGTCCACTCCCCGCGCAATCGCGGAACGCAGACTGTCCAAGTCCCGCACATCGGCTTTGGCGGTGACGATGCGGCGGCCAGCCTTCGTCACGAGATCCGCGGTGTCGGCGAGGTCGCTTTCGGTGGCCCCGGCATACCCGACACCGTCGATGTCGGCGCAGACGTCCACCGCGATGATGTCGGCGCCCTCTTCGGCCAGTCGGATCGCGTGTTCGCGACCTTGGCCACGCGCTGCGCCGGTGATCAGCGCGACCTTGTCGGCTACTCTGCCGACCTTGGTACCTGCCATCGCGACCCCTCTCGTCTCCACCCGAACGATTCGCGGTACATCCTCCCACGATCGTTTCGGCGGCCGTCGACTGTTTCCGGCGACGGTCCGACCCGCACGGGTGCCGGGACGGCTGTTCCCGGCGTCCCGAACCAGCCCAGCTAAGGGCGCGCCGTCCCGGCGGCATTGGTCACTTCTTCGACACAATGTCATAGCGGTCCTACCAGCCGGGATGGAAACAGCGCGACGATTAGACAGCAGCCAACAGGGAGGCACTGTGTCGATGCGAGTAGTTGTCCTGAGCGCACTCATCGGCGCGCTCTGCGTGTTGAATCCGCTGGCATCACCCGCGCACGCCGACCCGGCATGCGGGGTGAACCTTAACGCCCCCCAGATCGAAACGGCGCTCGGTTCGTTACCGACGTTGCCGCAGGGTTCTGCGTGGGATCACAACGTGAAGAGTTTCGATCCGAGCAGTAACTACAACCCGTGCGCAACGCTGTCGACGGTCATCATCACCGTCCTCGGAGCGACCGGCAGTTCGCCCGACCTGGCGTTGCTGTTCCACAAAGGCAGCTATGTCGGCGTCGCTACCTTGAAGGCGTATGCGTTCACGACCGTGAACGCGGCCAAGACGACCGATGACACCGTCGCCCTCGACTACAAGGACGGCAGGGAAGTCTGCACTGCGTGTCCGGGGCCGACGACCACTGTGCGGTATCAGTGGCAGAACGACCACGTCGCGATGTTGGACCCGGCGCCGGCGTGGTGAGTCACGCCGTCGACCCCGGGGTTGGTCGAGCAGGCTCCCAACGGACATGATGTAGAGCGGAACACCCGCGCGGGTCGATGACGCCGGCTCGCACAGCTGCGTTGAGGTCGACATAATGGACGTTCGCCACCTGGACCCGCCCACTCGTCTTATGCGTTACGGCGCTGCGCTTTTGGGTGCGCTGGCCGCGCTGGTGCTGGTATCGCCGGGACACTCTGCGGCGACCCCGCTTCCCACGCAGCCGGCGCTGGCCGCCGAACCGGCGCTGCTGGCTCGCGATCTGGTTGCCGATGAGCAGGCGCTGCGCGACCCGTCGTCGTCGGATGGCGTGTTGCAGGCGGCCGCGCTTCGTCAGCAGGCGGCCTACCGAGCCATCGGGCGACACCCCGAGTGGGAGTCGATCGTTCGGCCCGTCATTCCGGCTTCGCTCGTCGGGATTTACGACCTCAACGTCGATGCCCGGCGCCATCTCATGGCCCTGAACGCGGGAGAGGCCAAACCCACACTGCCAGCGTGGCGGATCGACGCGCCAGCACCGGTCGGCGAGCTCGTCGGCTACTACCAGGCCGCCGCGGCGGCCACCGGCGTGGACTGGAACTACCTTGCGGCGATCAACATGGTCGAAACCGGCTTCGGTCGCATCTCCGGGGTCAGCACCGCCGGCGCCCAAGGGCCCATGCAGTTCCTACCCTCGACGTTCGCCGCCTACAGCGAGGGTGGCGACATCCACTCCCCGCGCGACGCCATCATGGCGGCCGGCCGGATGCTGGCCGCCAACGGCTTCGCCGGCAATCACGACAACGCCATCTACAGCTACAACCACTCCAGCCACTACGTCGGAGCGGTCAAGGATTACGCCGCCGCGATCTCCGCTGATCCGGCCGTCCTGCCCGGCTACCACCGATGGGATGTCTACTACCTGACCACTGCGGGTGACGTGCTGCTGCCGGTCGGCTACCTGGCATCCGAACGGATTCCGGTCGCCGACTACCTGGCCAGCCATCCGCAGTGAGCTTGACGGGCAAGTCTCCACTTGCCTAACGAGAGCCCGTGTGGGTGACGTCTTCAAGGCCCTGGCCGACCCCGCGCGACGCACCATCCTCGACGAACCGAGCGACCGAAACGAGCAGACGCTCTTTGAGATCTGCGCTCGGCTGGTGACCAAGCACGGGCTCGGCTCACCGAGTTCAGTTGCACACCGACCTGACGATCTTCCCGCCGCCCAGCCTGTTCAGAGCGGCAGCTTCCGCCGCTGTACGCGTAAAGCCGGTTCCGCCTTGGTATGTTGAGCCGTCAGAAGCGACCGCACCGCATAGGTTGAAGCTAATGACTACTCGGCAGTCCTTATCGCCACACTTGTCCAACGCGACTTGCTCTGCCTGTAACTTGACTGGGTAACCCTGCGCTGCGCCCCACGCTCCGCTCGGGGCGTAAGCGATTGCGCCATAGCGCATGACATGCGGGACAGGCATCTCCGCCCTCATACCCATTTCCGTCAGGGCAGCGTCGTCGAGATTCGCGATTACCCGCGGAACCAGCGGGATTGCCACCATCATCAGCACCGCTGTGGCTCCTAGACTGGCGACTGTGAACGCGATTCGGTGCTCTCGCTTGTGCATCATTTCCTGATTCCCTTTCTTGACGGACCGGATTGTGGAAGCCTGATTCGGCTGAGCTACAACAAGATTCCGACATTGGTGGTTGCGGGCCGCTAAGGGTGTGGCGTTGGCTGCGTACTAGGCGCCGTCGTTTGCCGGGGCTCCATTGCCCCTCCCGGGCTCATCATCCCCGGCCGCATGCTTCCGCCGGAGCCCATCATCGGGCAGGTGCTCTCACCCCCGCCGGAGACCGGGTAACCGCCATAGGGGCCGTGTGTGGCCCGCCCCAGGAAGAATCCGGAGAAGAAGATGACAGCGACGATGAAGACAACGCCGGCGGTGATGGCCACAATCGTCCAGAGTCGATCGATCCGACCGGACTCAGATCGATCCGAGTGGCGGGATTCCTCTGTCGCGGTCGGCGTTCCGGCGGATTCTGGTGTTTGCATCATGAGCGCAACTATGCTTGAAGGTACCCGTAGGGGGTAGGGGATAAAGTCCCAAAGTGAGAGGTGGCCGTTGTCTGCGCAACGGGCGTTCGGCACTGGGCGACACTTAGGTGTGGTTGTGACGTCTCTGGTCGTTCATCAACGATTACGACTGATGCGCCAGAGGAGCGGCAGTGCGCTTTTGGTGATCCTAGTTGCGGGATGGGACGGAGCCCCAATGGGATCGGCCGCACACCAGCGGGAGTTGTTGTAATTCAGGACCTATCGGTCCACCCGGTCTGACCCTGACAGCAGGTGCCGCCGGTGTAGTTCTTTGTTCATACAATCACAAAATACCCCCATGGGGTACTCATGTCAACCGAATAAGGGTACCCCCGCCGGGTACGTGGGTTGAGCGGTGCGGATGAGCAGATAATTCGGTCTTACGGCTCGCGTGCGCGGGTTGACGAGGCCCGACCGAGCCGCGTGAAATCCGCGTAAACCTCGGCCGGCTTCACCCCAGCGGAGTGGAATTGCGGTTGGTTCCTGTGTTACGCGCTAAATCCCGGCCCCGCCTCGGGTGTCACATTGCGCGCGGTGATCTCCTCGTTACAGTGGACGCAGATCAGCCGCGGATCTGCGATCTCGCCACACGTCATGTGGCGCAACACAATCGGTGGTCCGTCCGGGTTGGGCAGGTGCTCGTCCCCCCACCGCATCAGCACGACGACCGCGCCGAACAGATCGTGCCCCACCTCGGTGAGGCGGTACTCGTAGCGTTCCAGATCCTGCGAATAGCACACCCGCTCGAGAAGGCCCGCATCGACCAGCATTCGTAGCCGCGAGGACAGGGTCGGTCGCGGAATGTTCAGGTTGCGGGCGAGCTGACCGAAGCGCTGCACGCCGAAGAACGCTTCGCGCAGGATGAGCAATGTCCAACGTTCGCCCACCAATTCCAATGCACGGCCGACCGATTCCCCCTGGAAGCGGTGGGATAGATCGGCAGTCGCCATAGTTCAGTTACTGTACCGGTTCAATTGCTGAACTGCACGTGGTAACTTGACTGCACCGTCACCATCCCCGGGGAGTCGCCGATGAATCACGCAGACACCGAGATCGAGGTCCTAGCGGAGAAGATCGAGGTCCGTGCGGCGAAGATCGCGCAGTCGGCCCGCGACATGGCGCCCGAGATCGACCGGGAGCGCCGACTCCCGCCCGAACTCGTGGCCCGCCTCAACGAGGCCGGCATGCTGCGGGCCACCATGCCGCAGGAGGTCGACGCGCTCGAGCTGTCACCGCCGACCGCGCTGCGGTGCGCTGAGGCGATCGCGCGGGGCGACGCGGCGACGGGATGGTGTGTGTCGATCGCGATAACCAGCGCGCTGCTGGTCGCCTACCTCCCGGATGCCGCGCGAGACGAGATGTTCGGCGGCGGACGGGGCGTCGCGGCCGGGGTGTGGGCGCCGCGCGGTAGGGCGCATTCAGTCGACGGCGGCGTGGTCGTCTCTGGGCAGTGGCCGTTTTGTAGCGGAATCACGCACGCGGACATGCTATTTGCGGGCTGTTTCGTCGACGACAGTCGCGTGCCGTCCGTTGTGGCCCTGCCCAAAGAGGATCTGCGAGTCCTCGACAACTGGCACACCCTCGGTCTGCGCGGCACCGGCAGTCACGACACCGTTGCCGAGGAGGTCTACGTGCCGGCGCCCCGGGTGTTCTCGGTGTTCGACGGTCCGGCCGTGGACCGGCCGTTGTATCGCTTTCCGGTGTTCGGGTTCTTCGCGTTATCCATCGGGGCGGCCGCGCTGGGCAACGCCCGTGCCGCGATTGACGATTTCGCCGAGTTGGCCGGCGGCAAAAAGGCACTCGGTTCGACGCGCACCCTGGCGGAGCGCTCGGCCACTCAGGCGGCGGTGGCGACGGCGGAGTCGGCGTTGGGCGCGGCCCGCGCTTTTTACTACGAGGCGACCGAAGCCGCGTGGCAGGCCAGCCAGGAATCCGATCCGGTGCCGGTTGCGCTGCGCAATCGGCTCCGACTGGCGGCCACCCACGCCGCACGCACGTCCGCCGACGTGGTGCGCACCATGTACGACCTGGCGGGCGGCACCGCCATCTACGACACCTCGCCGCTGCAGCGCCGCTTCCGCGACGCGTTCACCGCCACCGCCCACTTCCAAGTGAACGAAGCCTCCCGCGAACTGCCCGGCCGCCTACTGCTCGATCAGCCCGTCGACACCTCGATGCTGTGACGAAAATCGAAGTGGTCCTTCCATTTTGGCTCGATCGGCCAGACCGGGAGGCATTGGAGATCGCGCGGACGGTGTCGGAGTCCGGTTTCGACGCCCTCTGGATCGCAGAGATGGCCACCTACGACGCCTTCGCTCTGGCGACCGCGATCGGGCTGCGCGCATCCGAGCTGCCGTTGAAGATCGGGCCGCTGGCCGTGGGCGTTCGTGGGCCGGTGACGCTGGCACTGGGCGTGAGCACCGTGGCCTCGCTCACCGGAAACCGTGTCGACCTCGCCCTCGGCGCCTCCAGCCCGGCGATCGTGACTAGCTGGCACAACCGCAACTGGGCTCACCACGTCCCGGTCATGCGGGAAACCATCGAATGCCTGCGGCCGATGCTGGCCGGCGAGCGCGTCGACTACGCCGGCCGGCACGTCAGCAGCCATGGTTTCCGGCTGCGAAACGCCGTCCCGGAAACGCGAATTGCGTTGGGCGCGTTCGGCCCCGGTATGATCGCGCTGGCCGCACAGCAGGCCGACGAGGTGGTGCTCAATCTCGCCTCGCCCGCGCGTGTGGCGCAGGTACGTCAAACGATCGACGATGCGGCTGCCGGCCGCCCCGCCCCCCGCCTGACGGTGTGGGTGCCGGTCGCGCTGAATCCCGGACCCGCCGCGCACGCGCAACTGGCCGGTCAGTTGGGCGTGTATCTGGCACCGCCGGGGTACGGGGAGATGTTCAGCGCGTCGGGTTTTGGCGACCTGGTCCAGCGGGCCCGCGCCGGCGCGACCCGGCGCGAATTAGCGTGTGCAATACCCGTTGCACTGCTCGACACCGTGTGCGCACTGGGTTCGGCGACGCAAATAGCGGAGCGCCTGCGTGCGTACCGGGACGCCGGAGCCGATTGTGTCGCGGCGGTGCCCGCCACGGCCGAAGATCCCGGCGGCCGTTCAGCTCTCAGCGCGTTGAGTCAGGAGATGTGAACCATGACGCTCACCAACACCGTGTGCCGATTGGCCGCCCGTCCGGTCGGCCTGCCGAAGGCAGCCGATTGGCAGATCAGCGACGAGCCCGTTGCCGCTCCCGGGGACGGCGAGTTTGTGGTGCAGGTCGGATACCTCTCGGTCGATCCGGCGATGCGCACCTGGATGAATGCCGGCCGGTCGTATGTGCCACCGGTGGAGATCGGCGAGGTGATGCGGGCCGGCGCCATCGGGCGTGTCATCGAGTCACGCCACCCGGATTTCGCGACCGGGGACGAGGTGTACGGCGCGTTCGGAGTACAGCGCTACGCGGTCTCCGACGGCCGCGACGTGAACCCTGTCGACACCGCGCTGGCGCCCGCTCCGGTGCACCTCGGCGCGCTCGGCATCAGTGGATTGACCGCCTATTTCGGGCTGCTCGACGTGGGCCGGCCACAGCCGGGCCAGACCGTAGTCATCTCCGGGGCCGCCGGATCGGTAGGCAGCATCGCCGGCCAGATCGCGCGCATCCACGGTTGCCGAACCGTCGGTATCGCCGGCGGGCAGGACAAGTGCCGCTGGCTGGTCGAGGAACTGGGATTCGACGCCGCCATCGACTACCGGGACGGCGATCTGCGCAAAGCACTCAAGACGCACGCGCCGGGCGGCATCGACGTCTTCTTCGACAACGTCGGGGGCACCACCCTGGAAGCGGCGTTGTCCCGGCTCGCCCGGGGCGCGCGTGTCGTGCTGTGTGGCGCCATCTCGCAGTACAACGCCGATGGCGAACTTCGCGGCCCGGCCAACTACATGCAGCTGCTGGTCGCCCGTGCCTCCATGACCGGCTTCGTGATATTCGACTACGCCGACCGTTACGCCGAAGCCGTTGGGCAGCTCGCGGATTGGCTGCGTAGCGGTGAGTTGCGTTCTCAAGAGCAGATCATCCACGGTGACGTGGGAGACTTTCCCGAGGTGCTGCTTGGGCTGTTCCGCGGCGACAACACCGGCAAACTGATTCTGGCGCTCAATCCTTAAAGCGTGTCAAGTGCACCGGTCTCGCCGGTCGTTAGATAGCGAACCGGCCGGCGAACGCGCGCAACGGCAGGTCGGCACTGGTGATCAGGCCCGGTGCAGCGGCGACGACCGACTTGATCGAGTTGAGTGCCGGCAGCCCGGTGACTGTCATGCCGATGGACGCGAAGTTGGCCGGGTTGGACAGGTCGACGCCGGGCTTGGGGAGGATCAGGTGCTTGTTGTAGATGCACGGGTCGCCTTTGATCGCGGTGATGTAGCAGCCCTTGATTTTCCAGCTGGGGTCGGTATGCGGGGTCATCTGCCACTCCAGGTGCGTCTCCACCCGCGGCACGCCGTCCACCATGCCCTGATACTTGATGTAGCTGCCGCCCAACGAGCCTCTGGGCAGCCTGTACCAACCCAGGTCGACATCCTTTGTGCAGGAGCCTAATTCGTACTCGAACTTGACCTCGTCGAGTTTGAGGTCGAAACAGTCGGCCATCATCAGGACGCTATCGGCGAACACGCGGGTGTACTTCTCCAAGTTGGCGGGGATCGACGGATCGTCCACGGGCGAACCGTAACCCACCTCGACCCAGGTGTCCTTGGAGTGATGGCAGGACACGTCGACCGACTCGATGGTGGTGACATTCTCGATCTCGGCGACATCGGCCGAACACACCACGCCCAGGATCTGGTTGACGCCGGGGTTCATGCCGGTTCCGTAGAACGTCGAGTGACCCCTCTGGCATGCCTCGGCCAGCAGTTGGGTGACTGATTTACCGGAGGGGTGTGGATGGTTGCGGTCGCGGTGCCAACCGGTGATCCAATCCGCGGTGGTGACGATATTGATGCCCGCCTCAAGGACTTTCACGTAAAGGTCCTCGTCGGGAAAGACGCCGTGGAAGGTCAGTACATCGGGCCTCGCGGCGATGATCTCCTCGATGCTGCCGGTCACCCTGACACCGGTGGGTGCCAATCCGACGATTTCTCCGACGTCCTTTCCGATCTTCTCCGGTGAGTAACAGTGCACGCCAATCAGTTCCAGGTCCGGGTGGCTTGCGACGCGCTTGATCATCTCCGACCCCACGTTGCCGGTCGCGACTTGGAAGACCTTGAGCGGAGCTGTCATGCTGGCGCCTTTCCGGAGCTTCTGGCGGCGAGTTCGGCGGCGGTGCCGCTCTTACCATCGGGGTAGAACCTCTTGGCCCAGTTGCGGATCGCGGTGAACCCCGCGGACTCCGCGTTCGCGAGTGCCGGCGGATCGGAGTACCGCTGGTGTGCCCAGATGACCACGTCCTGAGTAAACTGCCGAATCACCTCTTCGCCGAACATGCGGGCCTTGGCTTGCGCTCGTGCGTCGTCCCGGCCAGGAACCCGCCCGATGTAGACCATGAACCGGACATCGGACGTGCACTCGTCGACCGGCGTGATCGCTGAGATGGTGCGGTTGTCGACCATCCCCCAACTTCGGGTGACGGCTACCCCGAGTCCGCCGTTGATGGCCTCGACGCCGCTGCGAACATCGTCGATGCTCTGTTGGTCGTCGCCCTCGAAGGTGATGGTGAAGTCGACGTAGGAAACCGGGTCGTCGAAGTCGTGGCGGGTGAAGATCGGCACGATCGGCGTGTTGTGGACGTACTTGAAGTGCGCAAAATCGACGCCGTTCTCGAGTACGTACTGCGGATGCAACTCCAGGCCCTGCTGGAAAAATCGCTGCTGTGGATGGTAATCGTCCGGACCGCGCCGATCGGCGAAGTCGGCAAAGATGTCAGGTGCGTCGAAAAACGGCGCGCGGCCTTCGATGTCGTGCCAGATGTAGATCGACTCGTTGCGCTCCACCACCGGGTAGGTGCGGATGCGTCGTCCCCGGTTGGGTCGGTCCTGATAGGGGATGCGCACGTTGCGACCCTCCTGGCTCCACTGCCAGCCGTGGAACGGGCACTGCAACGCTTCGCCCACGACGGTGCCGCCGTAGCCCAGGTGAGCGCCGAGGTGTTCGCAGTACGCGTTCATCACGGTGAGCTGGCCCGAATCGGCACGCCAGGCGACCATCTCCTGATCGAAGTACTTCATCGTGTGCACGTCGCCGATGTCGATCTCGTCGGACCACGCGACCTGGAACCAGCCGGTGGGTTTCATCGACAAAGGCGGCTTCGCCATGCACGCGGTCCTCTCGATCCGATCATCAAATACTCTATGAAAAAGTCATAGATCAGTCAACGAAAGTTGGATTTCCGCGTTAGGATTCGGGAATGGCAGTGGCGGACAGCGCGGGTCGCAGGGCCAACAAGCGTGGGTTGGCCACCCGAGAGGCGATGTTGCGGGCGGCAGTGACCGCGCTGGCCTCCGGGGATCCCGGAGCGGTCTCGGCGAATCGGATCGCCAAACAGATCGGGGTCACCTGGGGCACCGTGCAGTACCAGTTCGGCGATGCCGATGGGTTCTGGGCAGCCGTGCTGCACTACACCGCCCGGCGACGGGCCCATGTGTTCGCCAATCCCGATATCGGGGCGTCGTTGCAGGAGCGCGTCGCGGAGATCATCGACACCCTGTACGACGGGCTGACCGCGCCCGACTCCCGGGCAATCGAGAATCTGCGCGCGGTGTTGCCACGGGAACCCGTCGAGCTGGACCGGCTGTACCCGCGCACCGCCGCGGAGCTGCGGTCGTGGGGCCGGGGCTGGCACGCGACCTGTCAGAAGGCGTTCGCCGACCTGCGGGTCGACCCGCAGCGGGTCCATGAGATCGCGACGTTGATCCCTGGTGCCATGCGGGGCCTCGTGTCGGAACGGCAGCTCGGCAGTTACGCCGATCTCGACGAGGCGCGTCGTGGATTGACCAACGCCATCGTCGCCTATCTGGCGGATCGGCCGGCGCGGAGTAAGGCTCCCTCGTCGTAATGGTTGACCCGGGCTACTGGGTACGACAGCGGGGCGTCACCGGAAATGACCGCTGTCAAGGTCGCGCACTGAACGGCCCCGGCCGGCAGCTGAGCAAAAGCTTTCCGGCTGTGCGTTCATACCACCCGCCGGTGGGGTACCAAAGGTCTGTGAATGTCGTCCATAGTGCTGCACGTGCCGGGCTGGGGCTGGTCCCGGGACTCGTGTCGATCTATCGGCGAACCGGGGCCGATGTGCCGTTCGGCGATCCCGTCCCGTCGCACGGCACCGAGATGGAGGGCTGGTTCTGGCGGCTGTCCGACCAGGAGGATGGGCGGGTGGTGGTCGCCCTGTGCAGCGCGAACCGTCAGTCTGCTGGCGACTGGTCGACGGCCGCGATCGCGCTGCACCCGGGCGCGGTGGTGCGATCGGCCGCCATTGACGGCGTGAAAGCCGATCAAAGGCGGTTCTCGGTGCAGGCTGACTCTGGTGGAGACCTGATCGATGCGAGCGCTGAACGACTCAAGATGGTCCTTGGCGACACCGCTGTCGACCTGAAATTTCACGATGCTTATCAGTGGCCCAAGCCGTTCGGCGGTGGCGGAGTGTTCTCCTCGGTGCCGTTCCTCAACCAGTACTGGCACCCGTACCGGTTGGGGGGCAGGGCTTCTGGCACCGTTACTCACGGTGACCAGCGTTGGGAATTCACCGATGCGAGGTTGTATTGCGAACGCAATTGGGGAGCCGGCTTTCCGCTGCGCTGGTGGTGGGGACAGGCGCACGATTTCGGCGACGCAGATGTGTCGGTGGCATTCTCCGGAGGCCTGCTTGAGTTGGGTCCGGTCAAGCGTGATGTCACCGGAGTTGTGGTGCGACTGGGAGATCGACTGCTGCGTATCACTCCACCGGCATGGGTGTCGTCCCGCTGCGACATCCAGCGATGGCACATCGATGCCCGCACCGTGCGTCATCGCGTCGAACTTTTCGGGCGTGGCACCCCAGACGGACCGCACGTGCTACCCGTACCGTTGCCGGCCGAGCGTCGCAACGTCGACACCGACTACGAATACCTGGCCGCCACGCTGCACTGCCGGGTGCGTGAATGGGGTCGCGTGATCTTCGAGGGCACTTCGCCATTGGCCGGCCTGGAGGTCGGAAGCCGGCCTTCCTGATGAGCCGAGTGATACGCACCCGGGTACGCTGCAACGCCATGAGGCAGACGCGATGAGCGCGGGTCTGTTCGGACTTCTGGATGACGTGGCGCTGTTTGCGCGACTGACCGCCGCTTCGCTCGATGATGTCGGCGGCGCCGCGGGACGGGCGACCATGAAGGCCGCTGGCGTGGTTATCGATGACACGGCGGTGACGCCCCAGTACGTCGACGAAATCTCTGCCGAGCGCGAGCTGCCCATCATCAAGCGCATTGCGTTCGGGTCCCTGCGTAACAAGCTGATTTTCATCCTGCCGGGGGCGATGCTGCTCAGCCAGTTTGCACCGTGGTTGCTGAGCCCGATCCTGATGCTCGGGGCCACGTATCTGTGTTACGAAGGCGCCGCGAAGGTTTGGAGCAGTCTGCGCGGTCACGACCACGGTACCGAGCAGCTGGAAAGCGAGAGTCACATGGTGGCCGCCGCGATCCGGACCGACTTCATCCTGTCCGCCGAGATCATGGTGATCGCCCTTAACGAGGTGGCCGCCGAGGCCTTTGTGCCGCGGTTGGCGATCCTGATCGTCGTTGCGCTGGTCATCACTGTCGCGGTCTACGGCGTGGTCGCGGGAATCGTCAAGATGGACGACATCGGCCTGCATCTGGCTCGGACCTCCTCACGCATGGGCAGGACGATCGGTCGGGGTCTGGTCGCGGGAATGCCCAAACTCCTGTCGGTGCTGTCCGTGGTCGGGACGGTGGCGATGCTGTGGGTCGGGGGACACATCCTTCTGATGGGGGCCGACCACCTCGGCTGGCACACCCCGTACGGCTTGGTGCACCACGCCGAGCGGTGGGTTCACCACGCGCCTCTCGGTGGCGTGCTGGGCTGGTTGGTCAATACCGCGCTCTCCGCTGTGGTCGGGTCGGTGATCGGAGCGGTCGTGCTGGGTTTCCTGCTCCTAGGCCAGCGGCTTCGGCGCTCTCGGTCAAAGTCTTAGTGCTCTGGTCGCCACGCATCGCGGCCGGTCGGCGGCGTCGCTGCTGGATCGCATCGAAGCGCGGTAGACCTCAGCAATGTCGGTCAGCGTGCGGGATATGCTGTCGACGCCGAAATGACGGGAGATCGACGGTTGTCCACCTTCAAACGCTACGTCATCATCCAGGCGATGGTGCTCGTGTGTGGCATCGTCGGCCCGATCTTCCTGATCGTTTTCTTCGCCGCGCCAGCGGAACCGCAGATGAAATGGGCGTACTGGGCCGGGCTGTTCATCACCTACATCGACATCATGATCGCGATCGCAATTACGGCATCCACCGGGGACAACGCCAAAGTTCAGGTGCCACAGAAGGTTCGGTAGACGCCGAAATCCGTGGGGGCGGGGGACGCATACCGCTGCAGGCCCGGTCGCTCGGTGTACGGGTCGCTGACTGCGTTGAGAAGTTGACCGAGCGGGTCGAGGTCGCCGGCGGTCGCCGCGGTCAACGCCTCCTCGACGAGATGGTTGCGCGGGATGTAGATCGGATTGACGCGGTCCATCGAGTCGGCATCCGGTCCCAGCGCCCGCCAGCGCTGTGCCCAGTTGTCGAAGCGTGCGGGGTCGACGAACTGCCCCCGTGCCGGTCCGTCATCCCCGCGAGCCGCTTGGGCCAGGTGACGGAAGAACGAGGTGAAGTCGACGTGGCTCTCCTGCAGCATGGGCAGTAGTTCGTCGATCAACGGCATCACAGCGTCCACATCGGTGGCGACGCCGAGCTTGGCATGCATGCCCGACAGCCAGGCGGCGTGGTAGGCGTGGAAGCCGTCAAAGGCGTTCTCTATCAGTGCGATTGACTCGTTGACGTCCTCGCCGATCAACGGCAGCAAGGTCTCGGCGAATCGGGCGAGGTTCCAGGCCGCGATCGTCGGCTGGTTACCGTAGGCGTAACGGCCCCAGGCATCGATCGAGCTGAAGACGGTGTCGGGGTCGTAGGCCTCCATGAATGCGCACGGCCCGTAGTCGATGCTCTCGCCGGAGATGGTCATGTTATCGGTGTTCATCACCCCGTGGATGAACCCGACCATCATCCAGCGCGCCACCAGCGACGCCTGGGCGGCGACCACCGCTTCGAACAGCGCGAGGTAAGGTTGCTCGGCCTGTCCGGCGTCGGGATGGTGGCGCGCGATGGCATGGTCGGCCAGTCGACGCAACAGGCCGAGATCGCCGGTGGCGGCGGCATACTGAAAGCTACCCACGCGGAGATGGCTGCTCGCCACGCGCACTAGCAGGGCACCGGGCAGCATCGTCTCGCGTGCCACCGGGCGCCCGGTGGCCACCACGGCCAGCGATCGGGTGGTCGGGATTCCCAGTGCGTGCATGGCCTCGCTGATGATGTACTCGCGCAGCATCGGCCCGACCGCGGCCAGGCCGTCCCCGCCGCGGGCGAACGGTGTGCGCCCGGAGCCTTTGAGGTGGATGTCACGTAGGCGCCCGTCAGCGTCGGCGAGCTCGCCCAGCAGCAGGGCGCGCCCGTCCCCCAGCCGTGGCACATAGCCGCCGAACTGATGCCCGGCGTAAGCCTGGGCCACCGGTGCGGCGCCGCTGGGGACCAGGTTGCCCACCAGAAACTTCACTCCGTCAGGATTGCGCAGCCAGGTGGCGTCGAGACCAAGCTCGGCAGCCAGCGGCTCGTTGAGCACCAGCAGTCGCGCCGCGGGGGGCACTTCGGCTTGCCAGGGAACCGCCATCTCGGGCAGCTCGCTGGCGAACCGGTCCTGCAGGGTGATGGTGATGTCGGGGGTAACGCTCACTTGTCACACACTACGGAGAATCACCCGTCCTCGTTAATGGCCAAACCTTCCGGGGGAGGGGTCGAGTAGGCGGGATAGGCAGGCGGCGACACAATACTGTCGTCGCCGTCTTGCTCATTTGCTGTCGCTGCGGCCTTTTCCTGCTCATCAGGTGATTCCGGGTTGCTCACGGATTCTCCTAGCTGACGGCTTGTTTGATCAAGTCGCGCGCGCGGTCGAGCATCGACGCGAACGGCCCGACGGCGAAATTCAATTTGGCCGATTCCACACCGGCGTGCGGCCGGGTCGGTGCGATGGCCTCGGCGACTTTGACCGCGGTGCCGATGCGCTTCAGTTCCTCGGTGTCAATGTCGCGCTGCAATTGCTCGAACTCTTCGAGCTCCTCGTGCTCGGCGTGGGACAGCACCGCCTCGCGCAGCTTGGTCAGCTCGTCGATGAACTCCTGCGAGGTGATGTCAAGGCTTTCGATCCTCGACAACTGCTCCTTCGCGTCGTGCTCTTCGTGCAGCAGACTGTCCACGATCGCATCGCCGGAATCGATTTGACGGCGCGCTCGCGGGTGGACGAACATCTCCTCTGCGGTCTCGTGTACGGCGAGAAGTTGACGCAATTCGATAAAGGGCTTCTCGCGTGCTTGTGGATCCGACGCGAGCAACACCTGGTCGAACATGTCCTCGATCAGGTCATGCTGGGCTTTGAGGAAAGCGATGACCTCTTCGGGCGTTTCTACAATCATTTCGGCCACGCGGAATACACCTCCAGTAACGGGGCGCGGGGGGCCGCGCCGCATTACCGCGCATACCCGGGCAGTGGGTTGCTAAACGCAGGCCCGGCTTGCCGCCGGGCGTCACGTCGTTCTGCGTAGCGCGCGCCGGCCGAGGATCTAAGCATTGTCGGCGGATCCGCGTGGCGACGCTGAAAGTGATCCTCGCAGCGTGCCCATCCGAGATACTCGGTAGGTGACGGGAATTGGCCCATGACGGATCGTCCGAAACTCTCGCTCTATCTGCGTAGCTACAGCGACGACCCGAATCCGAACTGGAGCGCCACACTGGATACGGCCCGAGCCATGGATGCCGCCGGTGTCGATCGGGTAGTGGTGTCCGACCATGTGGTGTTCGGGGAGAAGCTCGACGCCTACGCCGATCCCGCTGTGGGAGGGACCGCGGGTGGTAGGCAACCCACCGGCCCGGACGGCCAGTGGCTGGAGCCCCTTGTCTTGCTGACCGCGGTGGCTGCCACGACCACGCGCATCAGGTTGGGAACGTCGGTGCTGCTGGCCGCGCTGAGGCGGCCGGCAGTGCTAGCCAAGCAGCTGTCCACCCTGGACGTGCTCTCGGGTGGGCGGGTGGACCTCGGTGTGGGGATCGGCTGGCAACGCGAGGAGTATGAAGCGGTCGGTCTGCCCTTTGAGCGCCGTGGCCGGCTGCTTGACCACACGCTGGAGGTGTGCCGCACCCTGTGGACGCAGCGGCGGGCCAGCTACAGCTCCGCGGAGTTATCGTTCGGCGACATTCACCAGATGCCAAAGCCGTTGCAGCCCGGCGGAATTCCCGTCTGGGTCAGCGGGACTGTGAACCCGGCCGTGGCCCGACGGCTGAGCCGGTTCGGCAAGCGCTGGATTCCGTGGGGCCCGGCGATCACCGACCTTACCGGCGCCATCCCTGCGATGAAGCGTGCGATCGCTGACACCGGTGAAGACCCGGCTGATCTTCAGGTGCAGGGTTCGGCGGCCATGGTGAAGGGGGCCGATCGCAAGATCGATGTGCGTGCGTCGGTTGCGGTGGTTCCTCGCATGGTGGCGGAGGGCGCCACCGACATCCGGTTCGCCGGATCGCTCCCTTCAGATCCAGGACAGGCACGTGAGGTGTTGACGGAGCTGGTGAGTGCGTTCCGAAAGGTGACGGACTGATCAGATCGCGGCGACCAGCTTGCTGTACTGCGGGCAGTAAGCCCGGACCGAGATGGCGACGAAGTCGTCGGCGTGGGCGGCGAACGCGGGACTGCTCGACCTGAACTGCACCACCACTTCTTGCACCGTCATACCTTGTCCGATGTTCTGACACACCGTCTTGCCGTTGAAGACAGCGGCCTGAGGGTTGGCGAACTCGATGCCCTTCTCGTTGAGTGCCGCGATGTATCTGTCGTCCTGGTCCGCAGTGGAGGCGATGGTGGTGCTGGCGGCCGGTGCCGAGGTGGCAGCCGATCCGGCCGTGGTTCGCGCCGGCGGGGCGGCGTTGTCGGAGGTCCTGTTTCTACTCATCAACCAGCCTGCGACCACGATCACCACGGCCAGCGCTAGGCAGATGAGTAGGACGGTGGCGGCTCGGGTCCACGCAGTAGTCCAGGACTGGTCGAGATCGGCCTCGTCCGGGGGCACGGCGGCGTTCGCCCGACTCGCGCCCGGCGGGTCCTGGATGTCCGGGACGTCGTTACCGCGCGACCACGCCAGGCTGGCCGAGTCGGTGTTGGCGGAGTTGGGAACCGCAGCCGTGTCGCCAGCGTGGTAGTCGGCGCCTCCGACCGGGTCGACCATGGGCTCATGGTAGTCGGCGCTGACAGTCTCAGGTCAGGTGGCGGTTGCGCCAGCGGGAGAGGCGACTGCTCGGCGACTGAATCGCCGCCATCACCGAGCTCATCGACGACGCCACCGACTTCGCATGCTCCTGCGGCTGTGCGGACGGAACCGGGGGAGCGTCGCCTGCCCACCAGGTTGGCTGCAACAGCGCCGATGTCACCGGGATCGCCCTCTCGACGCTGGCCCGTCCCCATCGGTAGGCGCGGTCGATTGCGGTAGTTGACGGGGCCAGATTGATCGGCGACAGGGTGGGTTCGAAGCGGACTAGGTGGTCGGAATAAGGCAGATTGCGCAACATCTGCAGCTGAATCGCCTGCAGGATCGGGGCCAGCCACAGGTGCCGCGAATCCCATTGCGGATGAAAGCAATCGAACGCCAAATAGCACGCATTGCGAGTGCCGAGCTTGCCGTCGCGGACTCGCTTCCACGCCAGTTCGACAGGTACGTTGCTAGCTGCGCCGCCGTCGACCAGCGCCGCGATGTCCCGCTCGGCGAACATATCCTCGAGCAGCGGCAGCATCCGGGAGTCGCTCGTTTCGTGGTGCAGCACACCGGGAATCGCCGAGGAGAACGATGCCGCGTCGAGGACATCGAAGTCGAGTGCCGGGTCATCGCCGCAGACGACGATCGGCTTGACCACCCGCAAGTCGATGAACGCCGAAACCTGCCACATGCGCGCCGCCACCAGGGGTCCAATTCCGATGGGGCGGAAGGGAAGCGACCGAAATTGCAGCGCCGCCAGCTCGGGCCGGCGGAACCTGGAGGGCAGCGCCGCGTACGGTTGCCGGCGAACCCCGGCTACCACGACGTCGAACGGAATCGCCAGATCCGACATCCGCATCCGCGCGCCGTCTTCCCGGCTGAGTAGGGCATGCGCGAACTGGTCGAAGCGCAGCGCGAACAAGCCGGCCATGCCATGGCGGCGACGCACCCGTTCGGGTCCGAGAATGGCGCGGTACGACACCGTCTTGGCCCAGGCCACGTACTCCTCGATCGGCACCGGCAATTCACGGGCCACCAGGCTGCCGATGATCGACCCGAACGACGAGCCGATCATGTAGTCGGGTATCTGACCCGCTTCCAGCAGCCGTGCCATACCGCCGATGTAGACGAACCCCGCGCCGCCGCCGCCGCCCAGCACCGTGACGAGCTTCTTGTAGCCCACCTCGGCGTCGAGTTCGGCGGCCGAGAAATCATTGCGATGGCGATCGATGAGTACCTGTCGCTGATCGTCCTGGTCGTCAGCCAAGCCGGCCAACGCGCCTCGTGCCGCCGCCAATGCCTTGATCTGGTCCGGCTCTTCGCGCAATGGGCCGAACAACGCGTCGACCACCCGGGAGCGCCACGGCCCGATCTCCGCGCCCACCGAGATGTCACCACGGCCACGACTGCCGCCCGGACCCGCGACCCCGGGCTCGAAGTCGGCAAGCCGGGCGAAGTTCAGGATGTAACGCAGTTTGCGCAGTTCTTCGCCGCTGAGCACATCGGGGTGGGCCAGGTGATTGCGCACCAGGCGGTTTTCCATCTTCTGCAGCAGCAGGACCGGGTCGGCCGACGGCAGGTCAACGGTGTCGAGAGCGGCATCGGTGGCTTTGGTCTCGTCGTCTTCGAGGTCCTCCAGGGCCGGTGTGAGATCAAACTCGGGCACGCGCCGTCCCGCCCGGGGACCGAAACGGCCGCGCAACACGTCGGCCAACGGGATCTCCATGAGGAACCACCCTCTCATGGCGATCAGCCGGTCATGACTAGCGTCCGGCGACGGGCACCGTAGGCATTGCCGTGGTACCCGGCCAGCAACCCAACGGGCTGATGCCCTTATTGATCGCGGCCGTGATGCAGTTCTGCACAACCACGTTGGGGTCGTTGCTGATCGAGCGGGACAAGATCTCGTTCGCCTTGGCCTGAGCCTCGGCGGTGCGCTGGGATTCCACCGCGATCGAGGTCTGGGCGCGCTGCTGATTGAGCTGGTTGATCTTGTCCTCGGTGCCCTGGTCGTACTGGATGGTGGGCACGTTGATGTCGAAGATGTCGACCTGGCCGCCCACGTCCTGGCGCATCAGGTCAGCGGCGCGCTTGGCGAGATTGGGCAATTTGGAGACGTCGAGGTTCTGCGGATCCAGCGGGTTGAACGCGGCAAACACCTCGTTGAGTGCGACAGACAGATTCCGCTCGATCAGATTGACGCGCACGTTGTCGAAGGTCTTGTACTGCTGGAAGAGTTCCGGGGCGGCGTGTTGTTTGAGCTGCCAGCGGATGCTGACGTCGGCCCAGGCGGTCGACTGATTGCCCAGTCGAACCATGATGCGCGCATCGTGGTTGCCGTCCTTGACGTACTTGTCGATCTGGACGGCACCATCCATCTGGTGCGTCATCTGCCAGGGCCACTTGCCGTGAAATCCGTTGTTCAGACTCACCCCGGTCGGGCGGCCGAAGGTGGTGACGATCGCGATTTGGCGAGTTCCGACGATCGTGAAACTGCCCAGCAGGAAGAACAGGACCGCGCCCGATAGCGCTCCCATTACCACCGTCCGGCGCCGGAGGCGGGATTTGTCGTCGCTGGCGAGCAACCAACCCAGGGCCGCGACCCCGGCCACGACCAAGCACCCGACGAACAACACGATCTGCCACGTCATTCCCAGACTCCTTCTGTGTGGTGTGGGAAGACTCTAAGCTGCGGCCATGGCCATCGATCGCGCCGCACTCGTCGCGGGCAGCATCCGACTCGCCTCGGGGATTTCTTTTCTCGTCGACCCCATGAGGGCGAACAAGCTCTGGGGCGCCCCGGACGATCAAACGGCGACCGCGCAACTGCTGTTGCGGTCGATGGGCTACCGCGATGCGCTGATCGGCGGGTTGCTGGCCACCTCGGCCTTGCGCGGCAAGAACACTCGCGGCTGGTTCCTGGCCTCCGGCGGCGCGGACGCCGCCGACCTGCTCGGCGGGCTCAGCGTGCACGGTGAACTCAAGCGCTCACAGCAGATCATCGGCCTCGGCGGTGCGATTATCGGTATCGGCGTTGGGCTTTGGGGTGCGGCGCGGCCCGCCAAACGGGTCCTCAAGGACTAGCTTCGGATTAGCTCCAAGGCCCGATGCCGGTATCGCGAGTTCGATGCCAGGTGGATCGCGCTCAGCCCATCCCCGGAACTGCTGGCGGGTCCCCTCCACGAGTTGCGTGCGGTCGCCGACCCCGACGTTGCGGCGACTGTCTGTCAATGGGGGGATGCCACGGCGCAAACGCTTGACGGCTACGCGCGGCTGGGTGTGGAGCGGGTGTTGCTCGAGCTTCAGACCGCACCGCGTGATCAGTCGCGGCGGCGGCTGGATGAGCTGGCCGAGTTAGCGCACCTGAGGGGAGGCCTGACATTGGGTGACGCCGACCTCAGGACGCTTTGGTGTACCTGCGAACCAGTTGGCCATCTCGGAAGGTGCTCGAGTGCTGTTGGCCGTTTGTGTCGCGGCCGAAAAAGGTCCAGCGTGTTGATCCGGCTTGTGGGGTGCTGATCATCTTGACCAGGTAAGGGAGATGTTCGGGGTCGACAGTGCCAATGGTGTCACCTACCCGGATCTCCGACGGGTGAATCTCGGGTGCATCGCACCAGTTGTCTTTGACCATGACACCATCCTCCTCTATGCCGCACGTAATCGTCACCAATCGCGATTCATGGCCCGAGGTTCGACGGCTCTCCTGGTGGCGTAGCGTCATATGCGAGCCTTTTCGTTGTCAGCGATGGTCACCAGTAGTCAGCTACGGGACGTGCTAAGGGCAATGCGATTCCTCCGTCGTCCCGCAACCGCGGGGCGGACGATGCCGAGCATGAAGGAACAGTCCCGGTGAACCTCGTAGTGCTATCCTGCCCCACCTCACTGGATCACCGTGAACTGGGATTTTGTCGGCCGGCCGCGCCGGGCCGGTGAGCTATTCGCTAGGGGCGCGACGGCACTCCACCCCGATACGCCTCACGCTCGCGACCGAGCTCGGGCATGACATCGACGGGGCCTGGTGGCCGCGAACCGACCGGATCGGCGTTGAGCTGCCCGAGTTGATCCTGGCGCTGCGCGCACGACTCGGTGAGATCACCAACATCACGGTCAACTGGCCGCCGCTACAGCGACCGCCCGACTTGAACTGGCAGGGCTGGCAGCACAAGCAGCAGCATGTGATGACCGTGACGGGTGTCGACGCGTTGGCGAATATCTTGATCGTCCCGTACTCCACCAACGGAACGCTCGCTTTGATGATGCTGCGCCGGGCCGCTGACTTACCCGTGGCCACCGCTCACCGCGAAACCGTGCCGTTTCAGACGGCAGGTTCGATCCTCTATGCCGCGCGGCAACAGCGCGCGACAGCTGACCTACCGGCCGACCACCGGCTCTAGTAACGACCAACGGCGACGTCGGGGGCGTTCGGTCAACTCAATGGATGTGATCGCCCCGAACGCGGGGGCATCACAGGCGAATTGCTGTGGCGCGCCGGCGCCGGGGTAGTTGGCCCGGTCTCGCCGAGATTGCGCCCGTGGTCGTGATTCGCGCCCCGAAACGACCATGGCGGCAATATCGGCGCGCTCAATTATTTCAACCGCCCGAGCACCCTACGCACCAGACCCTCGGATTCGCCGCTCGGAGGCTGCCGGTTGACGTACGGCCACGGCTGGTTGCGCTCCGGCACCGATGACGCCCGGGCCTGCTTGAGTTGCATGCGCAGATGCTGTCGCAAGTCGTGCAGGTCCGGGTCGGCCCAACGATTCTGCGCTTCAACGGGATCCGCGGTGAGGTCGTAGAGTTCCCACTGGTCGTCGATGGGATCGGTGCGGTACGCCTCGCCGCCGATCCCGTTGGCCGCCAAGTGACGCACACCGGGCTCCGTCCAGGTGGCCGGGTCGTCGAAGGTGCGGACCAGTTTCCATAGGTGCCCCGAACCGCCGTCCTCCTCCGTTACCCGCACGACCAAGCCTTCGAAGTTGGAGGCGACATGCGCTGGGATCTTAATGCGCAGGGGCGCAGGCGGATTCACGTCGCGGCCCAACTGGCGGGACAGCGCGGACGCGCCGGTATCGCCTTCGAGCACATTGTCGCGAGTCATCAGGTAGACGGCGCGGCCTTCGTCGGCCGGTGCGCCGTCCACGACGGGCATCAGGTCCCGGCCGGGCAGCGGGTGTACCTCGGAGAAGGACTCGCCGAGCCGTGACGCCACCGCGTCGACGTCGACGCCGGCCGCGCTAAGCAGCGTGGGCACCAGGTCGAGATGTGACGTGGGCGCGGTGACGGTGCGTGCGTGCGTCGCGTTCGCTCCGATGCGCGCAATCACGAACGGTACTCGGGTGGCCTCGTCGTACAGGTTGAACCACTTCTGGTGCAGTCCGCCGTGCGCTCCGAGCAGGTCGCCGTGATCGGAGGTGCGCACCAGCACCGCATGCTCGGAGCCGCCTTCGGTGACGGCTCTGCGCACCCGGTCGATCGGGATGTCGACCTCGGCGTGCAGCCGGTAGTACAGGTCGCGGTAGCGCTGCGCGTTGCGCTTGTAGGTGCGGCGGATCGCCGGCGAGGGTCCGTAGCCGGAGTAGTAGGCCTCGCGGAAGGCGATCTGCGCGGCCGGCTTGGTGGACAGATCCTCGTCGGCGGTGGGTGCCGGCGGCACCTGCGGCGGGTCGAGTGGGGACGGTTGGATCGGGCTGCGTCGCACCCAGGCGGGGAACAGCACGATGTCATGCGGGTTGACGAAGCTGGCCACCAGAAGAAACGGGCGCAGCGCCGCGGTGTCACCGGCACGACGGCGGGCATAGCGGTCGCCCAGCCACGCGACCACCCGATCGGCGATCAGCGGGTCGCGGCGGTAGCCGCTGTTGGCGTTGCCTGCGCCATGCGGTTCGGGGCCTACCCAGCCGGAGAACCCGTACGGATCGAGCCGGTCGGCCTCAAGATAGCGCTGCACCGCCGCTGGGTCGACGACGCCGTCGTCGTCGTTGGTGGCCAGGGATCCGCCGGTCGCGGGGTCTTCGAGGTCGGCGTGGGAGATGTGCCACTTGCCGTCGTAGTGGGTGTCGTAGCCGGCCGCGCGGAACCAGTTGCCCAGGGTGGGCACCTCGCCGGCGCGCAGCCAGCGCAGCCGCGAATCGTCGAAGCGCTTGCCGATGCCGTCGGTTTGGGTGACGCCGTGCAGGTCGGGATAGTGCCCGGTGAAGATCGTCGGACGGCTCGGCACGCAGGCCAGCGAACCGGTGTAGTGCCGGGTGAAGTTCACCCCGTGCTCGTCGAACCAGCGGCGGCCGGTCAGCGTTTGTTGCCGCCAGCTGAGTAGTTCGCCCGACTCATAAGGTGGCGCCGCCCGCTCTTCGTCGGTCATCACGATGATGATGTCGGGGCGATCAGACATGTGTGTTCTCCATTCGTTGTGCCAGCCCGGCGAGCAGCGCATCGGCCTGCTTGGCCAGGACCCGGAGTGCAACCCACTCCGCCATGCGGGCCGGCCGTCCGGTCCCGGCCTCGACCGTGCTGATCAACGCGACTACCGTGTGATCACCCACCGCCCGCAGCGTCCACCGGTTGGTGACCTTGCCCAACCGGGCCGGCAGACCCTCGATGTCGTAGGCGAGTGTCTGTGGCGGGTCGAACTCGGTGATGCGCTCCACCAGCGTGTTGGGACCCACCTGTATGCGGCGGGTAGTGCCCAGTGCCGGGCCGTCTGGGCCGTGGTTGAGCAGGCACGAGTGATCGATGGCTTCGGCCCAGGAACTCAGGGCTCCGAAGTCGGCCAGGACGTCCCAAATCGCCTGCGGCTGCGCCGCTATCGTCCGGGTGCGGCTGATATCTCCCACGCCGTCATCCAACACCATGACGCGACTCCTGTCGGCGATTCCGGCGACGTTGCCGCGAACCGCACGGAGGTTGGGCTCGTCACATCGTTCGGGCATGCCGACCTCGCTGGAGGTGAGGTGAAGCCGCCCTTAGGTCGCGCCGCGAGGGGCTTGGCGCGGTCGCTACGGTAAGGGGCGACCAGTTCGACACCGACCGGGACGAAAAGGCGGCAGAGCACGCAATGTATGAGCAAGCCAAATACGACGCGACGGATCCCGCCGACGTCGGCTCACGCATCGACCCGGTCCTGGCCCGGAGTTGGCTGTTGGTCAACGGCACCCATGCCGACCGGTTCGAGGCCTCGGCGCACTCGCGCGCCGACATCGTGGTATTCGACATCGAGGACGCGGTAGCGCCCAAAGACAAGGTCAGTGCCCGCGACAACGTGGTGCGGTGGCTGGGCGCCGACAACAATGACTGGGTCCGGGTCAACGGCTTTGGCACCCCGTGGTGGGCCGACGACCTCGCGCAGCTGGCCGGCACCCCGGTGGGCGGGGTGATGCTGGCGATGGTCGAATCGGTGGACCACGTGACCGAAACAGCCAAACGCCTGCCGAATGTGCCGATCGTGGCGTTGGTGGAAACGGCCCGCGGGCTGGAGCGCATCACCGAGATCGCCGCCGCCAAGGGAACCTTCCGGCTCGCGTTCGGCATTGGCGACTTTCGGCGTGATACCGGCTTCGGCGAAGAACCGGCCACTTTGGCCTATGCGCGGTCCCGGTTCACCATCGCGGCCAAGGCGGCCGGCCTGCCCAGCGCGATCGATGGCCCCACCATCGGCTCCAACCCGCTGAAACTGATCGAGGCGACCGCGGTTTCCGTCGAGTTCGGGATGACCGGCAAGATCTGCCTGTCGCCGGACCAGTGCGCCGTGGTGAACGAGGGACTGTCTCCGTCGCAGGAGGAGATCGGGTGGGCTAAGGAGTTTTTCGCCGAATTCGAGCGGGACGGGGGCGAGATCCGCAACGGATCGGACCTCCCTCGCATCGCGCGCGCCACCAAGATCCTCGATTTGGCTCGGTCCTACGGCATCGCGGCCTCGGAGTTTGAGGACGAGCAGGTGCACTCTCCGGCTCCGTCGGATACCTACCACTACTGACCTCATTGCGGATTCAGCGCCAAGGTGACAAACCAGCTTGGACACGCTTGACTTGTGTCGGCCGGCCACCACTCTCGGCTCGCGCAGCCACATCGTCGGGTTGAATCTCGGATCGGTAAACTCGACGAACTGCGTGCCGAGGCGGGTCGTCATCTCGGCGAGTTGCGACGGTCGGTGGCCATGCGTAACCCTGAGGCGGCTGACGTCGCCGCACCTGGCGACATCGGCGTCGACGAGCTCGTCGTGGTCGCGGCCTCGCCCGAGGGTGCGGACGCAGTAGGAGAATGGATTCCGGCCTTGGCAGACAGATGGAAGTCCGCGCTATGAATGAACCCGAGGAGCTGTTCCCGCGGCTGCGCACCGATCTTGCCGACGGGATCCACAACATCCCGCCACCGCCGATGCCAGTTGTGCCCAGTCCGTACGGAAGTCGTCTTGCCGACCCAGACGCCGACGCCGAGATGATCGCCGAATGGATGAGCCGGCCGCACTTGGCGCGAGCGTGGGACCAGGTGTGGCCGGCATCGCGGTGGCGCCGGTATCTGCGCGCCCAGCTCGACGGCGGCTACTCTTTGCCGTTCGTCGGAGGCATCGACGGACACGATCAGGCTTACGTTGAATTATACAGGCCCGCAATGGATTTAGTTTCGACACGATATGAGTCCGATTCGTGGGATCTGGGTGTGCGGCCTGCGGTGGCCGATCTTCAGATGCTGAACACAGGCATCGTCCTGCTGTTGCTGCCGCACTTTGTCGCGAGTGTGTTCCACGCCGAGCCGCAATGTCACCGGATCATGTTCGATCCTGAGTACCGCAACAAAGCGCTACGCGAGTTCTGCGAGAGCGGCGGCTGCGTATTTCTCGGTGAGCACGATATTGCGCATCAGCGTCGGGCGCTGTACGTGCTGCCGCGCACCCTGGACGACATCCCTCGCCTGCTGGACTAATGGGAGTTTGACCGCTGGCGATGTCGGCCGGGCATTGCACGGCATGCGCCGACTACTGGTTGTGCGTTTCAGTAGTCGTACTCGGCGAGCGGCGTTTCGGGGGCGCGTTGCGTGCCGTCCAGCGACATGGCCGCCGGGACCATCTCGCTGGTGACCAGGCCGTGGCGGGCCGTCAGCTCGTCGATAATGGTGAAGCTGCGGGCGATGGCCGCTGGGGTGTCGATCACGATGGTCATCAGCGGTACCTTGCGAACCAGCTGAAACAGCTTGTCGCCGTGGGGTTCATGGTCGCCCTGAAACCCCCAGATGCCGCGTAGCACCGTCGCGCCCCGGGCCGTCTTGGAGTTCATCAGTTGCTGCACGATCGCGCGGTGGATGGGCTGGGTCTCATCGTGGTCGACATCGGCGGTGTGCACCATCAGCTTCTGCCACAGCGTACGACCCTGGCTGTCGGTGGGTGGCAGCTCCTGCGGGCGGGCGAACAAGTCGCCGTCGCGTTTGCACAGTCGAACCCGCTCGATGGTCATCAGCGGGCTCGGCAGCAGCGTCGCCAGTTCGCTGGCCGCGGCTGACACCTGCGGGGGCAGCCCGATGCCGATGATCATCTGCGGTACGTTGACGTTGCGACCGAAAAACTTGGCTCGCTGGCGCTGGCCGTAGGCGGTGCCGTCGACGCCGAGAAGCACTGTGGCACCGGCGAATCCGTGGCGGTAAAGCAGTTCGCAGACGGCGTAGTGGGCCGGGGATCCGGCGACGCGCACCTGCCGGCCCACGTAGACGGTCAGTTTGGCGGCTTCTCCGGTGCGGCTGTCGATCTCGCTGAGCGCATCGGTGCCGCTGTCCCGGGTGATCAGGCGCGCGCGTTCCAGCGTCACCAGCCCGTGGCCGGTCATCGCGGTGACGTCGTCGACCAGGGTGCGGATCTTCGATTCGACGTCGACGGCGGCGATCGTCACCGGCGGGTCCTCAGACATGCTCAGCGAAACGTCGCTGTGCAGGCCGCCGGTAGGCCCGAAGCTTGCGACACCTCGCATCATCACGCTGGTTGCCACCTCGCTGGCGCCGAAGAGGTCCAGCATGTCATCTGCCAAGAATCGTCGTGGCTTTTCGACTGCGCGTTGCCGCTCGCCGAAGTAGGCGGTCAGCTTCAGGCTCTTTTCGCTCATATCAGCCCCGCGATCCGTTGTCCAAAAAGCACCGCAGTCAATCCGAGCAGCACGCTGACGGCGATATTGGCGAACGCAGCCAGCATTTGGCGTTCTTCGCCGAGGCGCTGGCTTTCCAGCATCCAGGTGGAGAAGGTGGTGTAGGCACCCACGAACGCGGTACCGATCAGCAGGGACACGTCCTTGGGCAGCGCCAGGCTGGTGAGGAACCCGAGCAGCGCCGCGCCGGTGATGTTGACGGTCAGCGTGCCGTAGGGGAATGGGCGGCCGACCCGCCGGGCGATCGTGCGATCCACCAGAAACCGCGCCAGAGAACCGATGCCGCCGATGACCATGACGCCCAGCCATATCAGGACCGTCGTCATCGGATGCGTGCCCGACGTACCAGGGCGGTGGCCAGGTGTACCGCGAGCAGGCCTAGCGTGATGCTGACGACGGTGTATGTGACGGCCAGAGCCCAGTGACCGTGTTCGATCATCTTGATGGTTTCGACCTGCATGGTGGAGAAAGTGGTTAAGCCGCCGCACAATCCGGTTCCCAGCAGGGGGCGACGATAACTCGACAACGGTAGTCGCTCCAGGAGTCGGGTGGTGAAGTAGCCGACCAGGAAGGCGCCGAGAATGTTGACGACGAACGTCGGCCACGGCCATCGTGCCGGATCGGGGACGGCGAGGGTGGCCAGCGCGGCTCGGGCCAGCGAACCGAGCGCACCGCCGGCGAAGATGGCCGCCAACTCGCGATAGTCAGGCCGTGCCACGGGCTGTTTCCTTCCGGTCTGCCAACTGTGCGCCTACGCAGCCTAAAGCGTGTCGAGGCGTACGGGCAGAATTGGTGACCATGGCCAACCCGCGAGCCGGCCAGCCGGCGCAGCCCGAAGACCTCGTCGACCTGCCGCACCTGGTGACGGCCTACTACACGATTGCGCCCGATCCCGACGATGTCGCACAGCAGGTGGTGTTCGGCACCTCGGGTCACCGGGGTTCGGCGTTGAACGGCGCGTTCAACGAGGCTCACATTCTGGCGACCACCCAGGCGATCGTCGAGTACCGTGCGGCGCAGGGCACTACCGGGCCGTTGTTCATCGGCCGTGACACGCATGGCCTTTCGGAACCGGCATGGGTGTCGGCGCTGGAGGTGCTCGCTGCCAATGATGTTGTCGCCGTGGTTGATTCCAGGGACCGCTACACACCGACGCCGGCGATCAGCCACGCCATTCTGACCTACAACCGCGGCCGTTCCGACGGTCTGGCCGACGGCATCGTCGTCACCCCCTCGCACAACCCCCCGACCGACGGCGGCTTCAAGTACAACCCACCCAACGGCGGTCCGGCCGATAGTGCCGCGACCGGTTTGATTGCCAAGCGCGCCAACGAAATTCTGCATGATGTGTCGGCGGTGCGACGGGTGCCGTTGCTTCGGGCGTTGGGTGCGGTGCAGCGTCATGACTATCTGGGCGCGTATGTCGACGACCTGGTCAACGTGGTTGACCTCGACGCCATCCGCGGCGCCGGGGTGCGCATCGGCGCGGATCCGTTGGGCGGGGCCAGCGTTGATTACTGGGCGGTGATCGCCGAGCGACATGGTCTGGATCTGACCGTGGTGAACCCGTTGGTCGACGCGACGTGGCGGTTCATGACGTTGGATCACGACGGCAAGATCCGGATGGATTGCAGCTCGCCCGATGCGATGGCAGGGCTCATCACGGTAATCGCCCACTCCGATCGGTACCAGATCGCCACCGGCAACGACGCCGACTCCGACCGCCACGGCATCGTCACGCCCGATGGGGGGTTGTTGAATCCGAACCACTACCTGGCGGTGGCGATCGACTACCTCTACACCCACCGGCCGTCGTGGCCGGCCGGTGTGGGGGTCGGCAAGACGGCGGTGAGTTCGTCGATCATCGACCGCGTGGTGGCGGGTATCGGCCGGCAGCTGGTCGAGGTGCCGGTGGGTTTCAAGTGGTTCGTCGACGGGTTGATCGGCGGGACCATCGGTTTCGGGGGCGAGGAGTCGGCGGGGGCCTCGTTCCTGCGGCGCGACGGCTCGGTGTGGACCACGGATAAGGACGGGATCATCCTGGCGCTGCTGGCGTCGGAGATGTTGGCGGTGACCGGTCTGACTCCCTCGCAGCGGTACGCGCAGCTGACTGCTTCGTATGGCGAGCCGTTTTACGCCCGGGTGGACGCGCCGGCCGATCGGGAGCAGAAGGCCCGGCTGTCGCGGCTGTCGGCCTCGGAGGTGACCGCCACCGAGCTGGCGGGCGAGCCGATTGTGGCGAAACTGACGGCCGCGCCCGGCAACGGTGCGCCGCTGGGCGGGCTGAAGGTGACCACGGCCAACGCGTGGTTCGCCGCCCGGCCGTCGGGGACCGAGGACGTCTACAAGATCTACGCCGAGTCGTTCCTGGGGGCCGACCACCTGGCGCAGGTGCAGGCTGTGGCGCGGGAGGTGGTCAGTGCGGTCATCGGGTAGGTGGCCCGGGTCGGTGGGGTGCCACATCCGTCACACCAGCACCGTCGAGGAGGCGGCAGGTCCGCTGCGAATGCGATATCGCCGGTGATAGCACGCGTCTGAGCAGCTGCTTTGAACGCCTGTGGCCCGTGGTGTAGCTTCGATGAGCACGACTTCTTGGGGCTATGGCGCAGCTGGTAGCGCACCACACTGGCAGTGTGGGGGTCAGGGGTTCGAGTCCCCTTAGCTCCACTTTTCGACACCTAAGTGGTCTTACTCGAACTTTCTGCGCTGGACTCCCCTTCCGACGAAACGGTTCTCGCACTCTAAGGCTGCGATCCTGAGCTCCAGCGCATAGACAGCGTCAGCAAGTGCAGATGTTCGATAGTCAAGTTCAGCGTCCGACCTCTTTCCGTAGTCGTCACGAAGTTGCTTAAACATTCGTCTGAGTTCCGCGGTCACCGGCGTCTCGTCGCTGAGTTCTGCGTGGACCCATTCGTTGACCATGGGTATCTCCATCCTCTGGGTAATACTTGACGGTCGTCGCGTCAGTGGCGATCATGCGTCGATGCAGTCCACTCTTTGACGACTTCGTCGCGACCGTGGCGGATCTGGACGCGGCGGTAGCCATGGGTGGGTGCAAGGCGTGAGAAGTGTTTGAACATCTCCTCGGCGTCCTGTGGTGTCAGTGCCTTATCGAAGCGGACCCATTGCCACTCGTCGCCGTCGAACGTCTGCTCCCACAGCACGTAGAACGACACGCTGTCGACCACGGCGCGACGGACCATTTCCGAGGGCGTCGCTCCGTGGACATTGGCGCTGTGCACCAACTCGTTGCGAAGTGATTCAGGAAACCGGATTGCCAGAACCGGTGTCTTGCCGGCAGTCCTAGTGCCCTTGTTCGGACGCCCCGTCGGCAGGTAGGCGGGATTCATCTCGACCGAGGTGACTTCGGCTGCCGTTGGAGGATTGGTCTCGTAGTCGGCAGCCATGTCGGCATATTCGTCATCAGTCATTCGGGACTTGCCCATGTCGATAACTCCTTTCAAGGATCAGGCCCGCTGAGGGCCGTAGTCGGGATCCACCAGCGAGTCAAGGCCGAGGCGTGCGATGAGGCCGGAACGCAGCATCATCGCGTGGAATACTTCGGCGACGTTGGGGTCGGTGAGGTCGGCGATGACCTCGATCCACGGTTGGTTGTCGGCGGCTGGCCCGATGAACAGCACCGGCGCCGTGTTCGCTCGCCGGGTAGCAAGCCCAACGCGCAGTGCGGGATATGCGATCACGGTCCGTACCTCCTCGTCGGTGATGAGGTGGGCGCGGGCGCTGGACCGGATCACGATCTCCACCCGTAAAGTGTATGACAGTTTCCTAAAAGTGCAATACACTTTCACGAGGGCGCATGGTGGCGTCGGCGGCCACCGCTATGGTCCTAACTGCGCCCGTGCGCCATAACGGTCCGCTGATCGATCGACTACTGCAGAGGAGCGGCATGAAGGTCTTTATCTCCTCGGTCACGCACCTGCTCAAGGAGGAGCGTAGGGCACTCCCACCGTTCCTGAGGTTGTTCGATCACGAGCCGCTGAGGTTCGAAGACTTCGAAGCTCAGGACCGGTCGAGCCGGGAGGCATGCCTGGCTGGGGTCGAGGCGGCCGATGTATACGTCCTGTTGCTTGGCCCCCGTTATGGGTCACCGTTTCCCGATACCGGTCTGTCTCCGACGGCGGAGGAGTTCCGGCGCGCTCGTCAACGTGGCATTCCCATCCTGGTGTTCAACAAGCACGTTGGTGAGGAAGACGAACCGGCCGAGGTTGACTTCAAGACCGAGGTCGGTCACTACGTAAATGGGCGCCTGTGGCGTTCGTTCACCGATCCGGCCAGCTGCAATCAGGCGGTCGGTGAAGCGTTGAAAGCTCTTGACGCAGAACGGGGTCCGATTCCGCGCACGACACCGCAGGAACCTGTGACGGTGCCGTGGTTGAGCGAGGTCGAGCTTTCTGCGGCCACAATTCCGACAAGCGGGTTCGTCGGCGGCCGCAACCGCACCGTGTCGGCCTCGGTGTCCGCGCCGGTGCTCGAATTCCACGTGCTGGGTATCGGTGTGACGAACGCGCCCAGTCTGCGGCAGATTGAAGAACGCGCTCGAAGTTTGGCGCGCGATATGCGCTCCATCGGGTTCGTGTCGGAGGGTGATCAGTTGGTCGTAGGGGCCGCCGACGGTTTCGGGTGGGCGGTGCGTGCACCGGCGACGTCATCGTCGGGTTCGTTCCCCGAGCAGCTAACCGCCGAGCCATTCCGCGGTGCACTCATCCACCCGGCAGGGGTGTGCGCGTTTCGGTCCCTCGATACCGACATCATCGGTGCACTGGTCGACCAAAAGAGCTTGCAGACCGACCTAGCGTCGCTGTTGGCCGTCATCTCAGCACAGCTTCCCGAGGCGGAGTCGATCACACTGGCCGCCGGGTTGTCCCGGGCGGACCGGATCGGCGAGGGTGACCCGCGCATCGTCGGGACTCGCAACGCAGGGCGGCTCGGGATGACGGGACCGGCCGAGCTCCGAGCTGGTGGCGACTTCGTGGTACCGACCCGTCGGCTCGCAAGTTCGTTTGGCGATCTCGGTGCCGATCTGGCGCACGCGCTCATCGCACAGCTTCGACAACGACAGTAGGCGCCCGAGCGCATGAACCCATAGAGACACGGTGCGCTTCGGCGACCAGGCGCACGATCATTGCGGATCGAACGTCACATCCAGCCTGGCCGACGCCGCAACAGAAGGCCTTGGCGCCGAAGGGCCGCTGCGACGGTTGTGTGTGAGACACCGTAACGGGATCACCGAGCCACGCCAGCGATTTTCCCGCAGCGTAGAGGGTTGCTGCCTCATTGACCTGTTCGTCATTGAGACCACGACGGCGGATAGCAACACCTTGCTCCCAAAGCACGTCTGCCACGCGAGTCTTGGAGATGCCGTACCGATTGCCGATCCCCTGAGTGGTATCGCCGACCTGGTATCTGTGCACAATGTCGACGACGTCTTCGGCGGTCAGGAAGCGCTTGGATCGGGTATTTGGACCGTCCTGGACCGTTCGGGGTGGTCGTGCTGGTGCTTCAGTGATCCGTTTGCGCAGGTCAGTGCAACGTTTACAGAGATGACCGAGGTTCGAGTTTCTTCCTATTGCCTCCACCAGGCATAACGCGGATTCCAACGGAAAGATCAAAGCCGCTTGGCGACCTATGCCGCCGCGAACCCTGGCCCGTGAGTGCGAACACGTCGCCCATCAAGTTCACTAGCCGGCTGCGTCGCGCCGCATTCGATCTTTGCCGCAGCGCCGTGTGCTACGGAACGGCGCGAGGTAGAGGGTTTCCCCGTCCCCGAAACTAAGTTGACCTAGTAAACCATGAAGTCTAACTTAGCTAAGGGATCCTGTTGAGCTACGCCTTTCGGAATCGCCAAGGATGACTCAGGGAGACAGATGACGGATATCCGCGACGCGTTGGGCGAACTGTGGCGTGCGGACGATCGCGCACCGATGGTCGAATACAACGGTCGCTGGCTGACCTGGGGTGAGATCCGCACCCTTACCGAGAAGATCGACGCTGAACTGACCGCGGCGGGGTGTCGCGCCGGCGGTCGGGTCGCGGTGGTGCTAAGCAACCGCCCGGAGTCCGTCGTGGCCCTGATAGCGATCTTTCGCAGTGAGCGCACCCTGGTCGCGATAAGTCCGCTGCAGCCGCCAGCGCGGCTCGGCGCCGATCTGGTTACCTGCGGTGCACGGTATGTTCTCGCTCCCGAATATCTTTGGTCGGAACGGGTTTTCGTCGACAGCGTCGCCGAGTTGGATGCCACGGCATGGAGTTTCGATGCCGGCGTGATGGTGCGACGTGCGGTGTCCTCGCGTCCCGCAGAAACCGGCGACGCCAGCGTGGCGATCGAGATGTTGACATCAGGAACGACCGGTCCGCCCAAGCGCATTGCTCTCCAGCGTCACCAGATCGAAGCAGCGCTTGCCGCGGCGAAAGCTTATGGCGGAAGTGGGACCACGAAGCGGCCGCCGCTGACCGGAGCTGCCGGTCTTGTGACCCTGCCGATCGTTCACATCAGTGGTCTGTGGTCTCTGCTGCAGTCGTTGGTCGGCGCGCGGCCGGTGGTGATGCTCGAGCGGTTCACCGTCGAAAGTTGGCACGCCGCTGTCATGGAGCACAAACCGGTGCTAGTCGGGCTGCCGCCGGCGGCGATCCAGTCAGTGCTCGACGCCGGTATTCCCGCAGCGGACCTGGCGAGTCTGCGCGCCGTCACGGCGGGCACCAGCCCGGTCGATCCCGCTCTGGTTGACGCTTTCTTCGAGAAGTACGGGGTCCCCATCCTGATCGTCTACGGTGCCACCGAATTTTCTGGCGCCGTCGCCGGCTGGTCCATCAACGATTTCCGAACCAAGTGGGGCACCAAACACGGCAGTGTCGGACGAGCGTTTCCGGGGGTCCGGCTGCGGGTCATCGATGATCGGGGCAACGCGGTTCCGCCCGGACACACGGGGAGACTGCAGGTGGCAGCGCCCCAGGTCGCCAGCAACGGTGAAGCCGACAGATGGTTAACCACAAGCGATCTCGCCCACCTTGACCGGGACGGCTTCCTCTACATTGATGGCCGCGCCGACGACGTGATCATCCGCGGTGGATTCAAGATCGCGCCGGAAACCGTAGCCGGCGCCTTGCGTGAGCACAAAGCGGTGCGCGACGCCGCCGTCGCCGGGCTGGCCGATCCCCGGCTGGGGCAAGTTGCCGTGGCGGCTGTCGAAATGGTGCCGGGCGAAACGGCCACGGCCGAGCAGTTGCGAGCGCACTGCCGGGGGTTGCTGGCTCCCTACGAGGTGCCTGCCGACATTTTCGTCGTCCCCGAATTGCCTCGCGGCGCCGCACTGAAGGTCGACCGCACCCGGCTAGTCGAGTTGCTCGAGAATCGGCGCAGCGGCAGGGACGCAACTGGCACAAGCGAATAGGACGCACCAGCACGCAATCATGGATGTGGGCCGTCGATGCCGGCGTGATGCTCAAGAGCGAGGAGGAACGATCGATGACGACCGCAGACACCGCTGCCGTCGAGGGCAGGATCACCGATGAGGACATCGAAAGAGCCCGGGCACAGATCGGCGTGCCGGTCAATAAACGAGAAGAACCATGGAACAAGCTGCCGCAGTCCGATGCGATCAGCCACTTCGCCTTCGGTATAGGGGACGACAACCCACTATTCATCGACCCCGACTATGGCCTGGGGACACGGTGGCACGGCCAGATCGCGCCGCCGACGTTTGCGATCAGCACGGGCCTCGACCAGACGCCGATCTACACCGATCCCGAGCGAAAGAAGCTGTTTCGTGGACTGTTCCGCGGCACCGGCAAGTACTACTCGGGCGTGAAATGGATGTGGTACCAGCCAATCTACCCAGGTCGTCCGGTGCTCATGGAGGGCTACACGCTCGACGTGCAGGTCAAGGAGAGCGAGTTCTCGGGCGGACGGTCGGTCCAGGAGACCTACCGCTATCTGTATGTCGATACCGACGGCAATCCCATCGCGACCCGCGACGAGTCCTACATCAACGCTGAGCGACACGGCACCAAGAAGTCCGGAAAGTACGCCCACATTCAGCGTCAGCATTGGACGGAAGAGGAGTTCGCCGAAGTCGAGCGGGCCTACGCAGAAGAGGTGCGGCGCGGCGCCGAACCGCAGTGGTGGGAAGACGTTTCGGTCGGCGACCAGTTGCCGCCGGTGATGAAAGGCCCGCTGACAGTGGTGGATATCATCAGCATGCACATGGGTTGGGGTTGGGGAGGTTACGGTGTGGGCCCGCTGAAGTTCGCACACCAACTGCGTCAGCGGATGCCGGCGTTCTACCAACCCGATGATTACGGGGTGCCTGATGTAGTCCAGCGGTTGCACTGGGATGCCGCGCGGGCGCAAGCCCTGGGTATCCCGGCACCGTATGACTACGGGCAGATGCGAGCGGCGTGGATCGGCCATCTGTTGACGAGCTGGATCGGCGACGATGGATGGCTGGCCGGAATGGACCTGCAAATGCGGGGATTCAATTATCACGGCGATATTCAGCGATGCACCGGCACGGTGACGGCCAAGGGCGGCCCTGACGACGCGGTGTGTGTCGAAGTGTCCGCCACCAGTCAGCGAGACGAGACGACCACCGCTGGCACGGCGAAGGTGCTGCTGCCTTCCAAGGCCAACGGTGCTGTGGTTCTGCCGGTTGCCGACGCGGCTCTAAGGTGGCGCGGAGCTGCGGTCGCGTCGCGAATTTCGGGGCAGGTCGGCGCCGAAATGCGCCGGCTCTCTGGGGAATAGCAGCATGAAGCGAAACATCTTCGACGTAGAGTACGAGCAATTGCGCGAAACGACCTGCCAGTACCTCGAACACGGG
>JALHRH010000003.1:27057-68957 GCA_022841565.1 Mycobacterium sp. | reverse complement strand
GACGCGACCAAACTAATAATGGACCCGGTACCCGTCTTACTCAGGCCCGCCGACTTCGCACAAACACTCGTGCAGTTGCGTACCCGCTTCGAGAACCTGTTCGCCGGGACTCCCGAACAGCGTGCGCTGCAAGTTCGGATTGTGTTGGACAGCATTCCTAATGTGGCAGATGCCCTTGGTGTAGTGGGAGCACCGGAATGACGCCTAGGGCGGCGCTATGGCGCCTCGCGATCAGCGTGATCGTGAGTATCCTCCTGCTTGTTTTGTTCATAAGTGGAATCAAGAAACCCATTGCGGCAGAGACGGGTTCCTACACTGCGAAGTTCACCGACGCATCTGGCTTGCAGGAAGGTGCTGATGTGCGGGTCCGCGGAGTACTTGTGGGGCGAGTTGGGCCTATCGAACTCAACCGACAACACGGACAAAGCGTCGCAGCAGTCAAGCTCACCCTGGACAAGCGATACGGTGTCGTGTCGAGCACGAGGCTTGCCATCAAATATCAGACCCTCACCGGCACGCGCTATCTGGATGTTGTCAACCCGGCCGAGGGATATTCGACAGCGGATCTCGTGACAGAGGTTCCCATCACGATGACACAACCGTCATTCGACGTCACTACACTATTTAACGGACTGCAACCTGTCATCGCCGCCTTGAGTCCCGAGGAGCTCAATACCTTCACGTCGAATGCAGCCAATTTCTTGTCCGGTGATGGAGGCGGCTTGGCGCCGGTGCTGGAAAGCATCCGAAAGCTTACCGAATTCGTGGCCGACCGCCAGCGGGTCGTGGCGACGTTGATGCGCAATCTCGCAGAAGTGGCCAACACCATGGGGGGTCACTCGAAAGACCTGATCCAGATAATTGAATGGGCTAATCGAACGAGCGGGCCGCTCGAGCAGGCCTTGACCGTACTCGACGAGTTTCGTAAATCCGAGCTGTTCGGGCCCGATTTTGTCGATCCGGCCCTGCGTTTGATGGCCAATGTTGGATTCAAGGTTCCCAGTGATAGATTCAAGCCGGCAGTCGATATCGACTCGGCGCTGGACACCGCATTCAATAACCTCGACCGGACTATCGACACGTTCAAGCTGATCCCGGTTATCTGGGAGAACATCCCGCCACCGGCTCCAGACGGGACACCCGAGCCGTGTTCTCGGGGTCGCGCACAGTTACCGACGACGATGGACATCCTATTGAACGGGCAGCGGGTGATTCTATGCAATCAATGAGGGTGCTACGAAACCCCGTCACCTGGGGTACCGCCGTCCTCGCGGTCCTGACCACGGTGGCGCTGCTGGCGGCCTTCCTCTATATCAGTCCTCCCGGGCAGCAAACCGTCACCTTCTACACCGACGATGCAGCATCCGTCCGACCGGGAGACGGCGTCCGGATCGCCGGGATCACCATCGGCAAGGTGACGGAGCTGGTGCTGGAGCCGAATCAGGTGCTGGTCCGGGCGCGAGTCGACGACTCAGCGTTCGTCGGGAACAAATCGCAGATAGAAGTCCGGATGCTCACCGTGGTCGGCGGCTACTACGTGAACCTTGTTTCGATTGGTGACACACCGCTGGGCGCGAACCACATTCCGCTGGAACGGGTGACGATGCCCTATAGCCTCATCCGCACTCTGAACGATGCGACCAAGATTACCGAAAATCTCGATCCAAAGCCGATCAACGAGTCACTCACTGAAATACAGACCGGCCTGACCGGCGCCAATGTGGAGACGCTGAAGTCGGTGATCGAGGCTGGAAACGTGCTCATGTCCACAATAGATCGGCAACGGGGACAAGTTACCGCCATCTTGAATCTGACGGATGAATATATCGAGCGTCTGAGCGGCTTTCGGGAGACACTGAAACAAATAGTGCGAAAGTTGGCGATCATCGAGCAAACACTTGTCCTATACGGCAAGGGATTCGGCGCCGCCCTCAAGGGGGTGGGAGACATCCTGAGCGCGCTTCTGCCGGTTGGTGCCTTCTACGAGAACCATCGTGATGTTTTCCTCGAAAAAGTGCGTGAGTGGCACCATAGGGCTCGGCTGTGGATAGACCGCAACGGGTTGATTGTGCGGGTTCTGAAACGGGTGCAGGATCACATCGAGCGCGTGCTCGACATACAGAATCTGCCGCACGAGCTGTTGGCCACCGACTTGTGTATTCCCGTGCCGGGCAACCCATGCTAATCGCCACCATACGTTCGCGCACCGCTCGCCCCGCGAGCGCGGTTCTGCTCTCCGTTGCGACCGTGGCGGCCTTGTGCGGCGGGTGCGCGTCATCTCGTCCGGAAGCGCACGCCGAGTACTGCGCGATCATGCCCGACAGCGTCGGTCTTTATGTCGGCAATCCAGTCACCCAGATGGGCTACCAGATCGGTAGGGTCACCGCCATTACCCCCGCGACCAGCGACGTCCGTGTCGATTTCTCGGTGACCGAGCGTCGTCCTCTGCCGGCTGGCGTCAAAGCCGTGACGAGGTCTACGTCAATTCTCGCGGACCGGTCGCTGGAACTCGTCGGGAATTTTGGCTCCGGTCCTCAATTGCGGGCCGGCGAATGCATTCCACTCAGCAGATCCTCGACTCCCAAAAGCCTGTCCCAGGTGATCGGGTCGGCGACCCATTTCCTCAACTCGATCAACCCGGCAGGGTCGACCAATATCGGCGATGTCGTGCGTGGCATCGACCAGGCCACCGCCAATAGCGGAGCCGGCATCAATCAACTACTCACCACGTCATCAGCGGTGCTCGATGCTCCCGACCAGGCCATCGGCGACATCGGCTCCATCATTACCAATCTTGCTCAGCTGACGTCAACGCTCCGCGAGATCAAAGGGCCGCTGAAGCAGGTGCTGCTCGACGCGCAGCAGACAACACCGGATGTTGCACTCGCATTGACCGGGGGTAACCAGATATTTTTTGGCATCAATCCGCTCATCACCCTGGTGTCGGATCTGGAAACCAACCTCGGCGAGGAGACCCAGCAGACTCTCGATGTCCTTGCGTATGCGCTTCGGAAGGCAAGCGCGCATTCGACGTTTTTTGCCAGCTTGCTGAAGCCATTCCCGGTATTGATCAACTGGATTGCCAACAAGGTCAACAACAAGCAGCTCAACGTCATCAGATACCGGCCACCGCTGTATCGCATCCCCACCAAAATCGATGGACTCATCGTATGCGGCTCCATGAACGCGTCGATGCCCGGAAGCTGCGCCGACGTGGCCGGAACGCCCTACGCGGTTGATGTTGCGCTGTTGCAGTATGTGCTGAATCAGGCGGCCAACCGATGACGCGCCTGACAGCATCCCTCACTGTGGTGGTCACGGTGGCTGTCCTGCTGTCGTCGTGTGCCTGGCTCGACGTCAACAGGATGCCCGCGCCGGGCAGTACCTATCGCGGCGGATATGACATCGTGCTGGAATTCGACAATGTGCTGAACCTGCCGGCGCGCGCGAAGGTGACGCTCGACGGCACGACCATCGGAATTGTCACCGGCGTGGCGATCGCCGGCCGCCATGTCGATGTCACCTCGCGTATTGCGCCCGACACCACGGTGCCATCCAACATTCACGCCGAGTTGCAGCAAGCGACCGTGCTCGGAGACGTCTACGTCGCGCTGAACCGTCCACCAGCCGGCGAGGCACCCGCACATCCGTTGGGTCCGGGCGGAAGAATACCGCTAGCCCAAACGACCTCTCCGCCGCAGCTGGAAGACACCATCGCGCGCCTCGCGGATTTCGTAGGCAGTGGGTCCATCCAACGAATGCAGGATGCCGTTATCGGTCTGAACCGAGTGACGCCTCGTGGCGACGACCTACGCAAACTGGCTGCCCGGTTCGCCACCGACATCTCGGACTTGTCGACCAACATCGATAATGTCGACCTTTTGCTAAAAGGCGTGTCCGACTCCGCTTTGGTCTTGCACAACAAAATTCCCTCGTTACAACACTGGTTCTCGCCGGAAGGCATGCGGGGATTTGATCGCGGTCTCCAAGCCGCAGGCTTGATCGGTGTCAGCCTGCCCAGCACGGGCAGCATCTACTCGGGCGGGTTCTGGCTGGTCCCGCTATTGAATTCGCTGGCAGACGCCACCGGAGCGATACAGAGATCCAAATGGGCATTCGAAGACGAGGTACCCAAATGGCGGCGATTATTCACCGACTACTTCCTGCCCCAGGAAAAATACCCGGCGATCAACATCACTTCGATACTGGGGCCTGACGGGCGGGAGCTTTCGGGCAATGTACACAACGTGCTCCGGATCTTGGGAGCAGTGCCATGAGAGCGCGAGCCCTACTGTCGTTTCTCGCATTCGCAGCGATCATCGTGTTCGTGTTGAGCTACTTTGGATCGCTAGGGGTCCGTGTCAAACCACCGGCGCACCGCACCAATCTGTCTATGGAGGTGGCCGACATCAACGGCCTCGTCGTCGGGGCAAATGTCCTGTTGCGTGGGGTTCCGGTCGGAAAAATCAGCAACATCAGCACGGCCGCCCAGCGAGCCATTATCGATTTCTATGTTGATGATCGCTACAAAATACCGGTCGACAGCGATGTGCGGCTCGAGAATCTCTCTGCGCTGGGCGAATCCTATGTCGGTTTGGTACCGCGAAGTGAAGGCGGACCGATGCTGCGGGACGGCCAGCGCATCGGCGCGGACGCGGTTACCGCACCCCCGTCGTTTTCGGAATTGGCGACCAGCTTCGTGCGAGTTCTTCGCCAGCTCGACCCCGGCGCGCTGGCTCGCATCATCGACCAAGCCGACGCTGCACTGCCAGACCCCATCACGGTTCTGCCCAACTTGGCGCGCGCCAGCACGTTGCTGAGAAATACTGCTTCCAACATGCACGGAAAGGGGCGTGAACTACTGGACAACTTTCAGGCACTACTACGCAACGCCCAGTTCGTTGGTCCGGCGCTCGCCGACCTCGCGCCTTACATCCGCCAGATGGGTGTTGATATCGACGGCTTATGGCTTTCCGTCAACGAGCTGGTCCGTCGAGGTTCACCGCAATCGATGAGAAACTTCGTCACATTTCTTGGAAGAATCGAGAAGTTCCTGGACGACCGAAGTGGTGACCTCAAGATAGTTACTCAATCGATGCTGCCGTACCTCAATGACATCGCAGGTGCGCTCATGAATCTGGACACGGGCCAACTTCTCAGCAACATGTTGGCGACCGTTCCCGAGGACGGCGTCATTACCTTACACGTCAGTGTCCCCGGCCACTAGGTGGACAAATGAATGTGAGCTCAACGGGGTACACCCGAGAAAGGCCCGGTTATGACCATCAGTGAAACCAGCACCGAAAATGCAGATTCGGCCGAAACGGATTCTGCGGACTCCCCGGTCAGCGATTGTGCCGATGAGCGGATTGTAGAGCCAGACACCGACAAGCCCCACGGCGCGTCCCGCCCGTCACGGCGGATCTCGTTCTCCGTCAGTACGCGTGGCTTGTTGTCCGCTGTATTGATGGTCGTCTTGACCGGCGCGGCCGCGACGTTTGCTTGGCTGTACGTCGATGCCCATGGCAAGCTCGCCGAACAATCTCGGGACCGGGACAATGCGGCGCACGCCGAAAAGATCGCTCTCAACTATGCCGTCAACGCGGCAGCGATGAATTACCAGGACCTCACCGCGTGGAAGGTCAAGCTGGTAGCGGGCACCAGCCCGGAGCTGAACGACAAGTTGACCAAAGCTGCCTCGTCCATGGAACAAATCCTCGTCCCCCTGCAATGGACGTCGACGGCACAGCCACTCACCGCTAAAGTTCATTCGTTCGCGGGCGGGGTTTATGTAGTCGACTGTTTTGTGAGCGTCCAAACCAAGACCGTTCAAGCGGCCGATGCATTGCAGTCCACAGCAACATACAGCGTCACGATCGACAGCAACAAGGATTGGCAGATCACCGATGTGGGCGGAATTGGCGCGGTGGTCGGCCGCAATTAGCCTAGTAATGCCGTGAAGAGAGATGGTGTCGAAATGTTCACGATACGTCTCAGCCGCAGCTGGACCGGCAGAGGTTGCGGCGGCACAGCGAAGAATTCGACGACGGCGAAGCGGTGTCGCCAGGGCGGCGCGGTCCTGGCTTGCATTGTGTGCGCACTATCGCTGGTAGTCGTGATGATCGGGTCTCCGTCAAGTGCGGACCCGCCTTCGGATAGCGACCTCATACGGCCATTACCGGTAATCACTCCAACGCCCACCAACTGGGCGCCGAAGTTCCCATTTCCCTACGACCAAACCAAAAACCGAGTTACCGAAGCGGATATCACTGCAGAGCGAGAGCTGTGCCAATGGTTCAATGCCCAATACAACACACTCAATGATCAGATCGGCAGGTTGCAATTCAATCGGATCGGCGATAATGGCGGCGATTGGGACTACAGCATCGATGGTCTGCAACAACAGGTGGACATCGTCACAGCAAATATCGATCAATCGTTGGCCTTCCTGACGCCGCGTGTCCAGGCACTCAGCCAGCTGGAGGACTTCGCGGGCGATGTCTATTTCCCCATCTATAAGGGCGATGCTTTCTACGGTCTGTGGCAGCAGCTGTCCAACGTCAATGACGGCATCAAGGCCCGCCAGCCCGGTTGGTTCACCGGTCCGTCCTACCTGCGCGCGAAGAAATGGGCCAGCGAGATCCACCGTTCTCACGTGTGCCAGTAGAAGGGGGTACCACGATGCATGCAGTTCCCCAGCGCAATGACGGACATCCGCGGCGAAACCGCCGATACCGCCCGCATCATCGTCGGGCCGGACCGGGACCGGAGATACTGAGACGATCCATTGCTGCCCTGGGCCGCAGTGGTATGCGGCTCTTGACGGTCACGACTGTGGCCACCACGGCCGTGTCGTTGGCACCGTCGGCGGCGGCGGATCCGGCGACCACCCTCCGAACCGCGGTGACACAACTGCGCGGTGGGACCTCGTGTCGACCATTGCGGCCCGACGCTTCGGCCGAAGAAGCGTCCGCGATCGTGATTCGATCAACAGACAAATACCTCGACCACACGGCGCGCGCCGTCCCAGTATCCGACCCACTTCCGATACTGAAAGATCTCGGCTCCGGCGCCAATAAGGCAAAATTGTTGCAGGGCGCCGGCCGTACCGAGGCAGACGCAATCGAGTTCGTCTTGATTTCCGGGTACGCCGCCATCCCTGATTGCTCGTTTACCGATTATGGGGTGAGCGCATTGCAGAATACCTTGAGTGGTTACTTCTTGACCTCGATGGTGTTGGCCGGAAGCTAGCGGCGCCGATTGCGATGACTGAGTATCACACGCGAATCCAAGAAATTCGACAGTGGTATGCCGCGGGTCCCGCGGCACGACATTGGCGTTGCCGGGCGGGGTAAGGATGCTGAATCGAATCCGGTTTTCTACGGTCTCATTGATCACCGGTGTCGCGGCCGTGATGTTCGCCCCGGGCGCTCGCGCTGAGGACAACGTGACTTACGAGGTGGTGTCCGATTTCATTGACTCCGCAAATGTCGAGTATTACGACCACTCTGAGCGCAAAGCGCAACAGCAAGTCGCACTGCCCTGGCGGACTACCGTTGCTGTGATCGATGCCGTAAGCCCCACCCGAGACGGCGCCGAGATTCGTGCAGACTGGCGACGATACGGTCGCTTTCGCGATAAGTACGTCACGGTGCGCATCTATCTCCAAGGGAGGGTGCTATGCGAAAGCACGCTCGATGTCGGCAATGCAACATGCTACGGCAGCACGCCACACACCAACTTCCCTGGAACCGGTGGCGGTTGAGTATGCAGGACGGAATTGTGGTTTCGAATCGACGGGAACGATGGGCAATGTATCGCACCGTTTGCCGGTGCTTGGCTAGTAGCCTGTCCGTGGTGGGTTTGGTGTTGGCTACGGCACCGCAGGGTCAGGCAAAACCCGGGGGTGATCCTCCGCTAAGTCCATATCCGAACACCGATCTCATTCTGGCGTCATACGATCGGCTTGACCCAAGTGACTTCTTTATTCCGGGCAATTATGGCGTGTATTTCCTGTCGCCCACCGGACTCAACTGCGGAATCTGGCTCAAGGGAAGCTTTGGCTGCAGCGGTTCTATTCCCGGTCTACCCCCCGGGACGACCCGTATCGGATGGTTTAACGGAGATCCGAGAGTGCATTACGACTGGACGGTTGGCATTCAGTTTCCTAATGTGGAAGCCGACCGTGTGCTGCCGGCGCGCAGTTATCTGAACTGGAACGAAACGACCTGCGTCATCACGGCGGACAGCAGCACATACTGCAAGCGCGGCAACTTTCGGTTTTTCGTGACGCCGACTCAGACCTGGGTCAACTGAGTGACGCGGCGGCTGCCATTGATTTGAACGCGGAAGCGACGACCTGGATGTTCGGCTCGTCAGCGCGGTCGCCGACCGGGCAGCACCACCGGGTGCGGCCGGCACCTTTACGCTGCTGGCCGGCCCCCGGCGGGTCCGAGGCCCTCCGATGACGCCGGGCCCGGTGGCCGCCGATGGACTCGAACGTTACGGCCTGCTGGCCAGCGCCCTCGCAGCACGTCCCCTCGTCGTCATGGCCTCCGACATCGGCGTGGCTTGGACCGACGGCCATTCGGTCTACGTCTCCGATCCGGCCGAACCTGAGCGGTGCGCGGTCGAGGCCGCGCTACAGGCCGCGCTGGTTGGACAGGGCAGCTTCGACCAGGTTGCGCTTGGCGCCCTGGGTCCGGGACGGCGGGTCGCCTCGCGATACCTGGCGCTAGAAGGGGACCGGGCCCGCCGACGGATTGCCCGGTCGCTGCCCGGCATCGGCTTGCTGCAGCGGCTCGAGCTTGCCGTGGAACCACCCTCGGACGACATTGAGGAGTCGGTGACCCGGGCTCGGTCCCGCGAGCCGCTCCCGCCGCCGGATCCGGTATTCGGCATCCTGCGACGCGGACACCTGCTGGCCGGGGAACCCGTCGCCCCACCGAGTACCGCCATGCCCGCCCCGGCGGGACGACCGGTCCAGGATCCGCTGGAGGAACTTGACGATGACGATGACGATGACGATGACGATGATCCGCCGTCGCGGCTGGCCCGGCTGCTCGCCAGCCCAACCGGTCGGGCCAGCGCGCTCGGGTCGACGTTGGCATCGCTGCTCGGGATGCGGCGCCGCTGGACCGGTGAAGCCCCGGAGCACGGCGGCGGGTCGGTCGGTAGCAGCGGCGTCGGGCGCGGCAAGGGCGCCCGCGGGGCGCAGGTGGTGGGGCTCGAGGCACCGCCGCCTCCCCAGGTCACAGTTGGCGAGAGCACCATCACCGGCGCGTACCCCGAGTGGGACACGCACCAGGGTCGGTACCGGCACGAGTGGTGCCGGGTCGTCGATCGGGTGGCGCCGATCGATCCCCACGCCGCCACCCGAGTGGGGCCGCCGCCGACGTGGCTGCGCGCACAGCTGGCACCACTGGCTCGGGGCCTGGAGCGCCGCCACCGCCAACCGAGCGGCGTCGACGTCGACCTCGATGCCGTCGTCGACGCTGCGGTGTCGCTGTCCATGGGCAGGACGCCGACCGACCGGGTGCACGTCGACCTCCGGCGGGGCGGACGCGACCTCGGCGTGCTGGTCCTGCTTGACGCGTCGGGTTCCGGCGCCGACGCGAGCCCGGCCGGCGGCACGGTGCTCGACCACCAGCGTGGGGCCGCGGCGGCCCTCATTGCGGTCTTGACCGAGCTCGGTGACCGGGTAGCGGCCTTCTCGTTCCGTTCGCACGGCCGTGCCGAAGTGCGGCTCAGCGCGATCAAGCGGTTCGACGAGCCCTACAGCGAGCTCGTGCACGCCCGCCTGGCAAGCGTGCGGGCCTATGCCTTCACTCGTTTCGGCGCCGCGGTCCGCCACGCCACCACCCTGCTGCGCGACGGCGCTGGCACCAGTCGCCGGCTGCTCATCGTGCTCTCCGACGGCTTTGCCTACGACGACGGTTACGAAGGGCGGTACGCGGAGGCCGACGCCCGCCGATCCCTCGAGGAGGCCCGCACCGCCGGGATCGGTTGCGTCGCGCTGAATATCGGCGGTGGCGCCGACGACCGCTCGCTTCGGCGCGTGTTCTCCGCCTCGGCCCACGCCCGGGCGCACCGGTTCGACGACCTCTCCGGCAGTCTGGCGCAGGTCTTCGCCTCGGCCCTCGCCCATGCGGAGGCCCGGCATCGGCAGTACGAGCGCCAGCGGGCCCACGGCACCCGCCCAGCAGGAGCAGATGGCGGCGGGTCGGTGACGTGATCAGCGGGCGGTCAGTGCCCGACGGAGCTGCGTGTCGGGATCGGTTGTCCTGGCCCGGGGCAGGCGACAGTGGAGCCGTTCCCGCAGATCCCGTTCAGGAAGTAGGCGGGATAGTCGGTCGGCGTCTGGTCGACGTGCAGCGAAATGGCGACCATCGGCACGAAGTAGCCGACGATCAGCGCGACATTAATGAACCCGGCGGCGGCCAGCGAACGCAGGATGCCGCGCACGGTCGGCGATGCGCTGACGCGGTCGACGCCGCGCTCGATGTGGCAGCGGCCACGGTCATCTCGGAGTTCGCGGAAGGCCGCCGCTCCGACGAACACCGGGGCGGCGAAGATCGCGCTGTACACCGGGTACTGGTAGGTCTTGCCGCCCCACATCGACAGATCGCGGATCACCCCGGAGTAGGCGTACAACCCGGTGCGCACGAACACCAGCTCGGCGGCCAGCTCCAGCACGACCATCACCACGAACGCGGTGACGAGCAGGCGACCGACAGTTGCGCCCGGGTGGCGGCGGCGCACTGCCCGCATCACAGCGCTCAGGATGAGTGTCATCCCCATCCCAAAGGCGACATACGAGAGGCCGATCATCAGCAGAGGTTCCGGAAGCCGCTCCATGTTCGGGCTAGTCCAGCCCGGGATCCCGTTGACCCAAGAGCCCAGGTTCACCAGCTCGGAGTTGTAGAGGAAAATCGGCCGGACGTAGTTCGCGGCAGGGTCCAGCCAGAACACAGACGCCCAGCCGAGCACCAGCACGGCGTCCAACGTGAGGCGGCGCTCGCGCAGGCATCCCCGCACGACCCACGCCACCATGGCCACGAAGGCAACAACCATCACAGCCTGCAGCGTGACCGCCCACGCCCGGGTTGCGCCTGGCACCTCGACGGTCGGATGGACCGGCTTCGCATCGCCTCGCGTGAACCAGGTGACGAACGCCCAGAGCTGAGCGGCCGTCACGACAGCGCCGGCGGCGGCCCACCAGCGCACCGGCTCCGTGGTCCGCGGGGGCGACGCCGGCGTGGGCAGTTCGGCGACCCGGCCCCTGCCCATCGTCTTGCTCGTTGCCATAGACCCCTCGATCCTCGCCTATTTACGTAACATTTCATGCATATTACCTCAGTATTCTTTACTTGTCTGATCGGAGGCACATGGGCACCAAGGCGCCGTTCTACCTTCCGGTGGGTCACGAGGACGAGGTTTTCCGCGCTGCGCACACCCGCGGCCTCCCGGTCCTCCTGAAGGGACCGACCGGGTGCGGCAAGACCCGCTTCGTGGAAGCCATGGCCCACTGCCTGGGTCGGCAGCTGATCACGGTGGCGTGCCACGAGGACCTGACCGCGGCCGACCTTGTCGGTCGGTATCTGCTTGAGGGGGGCCAGACCGTGTGGGCCGACGGTCCGTTGACCAAGGCCGTGCGCACCGGCGCGATCTGCTACCTCGACGAAGTCGTCGAGGCTCGTCAGGACACAACGGTCGTATTACACCCCGTCGCCGACCATCGCCGTCAGCTCCATCTCGACCGGCGAAGCGAGACACTGGACGCGGCCGAGGGCTTCCAGCTCGTTGTCTCCTACAACCCCGGATACCAAAGCGTGCTCAAAGACCTCAAGGATTCGACTCGCCAGCGGATGGTGGCCATCCACCTCGGGTTCCCGCCTGCGGACGTCGAGCAGGCCGTGCTCGTGCACGAGACGGGGATCGCAGCCACCGACGCCGAACGCCTCGTCGCGCTTGGGCAGGCCATGCGCAATCTGGAGGGTCGTCAGCTGCGGGAGGTCCCGTCGACGCGCACGCTTGTCGCCGCGGGCATGCTCCTCACTGCCGGCTTGTCCTTGGCGGACGCCGCGAGGGCAGCGATCATCGAGCCGCTGACCGACGACCCACTGGTGCTCGGCGGTCTCGCTGAGCTGGCCGCCGCGTTCCTCGGTTGAGCGGCCGACCCAGCACCCTCAACCGACGGCCGTGTCAGGAGCGGTCCGCGAGGCCTGGATCGATCCGTACGACCGCCTTGCCGGAAATTTCATCGCGCGCGAACCGGGTGAAGAGGTTCGCAGCGGCGTCCAAACCGTCGACGCTGCTACCGATGAATGGATGCAAATCGTGCGACTCAACATAGTCGCACAGCGCCCGGAACTCCTGCGCCGATCCCATTCTGCTCCCGTAAATCTCCAATTCTTTTCCGTATATCAGGCGCAGCTGGGTGTCGGCCTTGGGCCCGCTTGTCGCACCAAGGCATATCAACCGGCCGCCGAACGCGAGTGACTGCAGGGAATGCGTCCAGGTTCTGGCGCCGACGGAGTCGACGACGACATCAACCGGCGCCGCCAAAGGTTCACCCGGACAGACGATTTCCCGGGCACCAAGGCCGCGCGCCAGCTCCAGACCGTTCTGGGTTCGCGATGAGGCAACCACTTCGGCTCCCAGCGCCGCGGCGAGCGAAATGACGGCGTTCGACAGGCCACCGGAGGCGCCCTGGACGAGAACCCGTTCACCGGGGCGCAGACGTGCGTGTCCGACCAGGGCGCTCCACGCGGTCAGCCAGGTCGTGCCCAGACAGGCGGCTTCTTCGAAGGACAGATTCTTGGGTTTGGGTACCACGTTTTCACTCGGTACCCGCACACAGGTGGCCAGGGTGCCATCCACGCCGTCGGTGAGCATGTGGAAGTTTTTCCCATACCCGAGGACCGGATAGATCGTCACCGCCCGGTCATCTTGATCGAGCCCGGCACCGTCGCAACCCAGTATGACGGGTGGCTCGAACGCCACCATGGTCACGCCGGCCAGTGTCCACAAGTCGTGGCGATTCAAGGTAGCGGCGACCATCCGCACGATTTCGCACCCGGCTGCGGCGGTCGGTTCCGGGCGTTCCCCGAACCGCAGGCCGGCCAGCGGATCTTCGGGCGTGAACGATTGCGCGAAAACCGCTTTCATGGAGTTCTCATCGATAGTTGATTCATGGCGAGTGTGGCCCCCGTTTCTGGTCGCCCGGATGACTGCCTGCACCTGGACAGACCGGTGAGACGTCGACAACCTTCCCGTCGACGGCAGCCTCGGTGACTCGGCTGCCCTTCGGGGAGCCCACCGGGCAGCTGACGGAATCAAGCGTGTCCAACCAGGACAGGATGGCCTCCGCTTGCACCGCGGAGTCCTCGACGATCTCGATCATTTCGTCCGCGGTCCCACGGAATCTGTGGTGCCCATGGCCAACGGCCAGGATCGGTCGCGGCAAGTGCACGTTCGATTGCGCGAGGACCTTGAGGATCGGGTCGATAACCAAGTCGGCGTCGTCGGGCCCTAAGACCGTCGCAATAGCCCGGCTGATGACATCGATGGCGAGGGGATGGGCCCTGGCTTGTCCCGCCAGCCGCACGGCAAGTAGCCGACCGGGCCGCCCCCGAGACACCCATAGCTCGGCCGTCTGCTCACCCGAGCCGGCTACCACGACCGTGGTGGGATTCGGTTCATCGGTGACCGGCACGGCCGAGAGCCCCGCAGCCAGCATCGCATCAAGGTCGGGCCGGCGCAGGCCGGTGTCCCAGCTGGTGTTCGCGACGACGGTCACCGTGACACCGACATTCGTCAGTTGATGTGCTAGGTCGACCGATCCGCGCCCGCCGAGCAGCACGACAGGATGACTCGCCCCGGCCGGGCCGGACCTGACTGTTGCCATCCGGTCACCCCTTTTACTGACTGTCTGTTACGGTAACAGAATGCGTCGTAAAGCGGTTCACTGAGGAAAGGGATGCCATGAGTTACGAGCCGACGACCTGGCGATTGAGCGACTACGAAGCGGGCAGAGAAGAGCCGGACGCAGTTGATCCCCAGACGTCCGGAAAACTATGGAAGCTCTGGGATGTCGCCAGGCGCGACAGCATGCATTGCCTCTATGCGGTCGTCAACGCCGGTTCCGTTACCGGAGCGCATACGCACCCCGATGCCAACCACTACACCGTTGTCCTGAAGGGCACAGCGCTCGTGTGGATGGAAGGCACCATGGTGCATCTCGAACCGGGCGACATCGTCAACATTCCAACCGGCGTATTGCACAGCTTCGGCGCCGACACGACCGGCGACTGCTGGGTGGTCGATCTGACCACACCCCCGTTTGACCCGAACAAGATGCAGTTTTCCCCGGATCGCGACGACGAGATCGCCCACGCATTCGAGGCCGCGATGACGCCTCGACGCTGACCGCCGCGGCGACAGTCAGTGAGGCGCAAACCAGGTGGTGGGTCGGGGCATCGATTTCGGCGTTTCGGAGCCATGAAGGAGGGCCCGGTGTGGCGTTGACCGCTGAGCAGCAGCAGTTCCGGCGCGCCGTCCGTGCCATGCTCGAGGATCTGGTCACGCCCGCGCTGATCACCGACGTGGAGCAGGGATTGTGTCCGGCTACGACGACATCGCGCTGGAAGCTCTTGACGGACATGGGTTTACCCGGCCTAAGTCTTCCGGAACACAACGGCGGGTCGGGTGGGTCGTACACCGATGTCGCCATCGTGGCCGGAGAACTTGGCAGGGTGCTGTGCCCGGACCCCGTGATGGCCGTATGGGACGCCACGGCGGTGCTCGTCGGTTGCGGTGCCGACCCGGGATTTCTCGCCGAAGTCGCCGGCGGGGTTGCTCGTCCGGTATTGGCGGTCGCCGATGGTGACGGCCGATGGCTGGGGTCCGATTCGCCTGTGGCGCTCACCAACGCCCGAGTCTTCGGTCGCGCAACCTACGTAGAATCCGCCGACGCTGCAACACACTTCGTCGTCACTGCCGCCACGCCCGCTGGTGTCGAGCTGTTGCTGGTGAAGGCCGACCCACAGACAGTGCGGATAGCTCCGATGGACGCAATGGTCAGCCGGTGGTGGTGGAGTGTGCAATTCGACGGCGCCGCGGCAACCCGTCTGGACGCCGGGCGCAATGAGGCCAACGACGCTGCGCGGTCGGCGTGGGCCCGCCTGGCAGCGTGGAGCGGGGGCGCGGCCTATCGACTGCTCGAAGACACGGTTGATTATGCGAACAAGCGCGTGCAGTTCGGCGTGCCAATCGGGTCGTTTCAGGCCGTTCAGCACAATCTTGCCAGTGCGGCCATCGCCGCGGCAGAGGTACGCAACCTGGCATTGTCGGCCGCATCGGCACTCGATGCGGCCGACACGCACGTGGCCTTGCTCGCATCGGCTGCCGTTGTGCGCGCCGGCGACGGCTTCGTTGACGTCGCCCGCAGGTGCCACCAGGCCTGGGGCGGCATCGGATTTTGCACCGAATCGCCAGTACACCTGTACAGTCGTCGCGCGAAACTGGTTCAGCAGGCCAAAGGTGGTCGCCCCCAACACCTTCAAACCTTCATGGAGGAGCTCGCAAAGTCCGGAACCATACGTCGACGTGCGGTGAGTGTTGCGCCCAAGCACTCCGAGGATGCCCTTGGCCTCTTCCGTGCCGAGGTACGAAAATTCGCGAGCGAGCACCGCGACTCGGTGATCGTTCGACAAGGTGCCTTCCCGCAGGGCGACACACCCGAGAAGCGGGCATTCCTGCGAGAGCTCGGTCAGCGGGGATGGCTTGGGCTCGCCTGGCCACACCAATTCGGCGGCGCCGGCCTGGACCCACGGTTTCAGCTGGTGCTACAGCAAGAGCTGGAATATTACGGCCTGCCCACGGCATCAATCGAGGTCGCGATGGTCGGACCAACCCTGCTGCGACACGGTTCAGACCTGCTCAAGGCGGAATTCCTGCCCCGGATTACCCGCGGCGAACTCAATGTCGCATTGGGATACTCCGAGCCGAATGCGGGCTCGGATTTGGCGAGCCTATCGCTGCGGGCCGAACGGGTCGGAGACGACTATCTGTTGAACGGTCAAAAGATGTACACCAGCGCTGCCCACTTCGCGGACGTTATCTGGTTAGCCTGCCGGACGGGTTCGCCTGAGTCGGGCCATCGAGGCATCTCGATTCTGATCGTCGACATCGACACCCCTGGCATCTCGATAAGCGAGCTTTCCACGTTAGGTACCCATCGGACCAACGTCGTCTATTTCGACGAGGTCCGCGTTCCGCTCACCCGACGGGTGGGCGCCGAGAACGAGGGATGGCGTTACCTCATGGAGGCGCTCGACCTTGAACGATTGACCGGATTCCCGACCGGGGGATTCCTGCGCGACGCCGACCGACTTATCGAGTGGTTCTCGGCCGACCCTCCAGCTGAGGACCCGAATCTGCGCAAGCTCATCGCCGAGATTGGGGTGCGGACCGTCGGCGCAATCAGCCACTTCGATCACGCGCTCGACACACTTGCCGAACATGAGGTGCCGACCGCCGACGCGACCATGCTGAAGGTGGCCGTCACAGAGGCACGGCAGGAGCACGCTGACGCCCTGTTGACCCTCCTCGGGCCGGCGGCATTGCTGCGCGGCGAGGCCGCGGTCCTGGATGGGCATTTTGAGGAGGTGTGGCGAGACGAGATCATCACGACGATAGCCGGTGGCGCAAATGAGTTGCAGCGCAACATCATTGCGCAACGGGTATTGGGGTTGTCGCGATAACTCGCTGTCAGCGCACCCGCGCCCCGAGTTCGTCAAGCTTGGACTTAAGGCGATCGTAATTGGCCTTTGTCAGTCGCTTCAAGATCAAGCCGGCAATGGGATAGAGCAGTTTGAACGGGCCTTTCAAAGTGCATTCACCGTAGAGCCGGACTCGGCTTCGTCTCTCGTCAAGCTTCTCGACCGCGTACCACACGTTGTAGTGGGCCAAACCGTTGTCGCAAACTTCTCGCCAACGATGGGGGGGATCCCAATCGATCACTTCGATATCGATGTCGTAAACAAACGGCAGCCCCGGAAACCTCTGGACCTGGTGGTTGGTCTCTCCGACGCCACGCTGAACGTCTGACGTTCTTCGGGTCTCGATAGTCCCGTACCACCATTCCAGATCGGCGTCGCGGTCGGAGTAATACTCGAAGGCGACCTCTTGAGGGCAGTCCACGTCTCTGCTGATATCTACTTTCATCGTCGAAACCTCCTATGGCAGGGTGCTACTCGAGCGGCCACCCGGTGCCCGCTGCTTGGTCACCACCAGGCCGTCACCGATGCCGGCCGAGATGGGTTGCCGCGGTGTGCGGGCGGCCATTCCGCTCTCCGCGGTCACCGGAACCGGCACCTCGGGTCAACGCTGAAATGGCCACCTCAGCCACCGCCCGCCGGGTCAAGGCGGCACTTCTAATTATCGTCGTATTCTGTTACGGTAACAGCCGGGCCAGGGTCGGTAAAGGTCTGTCTTGACAAGATTTCGTCGAACCAATCCGACAAGCTCGGTGGCCACGTCGCCCGGTCGGGAAAGGCGGAGCGCGGAGGGAGGGGCCGGTGGCGCGATTTGGAGGCCGGGTAGCCGTGGTGACTGGCGGCGGATCTGGCATCGGTGCGGCGACGGCCCGACAGCTGGCCGCTGAGGGAGCCGTAGTCGTCGTCGCCGACGTGCTCACCCAGCGAGCCCAGGAGGTCGCCAAGTCCATTGAGGCCGCCGGCGGATACGCCACCGCAGAGACCGTCGACGTGACGTCCCGGACCGCCGTCGACGACCTCGTCGAGCGCACCGTCGACGTGCACGGTCGGCTGGATGTCATGGTCAACAATGCGGGCGTCGGTTCGATCGGTCCACTGGCAGCGCTGACCGAGGATACGCTGAGTCGTCTGCTGGATATCAATGTCAAAGGGGTAGTGCACGGTACGGCCGCGGCGGGCAGGTACATGCTGGCGTCAAACATTCACGGCGCCATCGTCAACACGTCTTCGGCTGCCGCCGTTTTCGGCTCGCCCTTCCAGGCCGTCTACTCCGCGACGAAGGGAGCGGTGCTGGCCCTCACCCGCTCTGCGGCGATGGAGTTTGCGCCCTCTATCAGGGTCAACGCGGTATGTCCGGGGGGTGTGCGGACGCGTTTCATGGAGGCGGCCACGGGTGTGGCAATGCCTCCCGAGATGGACGCGGTGGCAGGCAAGGTCCATCCGCTGGGCAGAATGGCAGAGCCGCACGAGGTCGCGGCGGCGATCGCATTCCTGGCCTCTGATGACGCGTCGTTCATCACCGGCGCCGCGCTGCCTGTTGACGGCGGTTTGACCGCCGGTGCTCTGATCGACCTCGGTTGAGGATGGTGGCGATGGCAACGGAGCGGCGGGTCAGCACCGCAGATGGTCTCACTCTGGCTGCGCAGGCCGAGGGCCCGGAGGATGCGCCCCGTGTCGTCCTCATCGGAGGAACCGCTCAGCAGCGCGCGATGTGGGCGGTTGTTGCCGCCGGTCTGTTGGATGCGTATCGGGTGATCACGTTCGACAGCCGCGATGTCGGCGACTCGGACCGCGCCCGGGACACCTACACCAGCGAAGCGCTCGCCGGTGATGCGGTCGCCGTGTTGGACGCTTTCGGCGGTGGTGCGGCGGCCTTTGCCGGCATCTCGCTGGGCGGCTGTGTTGCGCTGCAGGTTGCCAGGCTGCACCCCGACCGGGTATGGGCGCTGGCGACTGGTTCGTGCTGGGCGCGCACGGATGTGCATCTACAGTCCCAGTTCAGGCTGTGGATCGACCTCAATGACCAGGCCGGCTTCGGCATGGTTTTTCGACTCATGTCCTTCATGGCGTTTTCGGCAGAGACGCAGCAAATGCTGGGCGACATGTCGGGTCTGGCGGCTCAAGTGGAGGCGGGCACCGACGCCGCCGCCTTCCGCAGGCAGGTTGAAGCGGATCTGTCGCACAACTTGACCGATGAACAGCTGGCGGAAATCACCGCGCCGCTGCTGGCGATGTGGGGCGACGAAGATCTCGTCGTTCCGCGCCGCTATGCCGAGCAGTTGGCGGCCGCTGTCGCCCACGCCGAGCTCACCGGCTTGGCAGGGGTGAGCCATTCGATGATGATCGATCATCCCGACCGCTTCACCGGTGCGCTGCGCTCCTGGCTGGACAGACACCGACCGGCCGCGCCGGCGACAGCAGCGGCGGCGTCGGATCAGCCCGCGTGAACGTCTCGCAACGGCTTGAGAGCGCTGCGCGCAAGTGGCCCGAGCAGACCGCACTCATCGTCGATCGGGGCGCCGGGCGTTGGAGCTATGCCCAACTCGATCGCCGCGCCGCTCAGGTAGCGGCGGCCCTGACCGGTCTCGGGCTCACCCGCGGTGACCGGCTTGCGCTGTTCTTGACCAACACCCCCGACCACATCGCGGTCTGGTTCGGCGCGCTGAAGGCGGGCGTCGTCGCCGTGGACATGAATATCGTCCTGGGTGATGAGGAGTGGCGCTACATCCTGGCCGACTGCCGCCCTTCGCTCATCGTGACCTCACCGCTTTTCCACGAGCGCGTGGCACATCTTGCTGCCGAGCTCGATCTGCGGGTGGTCGAGGGGGGCGCAGCGCTGTGGTCGCTCGCTCCTGAGCCGCCCAGCACCGATGGGCTGGACGTGGTGGGCGAAACGCTCGCGGTAATCGCCTACACCAGTGGAACCACCGGGCTGCCCAAGGGCGTCATGCACAGCCACGAGCGGCTGGACCTGGCTCTGCGGCTGATGAGCGAGATCCTCCCGGTTGGGGTCGACGATGTCGTCCCGACATTCCTGCCGTTGTTTCCGCTGCACGCCAACCTGTCGCAGGCCGGGAATACCCTCGCCAGCGGAGCCTCACTGCTGCTTATGGAGAAGTTCGACCCGGTGGCTCTGGCGGAGCTTTCGCGTACCTTCCGAGTCTCTGCGGGCACCATGGTGCCCGCGATCGCCGCTGCGCTGTTGGCCATGCCGGACGGCACGCAGCCGTGGTTCACCAACGGTGCGCGGTTCAGTGTCGGCGGTGCGCCTCTGCCTCCGGCGACTCGCGACGCATTCGAGGAACGGTTCGCCGTCACCCTGTGTCAGGGGTTCGGTTCGACCGAGGTAATGGGCGCGATTGCGATGGAGCGGCAGGATCGCCGGGCACCCCGCGGCAGTTGTGGTTCGCTGTGGCCGGGATTGGCTGAGCACAACCTGGTCCGTGTCGTGGACGACAACGGGGTGGACGTGACGCCCGGCGCAGTCGGAGAGTTCCTGGTCCACCGCGACCGGGCACTCTTGGGATACTGGAACGCCCCTGAACTGACCCGCGAGGCGTTCCTCGGTGGACAGTGGTACCGGATGGGCGACATCGGCAGGATCGATGAGAACGGATTCGTGTACGTGCTCGACCGGAAGAAGGACATGATCATCCGTGGCGGGTTCAACGTCTACACCGCCGAAATCGAGCGAGTCCTCGTCGAATCCCCGCTCGTCGCCGAAGCGCATGTGATCGGCGTGCCCGACGATGTGCTTGGCGAGATCCCCAAGGCCTATGTCGTTCTTCGGACCGGTGTGGTCGCCAGCGATGAACTCGCAGCTGGCTTACGTGATGAGGTAAGAGCCCGGCTCGGGCCGTTGAAGGTCGTCGACCACATTGAGTTCGTCGACTCGGCGTCGCTGCCCCGCAATGCCATGGGCAAGGTCCTCAAACGCGAACTGCGCCTGCAGCAGAGCATCACATCTTCATGAGGCGGCGCCGAGCAGCCGCGTCGAGTGAAAGGCCTCGATCATGATCGACCTGACCGGCCGGGTGGCGATCGTCAGCGGTGCCGGACGGGGAATCGGCCGGGCACACGCGCTGCACCTGGCCAAGCTTGGCGCCGCTGTTGTGGTCAATGACATCGGCGTCGGCATCAACGGTGCGGAATCCTGCGAGGCGAATCCCGCGGGCGACGTAGTCGACGAGATCATCGCCGGGGGCGGACAGGCGGTTGCCTGCGTTGACTCGGTGGCAACCGCTGCGGGTGGGCTTGCGGCGACCGAGGTTGCCATCGACACGTTCGGTGGCCTGGACATCCTCATCCACAACGCCGGAATCATCGGCGCCGGGCCAGTGTCCACCCAGCCGTGGGAGGAGATCGAGGCGGTGCTCGCCGTCCACCTCTGTGGGGCATATCACCTGCTCAGGCCGGCCTGGGAGGTCATGGCCAAGGCGGACTTCGGCCGGATCTTGCTGACCAGCTCCGGGGCGATCTTTGGTCATCCGATGGTCCATGCCTACGCCGCCGCCAAGGCGGGAATCCTGGGTCTGACCAAATCCCTTGCGCTGGAAGCCGAAATCGCTGGACTGGACATCAAGATCAATGCCCTGGCACCGATCGGCGCCACCAGGATGGCACGAGACGAGCAGAAATCCCGGTGGGGCGCACTGATGGATCCCGACGCGGTCGCCGCGGTGGCCGCCTATCTGTGCAGCCCGGACTGCGCCGTGTCAGGCGAGGCGTTCCACGGCGGCGGAGGGCACATCAGCCGCATCGTGTTCGGCATCGGCCGTGGATGGGCCAAGGGCGAACCGGGCATCACCGCTGACGAGGTCGCGGCGCATCTCGACGAAGCGATGGCGCTGCACGAGCTCATCGTGCCGCAAACGACCAACGAGATGACCGACTTCCTCTATCGGGTAGCCACCGGCCGGCCCGGAACGCTTGGCGGCGCGGACGTGATTCCGACCGCGGCACAGGTTCATTCGGCGCCCGCGCAGCCTTAGCGGATACCCATGGCATTAGCGGGTGAGCCCATGCCACCGGGGATCCACAGGGGCTGAGAGACGAAGAAGAACGCGAAACGGCCGTCCGCGGCGGCAGCCGCGGCCAGGTCGCGGTAGCAGAACAACTCCCCGAACGGCAGCCCGAGGTTGCGCTGCATCCGCACATGTGCCGACCTCGCATTGTCCGGCTGAAACGGCGAGATCTCGACAGCGAGGTTATCGGCGGTCACCGCAGACCACCGTTGGCGCTGCGCCAGCTGCGCCAGATCTGCTGAGATTCCCGGGGAGGTGGGCGCGAAAGTCTGTCCGACCGGTGCCATCAGAGCGGCGCGGCCGGCTTCGTCGGCATCGAGATAACTCTCGACCCAACCCGTTCTAAAACAGACGATGTCACCCGGGAGGACCTCGCTTTGTTGGTAGCGCAGACACGCGGTCACCTCGGCCTCGGTAATGAGGTAGTCGCAGGGGAGCGGATCATCAGCGCCGCGAGCGACCATGCGCGCTACGTCCAGAAGCAGGCCTCGGCCGGCGATGCCTCGCCGGGCGAAATTGTCGATGCCATTACGCCGCGCATAGCCGTTCTCGTCGATGTCGTCTGGGCCGACACCGTTGTAGAAGACGCCGTCCACCCCCTCTTCGATCGCGCCCGTATGGACTAACGAATCCCACTGCGTCGAACCTTGGGTGGCAAGCACAATGTAGTCGTCGTTCACGACGACACCGGCGAACTCGAAGTTGTGAAGGTGAGCGGTCTTCTGATGCTCGGGCCTTCCGATGGGACGGTTGCCAGGTAAGTCGACCGGAAGGTTCAGCGGGTAGACACGCCCCCGCCGGATGCAGGCCGCTCCTCGCAGCACCGCGTCGGGAGTGAGGTAGTTGAGGGTGCCGAGTTCGTCGTCATCGCCGAATACTCCCCAGTTGGAAAGCTCCGGAGCACCTGCACGTGGCGGGTGCAGCGTCAGTTCATCAGACATGTCGGTTTCCTTGCACGCAAGACACCGAGACCGCCAGCACCTGGGCGATTCCGGGATGTCCGGGGTTGCCTCGACGGCTCGGATCGACCCCAGGGCTTACAGAAACCAGAGGTCGAACCATCTGCTGCGTCCGCCCTTCGGCTGATCGAGACGTATCCACCTGCCAAAGCTATCGTGACATTCGTCACCTAAAGATGCAATACGCGGGGTATGCCCGGGCCGGGGTTCCGCGCTCGGCGCGCGTGGTGCTTGCCAGGCCAGCCCCGAGGACGTCGTCACCCGTCGTGCAAGAACGGCGAACGTTGCAGCGGTGCTAACTCACCACCTGGCGCACGCAGCAATCGTCGGAGCGGATCGTTTCCCCACTCGGCTCCGAGTGCCTCGTCGCGTTCCAGCTGTTCGGTGACGATGGTGGCGACGACGCGCGACACGTGCTCCATGACCAGCGCCCGGCGCTGCAGCTGGACGGGGTCGACCTGTCGTGTTGCGACAATGGCGGCAAGCCAACGCCGGCAGTGCTGCAACGACGCGTCGCTGATGTCAACGATGTCGAGTAATGCGGGTTCCAATTCGGGCAGCGCAGTGAGCAACTGATCCGCTCCGGCCATCGAGCCCTCATTGAACACCGCGTGATCCACCACGAACTCCGGCCACGCGGTCGGCTGGCCGAGTTGGGCCAGGAGGTCGTTGAAGGCATCCGCGTGCAGCGCGGCTGACTTGTCGGCTTCGGCGATCGTGTACCTGCTGGTGAAATCGGTGCGCGCGCAGGCGTCACGCAGCAACGTCCTGATCGTGTCCTCGTCCACGCCACCCTCGAGCGAGGTGCGTAGCAAGCGATCGCGGATCGTGCGCTGGAAAGAGTGAATGGCGGTCAGGACAAACAGCGCCGCCGAGCCGGGGGACGGTGCGCCGATCGAGGGGTAGGCAAGCTCGATTACCCGGTTCTTTCCCCCTCGCCTGCGAACGTAACCCCTGTCCTCGAGGACAGCCACGATCCGCTGGGCTCCCGAGGGCGCACCCAATTCGCACTGTTGGGCGATCTCGGCGTTGCTGGGGGCGTACCCGCGCGTCGCAATATGCCGCCGGAGATAGCGCAGCACGGCTCGTTGGCGCCGGGTAAGGAGCTGGCGCGACAAGGAAGGCTCCATCTATGTGACTATACAGTCACTTTGAAGGGCGATTATTTGTTGTGATGTGCTTATGAAATATACGATGCAACAAGAATCGATCAAGTGACCCAACCCACCGGGAGATTTGTAGGAGCACCGCCGTGGTCGAAGCAGCAACCACTCTTGCAGGTACGCCTCCCGAAGTTCGGACCCGCCATCACGAGGTCATCATCGCCGGAGCGGGATTCGGCGGCATCGGCGTCGCTGTCGAACTCAAGCGGATCGGCTTCGTCGACTTCGCCATACTCGAGAAGGCGGCGGACCTCGGCGGTACCTGGCGGGACAACACGTACCCTGGCCTCGAGGTCGACATCCCATCCTTTACCTACAGCTACCACTTCGAACTCAAGCCGGACTGGTCGCAGTTATACGCACCGGGGCGGGAGGTCAAGGCCTACGCCGATCAGGTCGCCGACAAGTACGGGATTCGACCTCACATCAGCTACGGCACCGAGGTCAAGGAAATCGCGTTCGACGAAGCGGCCGGTTTGTGGGTTGTGCGGGTGGCCGGTGGCGAGTCCTTCACCTGCCGTTACTTCGTCGCAGCCACGGGCTTTCTCGTCGAGCAAAAACTGCCTGATATTCCGGGCTTCGATGACTTCGCGGGCGAAATCATGCACACCTCGCGCTGGAACCACGACTATGACTTCAACGACAAAAATGTTGCAGTGATCGGCACCGGGGCCACGGCCATCCAGGTCGCTCCGACCATCTATGACCAGCTGGCCAGACTCGACATCTATCAGCGGACGGCCATCTGGCTGGCGCCCAAGCCGAACATGGTGTTCGGCCCCCGCGCCAAAGAGTTGTTCCGGCGTTTTCCGGTCGTGGTGAGATTTGCACGCGCCCTGAACTGGACCCTGACAGAGCTGCTCTTCGCGACCGGTATCAGCAACTACAAATACTTTCCATGGGTGATCGAAAAGATTGAATCCTACTTGGTCAACTACATTCGTAGAGAAGTGCACGACCCGGCAATCCAGGAGAAGCTGATTCCGGACTACAGCTTCTTTTGCAAGCGTCCCAGCTTCTCGAACAGCTTCTACAAGCTGTTCAACAACGAGAATGTCGAGCTCGTCACCGACCCGATCGATCATATCGAGGAAAAGGGATTGGTGACCACGGATGGGATCCTGCGCGGGGTCGACGCGATCATCTGCGCCACGGGTTTTAGGGTATTCGACCGCTCAAGCACCCCGAGTTTTGAGGTGATCGGGAGACGGCGCAAGAATCTCGGCGACTGGTGGGACAAGAACCGCTACCAAGCATTTCTTGGCACCACGATACCGGACTTCCCCAATTTCTTCATGATCGTGGGCCCGTACGCCGCTGCCGGCGCAGATTACTTCAGCGTGCTGAACAATCAAGTCGCCCACATATCGCGCGTACTGCGAACCGCGCGCCGAAAACGCGCGAATATCGTCGAGGTGAAGAAACGAGCACATGACCGCGATTTTCGATTCTTGGAGAAACGCAAGCTCCGCACCGTGCTGTTCGCCGGAAACTGCCAGTCTGCCAACAGCTACTATTTCGACCGCAAGGGCGATACCCCGGTTGCGCCCCGCCCGGTCTCGCCGACTCAACACTGGCTCAAGAGCCGCCTGTTCGGCATTCGTCGCGCCTACCACCTTGAGCGGCGGTGACCGCGGTAGGGCTGGAGCGTCGCAGCCCAGGAGTGTCGCAGCCTGAGCGCCGACAGTGTGCGGCAGCCAAGAAAATTCCACGACTGCGAGCGGTGGGCGCCAACGGCGGCCGGATTGCAGGTAACCCGCGTGACGGGGTGCACACCTTGCCTAATAACGTATCAAAACATAGCATAAATCACATGTCTACCTGGTACCCCCTCATTTCGTGTGACAGTCACGTTCACGAGCCCCGCAACCTCTATCAGGAACGGCTGCCCGGCAGGCTGCGCGAACGTGCGCCAAGGGTCATCTCGGAACCCAACGGCGACAAGATCGTCATGGGCGACAAGCTAGTTCGTTTTGTCGGGCTTGAAGCGATGGAAGAGTTCGACACCGCGGATCGGACGTACATCGGCGCACGGTTCGAGGTCGGCCGAAAGGGCAAGTTCGAGGCCGAAGCGCGCATGCACGATCTCGCGGTCGACGGCGTCCAAGGCGAAGTTGTATACGGCTTCAGCTATTGGATGGACCAGCAGGACCGTGAGGTCTTGGTCGAGATGGTCAAGGCTTACAACGACTGGGTGCACGAGTTCATCGCGCCGACAAAAGACCGCTCGATCGCGCCGGCAATGTTGCCGACCTGGGATGTCGACCTCTCCATCGCCGAAGCTCAGCGTGCCGTTGGGGAACTCGGGGCCAAGGCTGTGCAGATCGCGGCACCCTATGTCGGCGAGCTGAAGTATGGCTACCGTGAGGCCGAGTTCGATCGACTCTGGGCGGCCATCGTCGAGCTGGGCGTACCCGCGACGATGCACATCGGCACCGGTAAGCCGAAGGGCCGCTTCCGCGGCCCGGGAATGATCCTCTGCGATTTCATGGCCACCTTCAACGACTCACCGAACATCCTGGTCGAGTTCATCGGGTCAGGCGTGTTCGTACGACATCCCGAACTCAAGATGGCCGTCACAGAGGGCGGGATCGGATGGGCGCCTTGGCTGGTCACGATGATGGACCGGATGTGGGAAGACAACGGCGCGATGCTGGACATCAGGCTTCCGGAGCCGCCCAGCCACTATTTCAAGCGCAACTGCCTCGCGACGTGGCAGGAGGACATGCCGGGCATCAACAGCATCGACATGATCGCCGAGGCAGTCGCTTGGGGCTCGGACTATCCGCATCGGGAGGGGACCTTCCCGCGGAGCCGCGAGAAGGTCGAGCAACAGGTCATAAATCTTGATCCCGTGCTGATAAGACGCCTCACCAGCGGCAACGCCGCCGCCTTCTTCGGTTTCGACGTCGACGTCATCACCGAGCGGTATGGGCCGGGCTCCGACCACCATCGGAAGTATTCAACCCACGACGGCGGCTCGACAACTCCCGATATGGTGGCGCCCATCACGGCCGCCTGACCGCCCGGCCGCCGAACTCGCTTGGTGCCCAATCGTGGCCGTTCGATCTGTCAGCCCGGCGTAATTTATAGACTCATACTTTACAGTGTTGACGGCAACGACACGACGGAGACGGGAGCACGATGGCGCAGCCGGCCAAGAGGGGGCGGCCTCGACAGGGCCGGGCGGTTGCCCGGGACCTGCCACGTGATCAAGAGCTCCTCCGCATCGCGGCCGAGGTGCTTCGGGATCGAGGCTTCAAGGGAACACGGCTCGATGACATCGCCGCGGAGGCGGGCATCTCGAAAGGAAGCCTGTACCACTACTTTGACTCGAAGGAAGAGATATTCGAACGCCTGCTGTCCAACATCTTGGGAACCTTGTCAGGCGACGTCTCAAGCACCCGCCGTGGCTTGTCGCCCACCGAACGGCTACACCGAATGGCGGAACGATGGACTCGACAGGCGGCCGAGCACCCACTTGAGGTCGGCCTGCTGAATCGAGAACTCGTTCATCTCAAGGGACCTGCAGGTGAATGGGCAAGGGCTGTCCGTCGAGACAATTTGGCTCAGCTGCGCGAAATCCTCGCAGAAGGCCAGGCTTCCGGCGAGTTTCGGGCGGCCGACACCAACGTGCTGGCCCATCAGATTCTCGGCTCTGTCGCAGTGCTCACAGAATGGTACCGGCCGACGGGACCGATCACGGTCGCGAACATGGTCGACGAGGTGGTCGCGTGGATCTTGTCCGGAGTCGGTGCGCAGCCACGACCAGCGCCAGCACCACAACTACCACCCGACCAAGACAAGGCCTCGGTTGACCAGGGCCGAGCGACTGGCACACGGCAATGAATTGAGCGGAGGCGAGACGTCGGGCGGACTCGGCGCGTCTCGCCCGTAGGCCTCGATAGGCCTCAAGGAGTCCCTGGGCGGCTCCCGCGGTCATCGCGCGGTAGGCCGAGCCCACGCTCGGCAATGATGGTCCGCTGGATCTCGCTGGTGCCGGCATAGATCGTGGCGGCGCGGGCGTCGAGCAATTCGTGGCGCCACAGCTCGCCGTCCGGTCCGGCTCCCAGACACATCGCCCCACCAAGAAGCTCGGACGCGGCAGCTGCGATCGCTTGGCGAAGCTCGGTCGAGGCGAGCTTTACCATCGCAGCCCACCAGGCAAAGCCGCGGTCATCCGTGGCAGCCAGCGCTAGGGCTCGGGCCTGTAACTGATGTGCACCGAGCACCCGCGCCTCGAGCATCGCGATCGTTCGCCGGGTGGTCTCCGAGGCCCCGACCCTGGACGCAAGCTCGACCAGGGCGTCCAGCCGGGTGCGAATCGCGGCGACATTCCCACTGAGCAGTCGCTCGTGGGCCAGGCTGTGCATGGCGACCTGCCAGCCCTCGTTCTCAGCACCGACGATATTCTCACCCGGTACGCGCGCCTCGTGCAGGAACAATTCTCCGAAGTGTGTGTCGCCGGTCAGCTGCCGGATAGGTCGCCATTGAATGCCGGGCGTCGACATCGGTGCGAGAAGAAAGCTGATACCGCGTCTACCCGAGCTCGCCGAGCCGGTCCGCACCAGCAGGAAGCACCAGTGCGCCCGGCTGCCGTAGGAAGTCCACGTCTTCTGCCCGGTGACGACGTAGTGGTCACCGTCGCGCACCGCCCGGGTCCGAAGTGCTGCCAGGTCACTACCCGCGTCCGGCTCGGAGTACCCCTGGCACCACAGCTCGTCTGCCCGAAGGATCGGCGGCAAGAACCTCGAAATCTGCGCCGACGTGCCATAAGCGATCAACGCAGGGCCAAGGATGTCGACTCCCTGGAATCCGATCGGGGCGGGCGCCCTGGCCCGCGCCAACTCTTCGGTGACAACCATCCGCAAGTCGAGCGGCAGGCCCTTCCCACCGTGCTCGGCTGGCCAGCCCGGCGCAATCCAACCACCGTCGTAGAGCCGCCGATGCCACGCCCGGCTGATCTCGACGGCCGCTGGATCCTCATCGCCTGGCGGCCAGTTCTCGGGAAACGCGCGGCGCGTCCACTCGCCAGGAAGATTCTGCGTCAGCCACGCGCGAAACTCGCCACGAAAGGCCCGGTGCGACTCCACGGCGGCACCGGCGGCTCCCGAATCAGGCGGCACCTATCTATCGTAACAAAAGTTGCGATAGGATCGGCTCCGCACCCCGCCCCGATTGCCGCCGGTGAGTTTTGACTAAGGGAGCGCCCGATGCTCGACCCCAATTCAGAGCGCGTGCGCCGCTACCGCCGGCTCGGTCTGTACAGCGATGACGGTGTCGGCCTGCTGCTCGACCAGGCCTGTGCATCGTGGCCGTCACGGGAAGCCGTGATCTTCGGTGAGCGCAGGCTGACGTTCGCCGACCTGGCTTCGTGGGTGATGTCAGCCGCTCAGGCGCTTCGGTGCAGCGGCCTCCAAGCCGGCGACCGGCTGGTGTGGCAGTTGCCCAACTCCCTGGAGTGTCTGGTGTTGCACTTGGCGGCGTGGCGGACGGGAATGGTTTCCGTGCCCGTGGTTCCGCTGTACCGCGAACATGAGATGCGCCACATACTCGGCGAGGTCCAGCCTGCGGTCGTGGCGTTCGCCGAACGTTCCGGCGCCCGGCGACCTGCGGCGCAGCTGGCGCACGTGATGCACAGCATCGGCGTAGCCCCCCGGCTGCAGATCACGGTCGGTGACGACGGGGCGGATTGGCCCGGGCTTGCGGAGCCGCCTGAGCAGCGCCGTTACACCACGGAAGCAAGGCCGAGCAGCCCAGACCAGTGCTGCCTGATCCTCTACACCTCGGGCACGTCGTCGAGTCCGAAGGGGGTTCAGCACAACTCTCGCTCGTTGATTGCCGAAGCGGTGAGTTTGCGCCGCCGATTCGGCTTTGGCCAAGACGACGTGTTCCTGATGGGCGCCCCGGTGACGCACATCGCCGCCCTCATCGCCACTGTGCTGCTGCCGCTGACCACGGGCGGCAGGGCGGTACTGCTGCCCAGGTGGGAGCCGGACCTGGCGGTGCGCCTCATTGACCAGGAGAAGGCCACATTCTCTTGCGGTGCAACGGTATTCCTCCAGGACCTCGTCGAACGGTACGAGTGTGGTACAGCTCCGGCGTACCGCTTGAAGTCGTTCATGTGCGGGGGTTCCGCCGTTCCGCCGGCACTCATCAAGCGCGCCGACGCAGTCGGCGTCAAGGCATTCCGCTGCTGGGGCATGACCGAGGCACCCACCACAACGCTCGCTTCGCCCGAGGATCCGCTGGAGCTGCGCGCTCATCGCGATGGCCGGATGTCTGAGGGGGTCGAGATCGAGGCGGTGAATGAACACCGGGTGCCCGTTGCGCCAGGTGAGATCGGCGAGCTGCGGCTACGAGCCCCCCAGCAGATGATCGGGTATGTCGACGAACGGGTGGATGCCGCCCAGACCGACAGCGACGGCTGGTTCTACAGCGGCGACCTCGGTCTGGTCGACGAGGCCGGCTGGGTCACCATGACCGGTCGCGTCAAGGACATCGTTAACCGCGGTGGTGAAAAGTTTTCCGCGCAGGATATCGAGAACGCGCTGGCCAGCCACCCTGGCATCGCGTCGGCCGCGGTCGTGGGCGTGCCCGACCCAAGGCTCGGTGAAGCGGTGGCGGCGTTCGTGGTGCTGCGTCAGGGCAGCGAATGGCCGGGTCGGTCCCGGTTGCACGCTCACCTCGAGTCGCAAAAGCTCGCGCGGGCCAAGTTCCCCGTCTACTTCCGAGTTATGTCTGATCTGCCACGGACCATGTCGGGGAAGATTCAAAAGCATGAACTGCTGCGTTACTGGGATGAGGGCCTTGCCGCTGCGCCGGAGCCACCGTGAAGGTTCGGGCACCAAGCAGCAACCGCCGCAGCGCTGGCAGGCCATGACCCTGCTCCTGCGGCCAGGACTCAAACCGACATGGGGATCCTAAGCAGTTCCGCGGCGCGATCTTGATGAGATCCGTTGGACCCGAACATGTTCTGAAGTGCTACTGCCCGCCGGTAGTGCAGATGTGCGCCGTGCTCCCAGGTAAATCCGATGCCCCCATGCAGTTGGATGTTCTCGGCGGCTGCATGGCAATAGACCTCGCAGCAATAGGCCTTGGCGAGCGCGGCGACAAGTGTCAGTTCGCTGCCATGTGCGGCGGCGACCTCGGCTGCTCGTTGTGCAACTCCGGTGGCGGACTCGACCGCAACAGCCAGATCGGCGAACCGATGTTTGAGCGCCTGAAACGAACCAATCCGACGGCCGAATTGGGTGCGCATCTTCGCGTAGTCCGCAGCCAGCTCCAGGCAGGCCCGTGCTCCGCCGGCGGCCTGCGCGGCGACCGCCACGCACGCCAGGTCGCGCACGTCGGCGAGTACCCGCTCGGCGGCGCCACGGCGGCCCAGAATGGTCGCCGGCGTGCCGGCACACTCGAGGGTGGCGAACCGCAGCGTCCCGTCGATGCCGGTTAAACGCGTGTGGGTGAGTCCCGGCGCGTCACCAGCCACCAAGTAGAGGGTGGAGGTCTCGGCACCACCACCTGCTTTCCCACACATGATGAGGAGGTCCGCACCGGCGCCGTCGATGACGGCCGGGACTGAACCCCAGAGCTGAGCGGCCGGATGGTGATCGCGGGCATGCACAGTTGCCCCTGAGCCCACACCGGTTATTCCGTCGGGTATCGCGACCGTCGCGACGCAATCACCGGCGGCGATGCGCGGTAGCCAGAGCCTGCTCGCCTGCTCGTCACCGGACAGGAGCAGCGCCGGCACCGCAAGAGCCGCCGTGGCCAGATACGGAAAAGGCGCCAGCCCTCGCCCGAGCTCTTCAAAGGCCACACCGAGTTCGATCCACGAGCCGTTGGACCCGCCGAGGTGCTCGGGGATGCCCAGGCCTTGCAGGCCGAGTTCTACGGCCATGCGCCGCCACACCGCAAAGTCAAACTCTCCGGCCAGATCATTGGCCCGACGGACTTCGGTCTCGGGGCAGTGTCGTGCCAGAAAGGCGCGAAGGTAGGCGCGCAACTCTTCCTGCTCGCGCGCCACTATCACCGACGTGCCTGGCTGCTCGGCCGGACCGTTCGCGTTTTCCGCTGCACGCTTTCAGTCGTCGGCGGCGGGGGCGAGCCGGCCGCAGGTTGCGGCGCGGATGCCTGCGCAGCCCATGACGGCGGCCTGCGGGCCGAGAACGCCTGCAGACCGGCGCAGAATTCCTCGCTAATAGAACTCCGGTAATGCGCGTCGACTCGAAATGGGGGCAGCTGCTCGTAAAGTACGGCTTTGAGGGCGGCTCGGACGCTGGGAGCAGTGGTACGCACCTCATCCACGAGGGCCTGAACCGCGTCGGTGAGGTCGCCCGCAGTAACCCGTTGGAACAGCCCGTAAGCGAGGCCCTCCCGGGCCGTCATCGGCCGTGCCGTGAAGAGGAGATCCTTGGCGGGGCCGACACCAATGCGCTGAGAAAGGCGTGCTGCGCTGGGAGCGTCGACAATGCCCCAACGGCCGGGCGCGAACGCCAAGGTAGCCGAATCGGCCGCGACGATGAGGTCGCACATCATGACAATCGAGACGCCCGCCCCCATTGCGGGACCGTTCAGCGCGGCAATCACCGTGTGCGGACAGGTCTCGATCGCGTGGAAGACCGGGTAGTCCGCATGGACATGTCGGAACATCTCGGTCGCTAGTTCGGTGGATGGTCCGCTGCGCGCCAGCGTGGTGACCGGGCTATTGAGGTCACCGCCCGCACTGAACAGTTTCCCCGTGCTTTGAAGCACGACTACACTTACGTCGGGTTCGAAACGCGACCGGACGAATGCATCGGTCAACTCGTTAAATACCTGTTCCCCAATGAGATTCAGCGTGTCGGGACGTGCCAACGTGATGTATACGGCCGCAGCCGACACCTCGTAGGTGATCGTCTCGTAGTTCGGGTGTGACATCCCGCCTCCATCCGGGTACCAGTTTGTCCCGCAGCCGCTTCGGGTGCGGACCATGGGCAGTGCTAGACAGTGGTGGTTGTGTCGGTGAATCCCGTTGGTAGTCAGGGTTTCTGCGGCGGTCCAAGTTGAACGTCTAGGCGTGTCAACCGATTGTCGAACGCCCCGGCGAACACCGGATCGAAGTCGGGGACAAGAGTCATTTCGGGAAAGCGCTGCAGCAACCGGGGGAGCGCGATGCGAAGGGTCACGCGGGCTAGGGGGGCACCAATGCACGCGTGGACTCCGACCCCGAATGAGATGTGCTTATTCGGTGTCCGCTGTGGATCGAACACATCGGGATCGGTAAATGCCGCTGGGTCATGATTGGCCGCGTTGGTTGAACCCAGCACTACCGACATCGCCGGGACGTCGACCCCGGCAACCGTCGTATCCTGGGTAGTAATCCTCGTGATGTAGCTGATCGGAGCATGCCAGCGCAGTGACTCCTCGATCGCGGGATTGACGGCGAGAGGGTTGTTTCGCAGGCGTTCTGACAAGGCCGGGCGAGATAAGAAATGATAGAGCGCGTTGCTCATCGAACTCATCGTCGTCTCCAGGCCGGCAGGCAACAGAAACCGGAGAAATCCGAACAATTCCTCCTCGGATAGGGTGTCGCCGTCCTTGGACCGCGCCTTCACGATCGTTTCCAGGAATCCCTCATCAAGGGCGGCTCGAGCCCGTGCCACCGCGGGGGAAAGCACGTTGGTCAACTCGTCCCTGGCCCGGATCGACCTGTTCCACTCCTCCGCACCGGACTGCAGCGGGTTGAAGGCAATCTGATCGCGGTAAAGTTCGGCGAGGGTGGCTTCGCTGTCCGTCTGTAGCCCGAGCAGTCGGGTGATGCTGCGCAACGGAACCTTCTCACAGAAAGCCGGGTTGAGGTCCACAGCGTCCTGCCCGGATAGCTCATCGAGAAGGTTCTCGATGATCGGGATGATCTCCGTCTCGGCGAACTTGTTGATCACCTTGGCGCGGAAGGCGGCGCTGATGAGACCGCGGTTGCGTGTATGTGCCTCCCCGTCGAGCTGGATCATGTTTGGCCCATCGATCTCGCCGCGCATGGCCCGCATCAGGGCCACACTGTAGATCTCCTGGTTGCGCATGCCGAGAACGTCCTCGAAGCGGGTGAGAACGTACGCCGGTATCTCCGCGGCCCGGAATACCGGCTCGTGCTGGCGCAGGTAATTCAACGTGGGCAGCGGATCGTTCTGAAACTCGGGCGACAGCAGCTCAATCTGCGTTGGTGCGGTTTTCACGAAGACCCCTTGCATCCAGCCAGGGACGATTTACGTAACAAGTGCTAACATACTGCTACCGGGCTTTGGTGTCAAAGTGTCGCAGTGGCAAGGTGTGATGGGCTTGTGTCCGGTGGTTCCCTATGCAACGCCGGACTATTTTTAGTACGAAACTTGTCAAATATCGGCTGACAGTTCCGATGCATAGTGGTGCGGCTGACGGCGACCCGTCGTCGCCCTCGACGAGACCCATCGTCAGCAGCATTGTTGCGACGCCGAACGATCACGCCTGCACCATCGGAGGGGAGTTGCGGGAGAGCTACCGTGTCGTCCCGCTTGGGTGCTCGGTGTAACGGCGGATGGGGATCCGGCCGCCTTGCTCGGGGCACGGGCCGTAAGGAGTTCCGATGCGCTGCCCCCCACCGGTGAGCGGGGCGTCGCAAATGTTCGCGATGAGGGCGGGGGACATCGGTTTATACGGGTCAGCGTAGAAGCCAGCCACCACCTGGATCGTGCACATGGTGATCCACACGCAGTTGGCTATGGTCACCGTAGCCAACAGCGAGACCAACGTTCGTCGACGCCGTGGAACTGTGTGCAGGCCACGCTCGCTCAAATGCTCGCCGCGGTCGTTGCGGAAGAACCGCAACGCGCCAAAGCTGGCGAACGCCAACCCGGCCGGGATGATCTCGAAGATGGGGAACTTATAGGCCTGAGACCCCCAAAGGGCCAGCTCGTCCGGGGTGCCGGGAAACGCCCACATGCCGGCCCGGATCATGAAGCATTCGTACACGAGGTCAAATGCCATGCCCAGCAGAGCACACAGACCCAGCAGTGTGGTTGTCCGCGCCCGCGGATAACGTCGACGCAGCCAGGTGAGTACCGACGACACCGCGATGCCGGCTCCTAAGAGCGCGACGGGATAGTTAAAGGCGTGGAACAGCGTCGGAAACGGCATGTTCTTCATGGCCGGGTTGATGACGCCGGGGATGTAGGCGGTCGGCGGTGGTGTGTTGAAAAAATTGGTGTTGTACAGCCAGATCGGTGCTACGAAGTTCGTCCAGGCGTCGAGCCAGAGGGCGCTGATGCCCGCGATGAACAATTTCGCGTCGAAGACTAACGCTCGTGCCCTCAGGCAACGACGGATCAGCCACAGCAACATCGCAACGAAGGCGATACCCATCCCGATCTCCATGTATCGGGCCGCCTTGAACGTAAAGTCCCCAGGGTCCTGGAACTCGGTGACCTGGGTTGGACCGTCCGCCGCCCAGGAGGCCCAGGTCCACGCCTGAAACGCCACGAAGACCGCTCCTAGCAACGCCAGAATCTGCACCGGCACCCATTGGCGTCGCCCAGTGGGCGCGCTCGGCTGACGCGCTGTGCTCACCACGTTGGTCATCGGTCTTCGCTCCCTTAGTTGCCGGTGTAGTTAGCTGGCCGCCGTTCGCGGAATGCGGCGATGGCCTCGGTCAAGTCGGCGGACCCGAGCGTCGTGATCTCCAGGGCGAAGCTGAGCTCGATCACCTCGGCAAAGCGGGCTTTGAGGAGGTGATTCAAAGCCTTTTTGGTGCCCTGCACCGCAAGGGGGGGCAGGGCGGCCAACCGTTCGGCGAGCCCGCGCGCTGCTGGCTGCACCGCATCCGCGTCCTCGACCAGGTCGGTGACGAGTCCGAGCCGCTGTGCCTCCCGCCCTGAAATGGGATCTCCGGTCAGCAGGTGGCGTTTCGCGCGCAACATGCCGAGGTTCAGCGGCCACAGCAATGCGCCACCGTCGCCGGCCACCAGGCCGATCGCCACATGCGGATCGCCGATACGCACAGCGGGATGTGCCACGACGATGTCCGAGGCGAGGACAAGGCTCGTCCCCACCCCGAATACATCGCCGTGCAGCGCGACGACTACCGGTACGGTCAGATCCAAGAAGGAACTGAGCAGTTTAAGGCCGTCGTCAACGATGCGGAGACGCTCCCGGATCGAGGATGCCGCTTGCTCCATCAGCTCGAAAGCCCCACCTGCCGAGAAGTTCGTTCCCGTCGAGCGCCACACGACGGCGCGCAGATCGCGTTCGCGGTGGAGCACGCCGAGGGCCTCCGTCAGCTCCGTGTGGAGCAATTCATCGAAGCGATTCATGACGTCCGGTCGGGTCAACACCATCTCGGCAAGGTGACCCTCGCGCTCGATGCACACCGTTGACGATTCATAGACAGTGGACATGTCGGCTTTCCCGCGAGATGTCAAGGCCGTGCCTGGCGCCGGGGGCGCGCTGGGGTCCGCTGGTGGGGGCCGTCGGTAGGCGTCGTCGTGACGGCGTCAGTGTTCCGTCGTTCTCGGCGCTGTGACGGTAGATTCGTGTGATCCGCTGCTGGTGACGGCCTCGAGGTGCTCGCCACCCGCTGCCTGTCGAATCCGCCCGCGGAAACCCTCGGGCGGCACAGCTCGCGACCGGGCCAGCACGCACGTTCATTACCGTACTGGATGTTACGCTATTATGCACGGGTGATCGACGGGCCGCATCGGCCGCCGCTGTGACCCAGGTGTTGAAGCCGGACGGAGCAATGGTCCAGGTCCCTAATGCTGGTTGGTGGCAACGGTGATAGCGCGGGCCGCCGTGCGCGTCGATCTGTTGTTACACCGGCGCCAGAAACCCTACCGGCCCCGACGCCAGGCACAGTGAGAGCGCGGCGGTAGTGGCCCGGACCGTGATGGTGTCACCGGCGCCCGGTAGCCGGGCGTAGACGCGGTTCAGCCCCGGATGCACCGGCACCTTGACCTCGGGGCCCTCGGACAGGGCCAGCATCATTGAGCCGTCGGTGTTGCCCAGGTAATTCAGTTCGACCGTCCATTCGGCCGGCAGCAACGGTCCGTCCAGCACCAGGCGGGCCGGCTGGTCGGGCTGGGCGAAGTAGCCGCAGTGCGGGACGGGACCGGGGATGATGGTCCGCACCCAGGTCACCCGGGCCTCTACCAGCTGGCCTTTGCTGTTCAGCATCCGCAATTGTGTTGTCGCCGAGGCAAATTCGGGTCGATCACGCACCAGAGCGAACAGGTGGCTGACCAGGTTCTCCGGCCCGGCGACCCGCTGCAGCACCAGCGGATCGACCTCCTGATCCAACAGCGGGGTGTCAGCGGCCGCCAGACCGGCTTGCGCGTTTTTCAGGTAGGGCTCGACCGGGTTGTCGCGCCATGACGTGCGGAAGGTCGCGGTCGAATACAGGCTGCTGGCCACAAATAGCAGCGCCACAAGGCCCGTCAGCGCGGTGCGCAGTCGGGACAGGTCCAGCCAACCCGAGGACTCCCGGTTCGGCGCTGTGAACGCGACGGCGGCTAGCAGCGCCAGCACGACAACCAGATCGGGAAAATACCGCAGCGTCTGCGCGAGTTCCAAAGCGGTGAACCGCGACGAGCGCATCAGATAAATCGGCACCTGGCAGGCGACCGTGTAACCGGCCGCGGTGAGCCAGACCGGCCCGATGCGCCGCTTGCGGATCAGCGAAAGGGCAAGCGCCGCAACCAGCACCAGCCAGCCGAGCACCATCACCGGCAATGTCGGGGTGGCCCAGGGCGACGCCGGCGCCCAGCGCGCCCAGTCCCACGGCCCGCCGGCTAGACCCGGCACGATGCCGTGGGTGATCGAGCGGCGCAGCAGCGCCCCTGTCATCGCCAGGTCCGAACTCCAGCGCCGCTGGTTGACCACCGTCAGGTACAGCGCCACCCAGCCCGCGGTCAGCGCCAGCGACGCCAGCCACAACCGGACACCGCCGCGCCACGCCGAACGCAGCGCCGCCGGGTCCCCGGAGACGTGGCACAACAGCGCCACCACCGCGAAGGCGACGAACGGGATCACCGCCGCCTTCTCGAAGAACAACAGGCCGCCGAAGTAGACCAACACACCCGTCACCGCGTAGCGCTGGTTGCCGGTACGGACCAGCAGCACGGCGTCGCCGCACACCCAGGCCAGCGCCGCCAGCATGGGCAGCGAGTTCAATGCCGCCGCCCACCACGCGAACCCCGGTATACCCAACGGCGTGAACAGCGCGAATGTCAGCGGGATCAGCAGCACCGGACGCCAGCCCAGAATCACGTACAACGCGCGCAACAACGCCAGCGACGCGAGCAGCTGCAGCACCACCAGGCTGATCGCCGGCCCGGTCCAGACCAGCGGCGCCAGCCGGATGATCGCCCCGGCCAACAGGAAGGCGCCGGGCATCACGTGTCCGTCATGGTCGTCGAACAGGTACGACGGCGAGAACAGGCCCTGGGTGCCGGCCCGGCCGATGAGAATCAGGTCGTCCCAATAGAAGTAGCCACCGAACGCCAGTACGGCGCGAATCACCAGCTGCCCCACGATCAGCGCGGCTGCCACCACCACGACTCGGTATGGTGGGCCAGTGCGAGCACTGGTCACCGGGGCAGCCGGTTTCATCGGGTCGACGCTAGTCGACCGACTCCTCGCCGACGGGAACACGGTCGTTGGCCTGGACAACTTCGCGACCGGCCGCGCGACCAACCTGGAGCACCTGGCCGACCACCCTGGGCACGTCTTCGTCGAGGCCGACATCGTGCAGTCGGATCTCGACGCCATCCTTGACGAGCACACGCCGGAGGTGGTGTTTCACCTGGCCGCCCAGATCGACGTCCGGCGCTCGGTGGCCAACCCGCAGTTCGACGGCTCTGTCAACGTGATCGGCACCATCCGGTTGGCGGAAGCAGCGCGGCGTGCTCAGGTGCGCAAAGTGGTGCACACCTCGTCGGGTGGGTCTATCTACGGTGTGCCGCCGCGATATCCAACCAGGGAGGACGACCCCACTGATCCCGCTTCGCCCTATGCCGCGGGGAAGGTCTCCGGCGAGATCTACCTGAACGCCTTCCGGCACCTCTACGGTCTGGACTGTTCGCACATCGCGCCCGCCAACGTCTACGGCCCGCGCCAGGACCCGCACGGTGAGGCCGGCGTGGTGGCGATCTTTGCCCAGGCTTTGCTGGAAGGTAAGCCCACCAAAGTCTTCGGTGACGGCTCCAACACGCGGGATTATGTGTTCGTCGACGACGTCGTCGACGCCTTCGTGAGGGCGGCCGGTGACGCCGGGGGTGGGCAGCGCTTCAATGTCGGCACCGGTATCGAGACCTCGGACCGTCAACTGCACACCGCCGTCGCGGCGGCGGTAGGTGGCCCCGACGACCCGGAGTTCCACCCGCCGCGGCTGGGTGACCTGAAGCGGTCCTGTCTCGACATCGCTTTGGCGGCAGAGGTTTTGGGCTGGCGGCCAAGGGTGAACCTGGATGAGGGCGTGCGGCGTACCGTGGAGTACTTCCGGCAGCACAAGCGCGCCTAGCTCTCGGGTGCCTGTGCTCCCTCAAGCGCGATCGCGCGGGCCAATCGTGCGTACCGCAATTCCAGATCCTTGAACCGCATGTAGGTGCTGAGCGTGGTGAAGCTGAACGCCATGATCAGCCCGTAGAGCATGAGGTCGGTGCCGCGCCGCACGCCGAACCACTGCGCCACCACCGTGGTGTCGTCCGGTCGGAGCACCGCATACACGCCGAGCAGCACGAACACGACGTAGCCCACCTTCACCCAGGCGCGCGCTCGCGCGCTGCGCCGCGACCGCAGCAGGAACACCAGTAGCGCGATGATCGATCCGATCAACAGCACCTGGATCCAGTTCATCCAGGGGTCCTTTCCATCCTGATCATCGTCGAATCCTCCCTCGCAGAAATCCGTCGAAGATAATGTTGACGCCGTTGAGCAACGGCTGCCCCTTCGACTTCGAGTATTCGGTGTAGAGCACCTCGACCGGCTCTTCGGCCACCCGCCAATGGTTTTCGGCGATCATCATGACGATCTCGGTGGCGTGGCTCATGCCGTTCATGGTGATGTTCATGCCGTCGGCGACCGTCTTGTTGAACACCCGCAGGCCGTTGTTGGTGTCGGTCAGACCAAGCCGTCGACCGCGGCGGCTCAGCCGCGCGGCGGTCTGCAGCACCACGCGTTTGAGGAACGGAGGCCGGCTCGCGGCCGGTTGGCCAAAGCGGGTGCCGATGACGATGTCGACGTCGCCGAGATTCAGCCGGTCGATCATCCTGACGACGTCCTTGACGCGGTGCTGGCCGTCGGCATCGAAGGTGGCAAACACCCTGGCGCCGGGTTGCTCGCGGGCGTACTCGACGCCGGTCTGGATGGCCGCGCCCTGGCCCAGATTGATGGGATGACGCACCAGGGACGCACCGGCGTGCCGTGCGATCTCGCCGGTGCCGTCCGCGCTGCCGTCGTCCACACAAACGACGTGATCGAAGACCGCTCGCAATTCAGCGACGACCTCGCCGATGACGGCGGCTTCGTTGAAGGCGGGGACGATGATCCAGACGTCGGAATAATCCGTTTTCAATGCCATGTCAAGCCTAAAATTACACGCGTCCGCCGCGCCCGAGCGCGACCAGGTGGACCGCGATTCCCACGAGCGGCCCGCACAGCAGACCAACGACGGTGCGGGTCTCCAACGCGATAGGCAACGCCAGTAGCAGCCCGGAGGCGACGGTGGCGCTGACCCAGCCCAGTGAATACGCCCGGTGCAGCGCGGCCGCCACCGACGCCGCGCCGGTGAGTGTCAGCAAGGCGATGGCCACCGCGGCGGCGGTCAGCCACGCCAGCAGCGAACCACTGGCTTGATACTGCGAGCCGAACGCGAATCGCAACAACCACGGACCTACCAGGCCGGCGAGCAGCACGCCGATGCCGCCGATGCCGGCGATGAGCAGGGCGGGCGAGGCCAGTGCGCGCAGTCGGTGGCTACGTTCGTCGACGAAATGCGCGATGAGGTTGCCCTGCATGGCGGTCAGTGGGACCAGCAGCGGCGCTCGGGTCAGGGTCACCGCCAGGATCACGACCCCGCCCTGGGCGCCGAGCTCGGTGGACGTCAGCTTCAGTAAGACTGGAAAACCCATCACCAAAATGGCGCTGGCGCCCGCCGCGGTGATCGAGTGCGCCGTACCACGCAGAAACGACGCGGTAGTACCGGGTGTCAGCACGCGTGCCGCTTCGCGTGCCGTTGGTGAGGCGGCCAAGATGATCAGCCAAGCCACCGAACCGGCGACGGTAGCCCACAGGAACCCGACCAGCCCCCAGCTCAGCACGAAGGTCGCCGCGGCGACCGCGACCCGGATGATGGCGTCGGTCACCATCAGCGCGCCGTACTGGCCCCATCGGTTAACGCCGGCCAGCACGCCCAGCAACGTCGCATGCAGGCAGAACCCCGCCAGCCCGATGCTGAGCAGCGCAACCGACAACCAGCGGTCCTCGACGAAAACCCGTCCACTCCACAGCGCTGCACTACCCCCGATCAGGACGGCCGAGGCCAGGCCCACCAGGCCGGCGACCCGCAACGGATGCGTTCGCGCGCCGTCCGGGAGCACGTCCAGGTGCTGGATCGCGCGGACCTCCCGCGTCGTTTCCTGCAGCAGGCCGTTTGCGGCACCGGTGACCAGGCCGAACGCTCCCCAAAAGACCCCGAAGACGGAGAAGCCGCTCGGCGCGAGGTTGCGCGCGGCCAGGTAGATCACCGCATAACCGCACAGCGCGGTCGCTGCCGTCGCAGTAGCGACCCGGGCGACACTGCCCCGCGCGATCGGCCCCACCGAGGCTCCCGCCGCTCCGGCAGCTCCCGGGGTGCCCGCGCCGTCCGTCACCGTGGCGACACTATCGGACGGGTGGTTCAGTGCCCTTCGGCCTGGAACCGCTGCACTGAACGCTGCACCTCAGCCTCGGCCGCGGCCCGATCTACCC
>JALHRH010000003.1:0-27047 GCA_022841565.1 Mycobacterium sp. | reverse complement strand
GTGCTTGATCGCTTCGAGCTCATACTCAGGAACGTCGCCGATGTCCTGGATGTGGTCCCATCGCTTGTCGCCGGCCGGAACACACAGCACCTTGTCGTCGCCGCCGGCCTCGTCCACCATTTGGAACATCCCTACCGGCCGCACCTCGACCAGCACTCCCGGGAACAGCGGCTGCGGCAGCAGCACCAGCGCGTCCAGCGGGTCGCCGTCCTCGCCCAGGGTGTTCTCGATGAAGCCGTAGTCGGTCGGATATGCCATCGGCGTATAGAGGTAACGGTCCAGACGCACGCGGCCGGTCTCGTGATCGACCTCGTACTTGTTGCGCTGGCCCTTCGGGATTTCGATGGTCACGTCGAATTGCACGGGTACACAGTAGTCGAGCGGGTGCGGCGGTACTGCTTCGCGGGCGGTTCGGCAGAATGGGTCGGGAAAAGACGGGAGTGTGATGGGCCCCAAAAGCTGGCGCAGGTCCACCCACGTGCTGGTGGGGCTGGTGGTGCTTGCCTTTGTGGCGGCCGTCGTAGCGGCGGCGGTGCTCTTCACTACGGGCGGGCGCGGCACCAGTGGCGCACGGCCGCCCGTTCCGCCGCCGCGGCCGCCGACGGTCAAGGCGGGGGTGAGCCCCGTTGCCGACAACGCCGTCGCGCCCAGTTCGGACGGGGTGGCGGCAGCGCTGGCGCCTGCTGCGGCAGACCCCAATCTGGGCAGGCTGGGTGGCCGGATCACCGACGCCATGACCGGCAGGGAATTGTGGCGCCAGCTTGACGACCTCCCGATGGTGCCCGCGTCGACAAACAAGGTGCTGACCGCGGCGGCAGCCCTGCTCACCCTGGACCGGCAGGCCCGGATCAGCACCCGCGTGGTAGCGGCCGGTCAAGCCGCTCAGGGTCCCGTGGTGCTGGTGGGCGCGGGGGATCCGACGTTGTCGGCGGCGCCGCCCGGTGTGCAGACCTGGTACCGAGGCGCGGCGCGCATCAGTGACCTGGTGGAACAGGTGCACCGGAGCGGCATGACTCCGACAGCGGTGCAGGTCGACACCTCGGCATTCAGTGGTCCCGGGTTGGCGCCCGGGTGGGACCCGGCTGACGTTGACAACGGTGACGTGGCGCCCATCGAATCCGCGATGATCGACGCCGGGCGGATCCAGCCCACCACCGTCAACTCGAGACGCTCCAAGACTCCGGCACTAGACGCTGGACGCCAGCTGGCGATCGCGTTGGGCCTCGACCCCGCTGCGGTGACCATCGCCACCGCGCCGGCCGGCGCCAGGCAACTGGCGGTGGTGCAGTCGGCGCCGCTCATCCAACGGCTGTCTCAGATGATGAACGCCTCCGACAACGTTATGGCCGAATGCATAGGCCGCGAAGTTGCCTTCGCCATAAATCGGCCGCAGAGCTTCACTGGTGCCGTCGACGCGGTGACCAGCCGACTCAAGACCGCGCACGTCGACACCGGCGGAGCCGCGCTGGTGGACTCCAGCGGACTGTCGGTGTTCAACCGGCTGACGGCCCGGACCCTGGACGGCGTGATGCAGGCCGCGGCGGGACCGGATCAGACGTCGTTGCGGGCGCTATTGGACCTGTTGCCGATTGCCGGCGGCAGCGGCACGCTCGGCGAACGCTTCCTGGACCGCTCCACCAACCAGGGTCCGGCGGGTTGGTTGCGGGCCAAGACCGGTTCGCTGACCGCGGTCAACTCGCTGGTCGGGGTGCTTACAGACGCCAGCGGGCGGGTGCTCACCTTCGCGTTCATCTCCAACGACGCCGGCCCGAACGGCCGCAACGCGATGGACGCGCTGGCCACCAAGTTGTGGTTCTGCGGGTGCGCGACGTGACCCCGTCTTCGTCATCTTCGTCCCGGTCTTCCGGCCTCACGATGGGCAATGTCGTCGACTGGGGATTTGCGGCCACGGTGGGGCAGAAGCTGGTCCGCGGAGGTCCGGTCACCTCTGACTACACGCGACGGCAGGTGGTTGAGGAGTTGACGCGGGCGGCCGAGCAGGCCGAGCCGCCGGTGCGCGACGTGACCGGCCTGATCACCGACGGCGCGGTACCGGCGGCCCGCATCGTGGATCGGCCGCAGTGGATCCGGGCGGCCGCCGAGTCGATGCGTGCGATGACCAACGGGGCCGACAAGCCGCGCAGCTTTCTCACCGGCCGGCTCACCGGCGCCCAGACGGGTGCCGTGCTGGCCTTCGTGTCCTCCGGCATCCTCGGGCAGTACGACCCGTTCACCAGCCCGTCCGAACAGGCCCCAGTCGGCACCCTGCTGCTGGTCTATCCCAATGTCATTGCCGTCGAACGCCAACTGAAGGTCGACCCATCTGATTTCCGGTTGTGGGTGTGCCTGCACGAGGTGACCCACCGGGTGCAGTTCACCGCCAACCCCTGGATTGCCGGCCACATGTCGAGTTCGCTGAGCTTGCTGACCCAGGAGCCGGCCGAAGACATCCGCGAGGTGGCCAAGCGGCTCGCCGAGTTCGTCCGTACCCGGGGACGCGATGACGCTGGGCCCGAGGGGATTCTGGGCCTGGTGCGTGCCGTGCAATCCGAACCGCAACGACAAGCCCTGGATCAATTGTTGGTGCTCGGCACCCTGTTGGAAGGCCACGCCGAGCACGTGATGGACGCGGTCGGGCCGGTGGTGGTGCCGTCGGTCGCGGCTATCCGGCGAAAGTTCGACGAACGCCGTCAGCGCAAGCTACCGCCGCTGCAGCGGCTGATGCGCGCGCTATTGGGTTTCGAGGCCAAACTCAGTCAGTACACCCGCGGCAAGGTGTTCGTGGACCAGGTGGTGAACCGGGTCGGGATGAAGCGGTTCAACACCATCTGGACGGGCCCCGAGACGTTGCCGTTACCCACCGAGATCGAACACCCGCAGCGATGGATCGACAGAGTGCTGTAGCCCAACTGCGCAGGGCGGTAAGCGAATTCGCGCAGAATACGCTCTCTGACACCGATCGTTGGTGCGTGGGGTTGTCCGGCGGCCCGGATTCGTTGGCGCTGACCGCGGTTGCGGCGGGATTGCGGCCCACTACCGCGTTGATCGTCGACCACGGCTTGCAGGCAGATTCCGCGTTAGTCGCCGAAGCGGCACGGGCGCAAGCGATTTCGTTGGGCTGCGCGGATGCCCAGGTGTTGCGCGTTCAGGTGGCCGGTTCTGCCTCCCGCTCAGGAGGCGGCCCCGAAGCTTCCGCACGCAGCGCCCGCTACGGCGCGCTGGAGGCTCAGCGGGACGGCCCGGTGTTGTTGGGGCACACGCTCGATGACCAAGCCGAGACGGTGTTGCTGGGCCTGGGCCGTGGTTCAGGGGCGCGATCCATTGCCGGCATGCGGGTGTACGATCCGCCGTGGTGCCGGCCGCTGCTGGGGGTACGACGGGCAGTGACCCACGGCGCCTGCGCCGAACTCGGCTTGACCCCGTGGCAGGACCCACACAACGTGGATCGCCGCTTCACCCGGGCCAGGCTGCGTGGTGAAGTGCTGCCGCTCCTGGAGGATGTGCTGGGCGGCGGTGTCGCCGAGGCGTTGGCCCGCACCGCGGCGGCGTTGCGCGAGGACACTGACCTGATCGACACCCTCGCCGCCGACGCGCTGCCTGCAGTCACTACCGACGCAGGCCTGGACACCGCCGCCTTGGCCGCGCTGCCCACCCCGGTGCGCCGGCGGGTGATCCGCGGTTGGCTGTTGGCCGGCGGTGCGATCGGATTGACTGACAAGCAGATCCGCGGGGTGGACACGCTGATTACCGCGTGGCGAGGCCAGGGCGGGGTGGCGGTCGGGTCCAGGTTACGGGGTCAGCGCCTGTTCGCGGGTCGGTGTGACGGCGTACTTTCGTTGCGCCAGCAGGCAATTTGACGGCCGGCGTTGGTTCTTCTCAGGTAGGCGTGGCACGCTGTGCACGTGACGGCGGAGCTATATCCGGGGGACATCAAGTCGGTGTTGCTCACCGCGGAGCAGATTCAGGGCCGCATCATCGAACTCGGTCAACAGATCGGGGAGGACTACCGGGATCTGGCGGCAACCACCGGCCAGGACCTGCTGCTGATCACCGTTCTCAAGGGCGCCGTGCTGTTCGTGACGGATTTGGCGCGCGCCATCCCGTTGCCGACCCAGTTCGAGTTCATGGCGGTGAGTTCCTACGGTTCCTCGACGTCCTCGTCGGGAGTGGTGCGCATCCTCAAAGACCTCGACCGCGACATCCACGACCGCGACGTGCTGATAGTGGAGGACGTCGTCGACTCCGGCCTGACCCTGTCCTGGTTGTTGCGCAACCTGACCAGCCGGCATCCCCGCTCGCTGCGGGTGTGCACGCTGCTGCGGAAGCCCGACGCGGTCGGCGCCAACGTCGACATCACGTATGTGGGCTTCGACATTCCCAACGATTTCGTAGTCGGTTACGGCCTTGACTACGACGAGCGCTACCGTGACCTGTCCTACATCGGGACTCTGGACCCGCGGGTCTATCAGTAGCTGGCCTGAAGGCCCCCACCGCGGTCGCCGAGAAGCTCGCCGTCTGCTGACCTTCGCAAGCCAACAGCGTGACCGGAGCGCGGCCGGCGGCGAAGGTGGCCAGACGACGGTGGCCATGCAAACGCGGAGAACTCACATGCCTGTCAACCATGGTCGCCGCAATGGTTGTTTATCGCCTTACGTGCTTGCCGGCCTGCCGCCAACGCCTGTTCACCTTTTGTTCATAATCATCGTTCACGCCGTCCGCCTGGCTCGATGACGCGCGTCGCCAGCAAATCTTTACGTGACGGGCGTCACCGCTTCGCTTCTGGTGAACCCCACATCGGTTTCACGAACTTCACATCGTGAGACAGCCTTCTCATGCGCATTGTGCGGGTCGGGCGGATTTGCGGATCACCCGCAGAGAGGTGGTCGGTGGTCGGATGCCGGCTATCGCCGCAGCCTGACTGACACTGCCTAAGCAGGTTTGACGGGGGTACTCGACGCGAAACCCGTTGCGACAGGGCAAGTCCGAGACTCGAACAGTTCGAAGGCGTATGAAGGCCACCCTGGAACTACCGGCACCTGAATAGTGCAATACGTTGCCAAGCACAACCATCTGGCCCAATATCATGTCAAACTCAAATATTATTTGAGCAACATATGAGGGGGTCCTTGAACGCAAACATCCTGCAGAACCGACGCAGCAAATGAACAATTGTCAACCCGGCAATGAACACCCTGTGCGAAGCCTGTGGTGTCCCTACAAATCTGCCCTAACGTGTCGCGGGGGTCCACTTGAGCATGCAACGACGTTGAGGATCGCTGCAGAGCTAGAGCCCCTAACGAAATTGGCAATCGAGGAAGGAAGTGTCAACATGCTCGCCGAAACTGACGAGTTGGCTGGTGCTGCAGGGGAGCTGCTGTCTATCAACGCGATGCTGCGCGCCGGAAACGCGGCCGCGGCCGCGCCCACGACTGGCGTGGTTCCTGCCGCATCGGATTTGGTCTCGATGCTGGCCGCCACCCAATTTGCGACGCACGCCCAGCTTTTCCAAGAGATCAGTGCTCAGGCCGCTGCGGTTCAGGAGCAGCTAGCGACCACGTTGGGCATCAGCGCCGGCTCGTATGCGGTGACTGAAGCTGCCAACCAGGCTCTGGTCGGATAGGAACCGAAATGGATTTCGCGCAACTACCGCCGGAGATCAATTCGGCGTTGATGTATGCGGGTCCCGGGTCGGGGCCGATGCTGGCTGCTGCAGCGGCCTGGGAATCGCTGGCTGGTGAGCTGCAAACAGTGGCGTCCGCGTACACCGCGGTGGTTACCAGCCTGATCGACGGACCGTGGCAGGGGTCGTCAGCGGCGGCTATGGCCAATGCATCGTGGCCACAGATTTCCTGGCTCTCCAACACCGCGGGTCTGGCGCAGGATGCCGGCGCTCGAGCCGTGGCGGCGGCGAGTGCGTATGAGGCGGCGTTTGCTGCGACGGTCCCACCAGCGGAAGTTGCAGCCAACCGAGCACTGCTAGGTGCGTTGCTGGCGACGAACTTCCTCGGGCAAAACACCGCCGCGATCGCTGCGACCGAGGCGCTGTACGGCGAGATGTGGGCGCAGGACGCGGCTGCGATGTACGGCTACTCGGGCGCGACGGCGCAGGCAACTGCCTTGACACCGTTCAGCCCGACGCAGATCACTGCCGCCCTGACGGGGATCAGCGCCCAGTACAACTCAACCATCAACGCAATCAACTCGGCCGCCGCCGCGCAGGGTCTGTACGAGGTGCCCAAGGCGCTGATGCGGATGGCGGGGTTGACTAATGATGCCCCCTGGCTCACCAATCCCGCAGCCGCCTTGGGCTTGACTGGGCATACCTGGAACGCCAACGGCGACGGGATCATCGTCGCCGGGTTGTTGGGCGACATGGTGCAGGGCATGCTTGGGACGTCAACCTTGGATGCCAGCGCGCCGATGAGGCTGTTTAGTAACTGGGTGTCCCCCGCTCGGCTTATGGTGACCCAGTTCAAGGACTACGTCGGGCTGGTAGAACAGATGCCGAAAATGTTCGCTCAGAGCGCAAAGGCCGGCGCCGAGGCCGCCGCGGCCGCGCTGCCGGCGGCCGCGGCTGCAGTTCCTAATGCGGGGCTGGGCGGGATTGCCGGGGCCGTCGGCAGCGCGGCAAAAGCCGGGGCCTTGTCGGTGCCGGCGGCTTGGACCGCCGGAACTGGCGCGGCGAACCCGGTCACGGTGGCACTGAACACCGTCGGTGCTGCCGCGGCCGCCGAACCCGCGACCAGCGCGTTCGGAGGTCTGCCGATGGTGCCGGGCGGGACGGGTCGTAGCGTGGCGAACTTCGCGGCGCCGCGATACGGATTCAAGCCGACCATGGTGGTACAGCCGCCGTCCGGCGGATGACGAGAGCACCGGCCTGTGCAGTTCTGAGACGGTGAGACCGGCGGCGGCAGTTAATTTTCTGCCGCTGCCGCTCCACATCACCTGTGCGGCAAGCCAAGTCGTGCTAATCGCCTTCGGTGGCCACTCACTTGTGCTGAATCCCATTCGCGATCTGGATGATTCGCCTTCACATGGGTGCCCAGTCAGACTTCGAGCGACCGGCATGTTCTGGCGGTCGTTTTCGCTTGGGTTGGCGGCTTGATCCAATTGCCTTGACTTTCAACCACATGGGCCCCGGCTAGCACCCTGCGCGGCGATGTGATCGGACGATGGGAACCCACCGGCAAACTGGACTAGCAAACTACTTCGCATGCAAGACGGGCGTCGAGGAACTCAGGATAGCGCGGATCCGTGCGTCACAGGAATCTTCATACCCGGTTCTTAGGGCGCGGTACCATAACACCCGAACGCCTCGGCGTAGATGAATTATTGTTAACCCAACGATGAACAGGCTGCCGGTGGCCTTGTGCTGTCCCGGTCTAGCTCCCTTACTCTGGCGAGGGGTCAGCTTCGATTAGGTTCTGGCGTAGGCAGCGTTGCCGCCAGTTCGGCTGACGATTCGGGGGAATCTTACTTTCAGATCATGCTTTCGGGGAGGAAACATGTCGCAGGTGATTGCGCGGCCAGACATCGTGGCCGGAGTCGCAGGTGAACTGCAGTCCATCAATGCCGCGGCCAGGAGTGGGGACGAAGTCGCGGCGGCGCCTACCGCAGGGGTGGTGCCTGCCGCGGCCGATATGGTTTCGGTTCTGACGGCCGCCCAATTCGCCGCGCACGCCCGGCTTTACCAGGTGATCAGCGCTCAAGCCGCCGCAGTGCAGGACGAACTGGCTACCACGTTGGCCGTTTCCGCGGGTTCGTACGCGGACACCGAAGCCGCCAACGCGGCCACGATCGCCTAGTCGGGCAGACGTCATGGATTTTGCACTGATGCCACCAGAGGTCAACTCGACTTTGATGTACTCCGGCCCGGGTTCTGGGTCGATGCTGGCCGCCGCCGCCGCGTGGGAAGGGCTGGCCTCGCAGCTGTACAGCACCGCGACCTCGTATCGATCGTTACTGTCCGGTGTTGTGGCCGGGCCATGGTTGGGTCCGGCGTCGGCGGCGATGTCCGCCGCGGTCGCGCCGCATCTGACATGGTTGAGCACCACAGCCACACAGGCCGAGGACGCTGGAGCCCAAGCTGCTGCGGCGGCGGGTGCCTACGAGGCGGCATTCGCCGGTACGGTGCCGCCGGCGGAGGTGGCGGCCAACCGGGCGCTGCTGGCGAACTTGGTGGCCACCAACATCTTTGGGCAGAATACTCCGGCGATCGCCGTGGTGGAGGCCGACTATGCCGAGATGTGGGCCCAGGACGCGGCCGCGATGTACAACTATGCCGGTGCGTCGGCCGCGGCGACGGCACTGCCCGAATTCGTTCCACCGCAGTCCGCTACCACGCCAGCGGCATTGGCGGCTCAGGCAGCAGCCGTGGGTCAAGCGGTCGGTGGTGCGGCCGCAGCGGACTCGTTGGGCTTGCAGCAGTTGATCAACAGCCTGCCGACGACATTGCTCGGGATGGCCGGGTTCACGAATACGGCGCCATCGCTCGCCAACCCCGCGGGGGCCTTGGGATTGAATGGGCTTACCTGGAACTCCAACGGCGACGGGATTGTCGTGTCCGGACTGTTTGGAGACGTGTTGGAGGGCTTGACCGGGTCGGCAACGATCGACGGCAGTACGCCTTTTGACGCATTCATCAGGTTGATTTCCCCGGTCCGGCTTTTCTCGACGGCGTTCAGGGACATCCAAGGCCTCGGTGCGGCGCTGCTGCCGCATGCCGCTTCGGAGGGCGCCAAGGCGCTGCAAGCGTTGCCTACCGCCATCCCGGGCATGTCCGGCATGGGGAGCGGTCTGGGCGGGATCGGGACTGCTGCCCAGATCGGCGGATTGTCGGTGCCCAACGCCTGGGCGGCGGCGACCCCGGGCCTTGGGCGCGTCGCGACCTTGCCGTTCAGCGGCGCCGGTGCCAACGCAGCCGTGGTACCGGAACCCAGCCAGCACCTGCTAGGCGGCATGCCGCTGACGGGTGGGCTGGGACGTGGCATGGGTGCCGCCAACGCTCCCCGGTACGGGTTTCACCCGACCGTGATGACCCGCCCCCCGTTCGCGGGGTGACCCGCGGAAGGGGGCGGGGCTGGTTGACTCAGACCACTTGTGGGAGCCCGTCCGTTGTGGATAATCCCGGCAACTCCTACGGCGTGACCAGAATTTTGCAGTGCCGATCCGGATCTGCCAGATCGTCGAAAGCCGCGCCTACGCCCTCCAAACCGACTTCGCCGGTAATCATCGGCGCGACATCAATCCGACCCTCGGCGATCGCGCGTAACGAGTCAGCGAACTCCTCCGGCGTGTAGGCGTTGACAAATTGTAGGTTGATCTCTTTGGCGATCCCGAAGAATGGATGCACGATGTCGGGCTGCATGCAAACTCCGGCGATCACCAGCCGGGTGCCGTTGCGGGCGCGTTGCATGATGTCGTCGATGATGCCGGGCACCCCGACCGCCTCGAAAACCACGCGCGCCTTGACTGTGTCGAATGGCGATCGCTGAGCTGCGTCCACCGTCTGATGAGCGCCCATCTTGGCTGCCAATTCCCGCCGCTTCGGCGAAAAGTCAGATGCTACAATGGTTTTCACGCCACGCACCCGGAGTGCCGCGATGATGGCGATGCCGATCGGCCCACAGCCGATCACCAGGGCCGGATCGGCAACCTCAATTCCAGACTTGTTCACAGCGTGCAATCCCACTGCCATCGGTTCGGCCAGCGCGGCATGCCTGGGATCCAGGCCGTTGGGGATGGCGAGCAACAGCGGCGCCGAGAGCAGCATCCGCTCGGCATAGCCGCCGAGTGTGGTGTTGCTGAAGACGATCGGTTCGATGCCTTTGTCGGACAACACCACTGGAATCGACGTGACCAGAGTTCCGGGTGGATGGGTTTCGGTATCCGGTCCGGCCTCGAGCACCTCGGCGCTGAACTCATGACCCATGAAGACGTCCTGACTGAGATCCAAGTCCATGCCGGTGCGACCCCGGGCAAGTTGATTACTCAGCGCCACAACATCAGCGCCGTGCGCCGCGAAATGCAGGTCCGAGCCGCAGATTCCGCAACACCGTACCGCGACCAGCACTTGTCCCGGAACCGGCACCGGGTCCGGCACGTCGTCCCGGTAGATCATGCGTCCGCCGCGCAATACCGAAGCGCGCATCAGTTGGCCGCCCAGTCACGTTCGGCAACATGCTGGGTAATCGCCTGCACGACGGCCTGACCGGCGCGCCCAATCAGCTCCTCACGTTTATCCCTGGCCCATTCATGCGAGGCGCGAGGTGCTTCGAGCTGACCCTTGAAGTAGGGAATGACGTTGCGGGCAAACAGATCATAGGAGTGGAAGGTCGCCTGCGGTGGCGCCCAGTCGTGCCCGAGTAGCAGCAAGGTGCCAAAGCCCCCCGAGCGTTCCAGGAGACCTTCAATGTAAGCGATCGCGTCCTCGGGTGTGCCGATGCAGCAATTTCCTTTGGCCGCATAGTCTTCGACGAACTCGCGTGGTGACTGCGCGCCTTCGACCGTGTTGGCCAGCGGTACGAAGCCCGCGGCGCCGAAATACTTGGCGAAGTCCAGCAGCCCGTAGGTGCAATCCTCGATCGCTTGTTCGCGCGTGTCGGCGATGTGCATGATGCTCAAGACCCGCCAATCGCTGCGATCGGGCTCGACACGTCCGGCCTTGGCAGCCTGCTCGCACACCACCTCCCAGGTGTTCTCCAGGGCGGCAAAACCACCGGGCACCGACATCGACAGCGATAGCAGCGACGTGCCCAGCGAACCGGCCAGCCGCGGCCCGGATGGTGAAATCATTGCGGCCGTCGATATTTCAGGATAGGGCCAGGTGTAGGGGCGAATGTGCAGCTGGGCATCGCGTAGGGTAAACCATTCGGAGTGGCGGTCGATGCGTTCATCCGGCGCGGCGCGGAACAGTGCCAGGATAGCTTCCAGCGATTCCTCCATCATCCGGCGCTGGTCGATCGGATCGATGCCCATCATGTAGGCGTCGGAAGGCAGTGCACCCGGTCCGGTGCCGAACATGACGCGGCCGCGGGTCAGGTGGTCCAGCAGCACCCAGCGGTCGGCCACCATCAGCGGATGGTGATAGGGCAGCGACACCACGCCGGTGCCCAGCCGAATGTGCTTGGTGCGTTCTGCGGCGGCCGCGATGAAGACCTCAGGGCAGGAGATCAATTCGTATCCCCCGGAATGGTGTTCACCAAACCACGCCTCATCGTAGCCCAGCCGGTCTAGCGCAACGACGCGTTCCATGTCGTATTCCAGTGCTACCGTTGGAGATTGGCCGGTGGGGTGAAACGGTGTGATAAATACGCCGAATCGCATTGGTGCACTCACCATTTGACTCCTTTGAGGAATTCCAGCAAAGCGGAGTTCACTTCTTCGGGCCGTTCTTGTTGCAGCCAATGCCCGGCGCCGTCGATCATGAGCTCGTGGTAGGGGCCGCTGACCACTTCCGCGGCGCGGTCGCTGCGGGTGAATGCCAACACCGGATCGGCTGTCCCGCCGATGAACAGGCATGGCACGGTGATCTTCGCGCCATCCAGCTCCGGCGTCGTCTCCCAGTTGCGGTCCATGTTTCGGTACCAATTCAGGCCGCCGGTGAAGCCGGTGCGAGTGAATTCGGTTATGTAATACTCGATTTCGTCCTCGCCGATCCAGTCGGGTAGCGACTCGGGTTCCGGAAGGCGGTCGATGAAACCTTCTGGTCCGGGCGCCACCATCCGCAACGCCGCGTCCTGGTCGCCCGTCAACTGCAAACTGCCCATCATCCGGCGCATTACCCGCGCGGGGTCGCCGTTGAGTTCAGCGTCGGCGACGCCGGGTTCCTGGAAATAAAGGATGTAGAAAAAGTTGTCGCCGAACGTGCGCCGGAGCGCGACGGTTACCGGCCGCTTGGCCCGTGGCACCGGGGGAACGCTCAGTGCGGCCACCGCGCCAACGCGATCTGGGCGCAGCAGGCCAGCGTTCCACACCACCATGGCGCCCCAGTCGTGGCCGATCCACGCCGCGCGTTCGGCGCCGACGTCGTCGAGCAGGCCGACGATGTCAGCTGTCAACTGGTGGATGTCATAGGCCTCGATCGCTGCCGGACTCGACGAACCGCCATAACCACGCTGATCGGGTGCAAGCACGTGGTACCCGGCTTCGGCCAGTACCGGGATCTGGTGCCGCCAAGAGTAGGCCAGCTCCGGAAAGCCGTGGCACAGCACCACGACGGGCGCACCGCGGTCCCCGGCCTCGACCACTCGTAATCGCACCCCGTTGGTGTCAACTAACCGTTCGGTTGATGAAGCCATCGTCTCACCAAATCACAACGCCATCGGCCTGAGAAGGGGCCGGTGCTGGTTATCGTCGACTCGGCCGCGCATCATGGGCTCCATGCGGCTCGACCATGTAGTGCTCTGGACGAAGAATGCCACTACGGCGATGGATTTCTACACCAGGGTGGTTGGGCTGGCGCCGGTCCGGTTCGAGGAGTTCCAAGCTGGCGAGGCGCCGTTCCCCAGTGTGCGCGTCTGCGAAGACGCCATCATCGACTTGATCCCGTCAGAAGGCGCCCCAGTTACCGAGGCGATGACAAACGTCGCGGGCAGTGCGGGTCATCCGGTCAACCACGTTTGCCTGGCGATGACGAAGGACGAATACGACGCGCTGGACCGCCGCCTACAGGTCGAGGGGGTGGACACAAGCGCGCGGCTGAACCGCAGCTTCGGGGCGCTGGGCTGGGCGCCGCAGGGCTACTACTTCGCCGACCCCGACGGCAATGTGGTCGAAGCTCGCTACTACGAGTAGAGCGGCCAGCGGGTCGCCGCCGTCGAGCGTCACGTCAGTGTGGCGGTCGCCGCCCGCTGTCACGCCAGCGTGACGCTCGCCGTTCGCTGGGCGCCGGGCCGCGGCCGGGGTCTAGAGCGGCCAGCGGGTCGCCGCCGTCGAGCGTCACGTCAGTGCGGCCGTCGCCGCCCGCTGTCACGCCAGCGTGACGCTCGCCGTTCCGTGGGCGCCACGCTCGGCGGGAGCTCGGGAACTGCCGCACGTTGTCTAGGAGACATAGGCGACCCGCTGCGCTCCGGCTCTGCCGGAGCTGGCGATCGTCAAGGGCGGTAACCTGGACGTTTCCAGCTGCGTTTATCGGAAGGACCTGGCCCCTCGGCCGATGATTGATGAACCGTAAAAACGTGATCCGCACCGCTACGGCAATCGCCGTCGTGGTGCTGCTCGGCTGGTCGTTCTTTTACTTCAGCGACGACACCCGCGGTTACAAACCCGTCGACACCTCGGTGGCGATGACCCAGATCAACAGCGACAACGTCAAGAGCGCGCAGATCGACGACCGCGAACAGCAGCTGCGGTTGACCTTGAAGAAGGGCAACAGCGACACCGAGAACTCCGACAAGGTCATCACCAAGTACCCAACGGGCTACGGTGTCGACCTCTTCAACGCCCTGACCGCGAAGAACGCCAAGGTCAGCACCGTGGTCAACGAAGGCAGCCTGATCGGCGAGCTCCTCGTCTATGCGCTGCCGCTCTTGCTGCTAGTCGGCCTGTTCGTGATGTTCTCCCGTATGCAGGGCGGCGCCCGGATGGGCTTCGGCTTTGGCAAGTCGCGGGCCAAACAGCTGTCCAAAGACATGCCCAAGACCACGTTCACCGATGTCGCGGGCGTCGACGAGGCGGTCGAGGAGCTCTACGAGATCAAAGACTTTCTGCAGAACCCGTCCCGGTATCAGGCGCTGGGCGCCAAGATCCCCAAGGGTGTGCTGCTCTACGGTCCGCCGGGCACCGGTAAGACGCTGCTGGCCCGCGCCGTGGCAGGCGAAGCGGGCGTGCCGTTCTTCACCATCTCCGGCTCCGACTTCGTCGAAATGTTCGTCGGTGTCGGCGCATCGCGGGTGAGAGACCTTTTCGAGCAGGCAAAACAAAACAGTCCCTGCATCATTTTCGTCGACGAGATCGATGCCGTCGGACGTCAGCGAGGCGCCGGCCTCGGCGGCGGTCACGACGAGCGCGAACAGACACTGAACCAGCTGCTGGTCGAGATGGACGGTTTCGGCGACCGGGCCGGCGTCATCCTGATCGCGGCCACCAACCGGCCCGACATCCTGGATCCCGCCCTGCTGCGGCCGGGCCGCTTCGACCGGCAGATCCCCGTCTCCAACCCGGACCTGGCCGGGCGCCGGGCCGTCTTGCGGGTGCATTCCAAGGGCAAGCCGATCGCCCCGGACGCCGACCTGGACGGGCTGGCCAAGCGGACCGTCGGAATGACCGGCGCCGACCTGGCCAACGTCATCAACGAGGCGGCTCTGCTTACCGCCCGGGAAAACGGCACGGTGATAACCGGCCCGGCCCTGGAAGAGGCGGTCGACCGGGTCATCGGGGGCCCGCGCCGCAAGGGCCGCATCATCAGCGAGCACGAGAAGAAGATCACCGCCTACCACGAGGGCGGGCACACGCTGGCGGCCTGGGCAATGCCGGACATCGACCCGGTCTACAAGGTGACGATCCTGGCACGAGGCCGCACCGGCGGACACGCGGTCGCCGTGCCGGAAGAAGACAAGGGGCTGCGAACCCGCTCGGAGATGATCGCCCAACTCGTCTTCGCGATGGGTGGGCGCGCGGCCGAGGAATTGGTGTTCCGCGAGCCGACCACGGGTGCGGTCTCCGACATCGAGCAGGCCACCAAGGTCGCCCGTGCGATGGTCACCGAATATGGCATGAGCGCGCGGCTCGGCGCGGTGAAGTACGGCACCGAACACGGTGACCCGTTCCTGGGCAGGACGATGGGCAACCAGGCGGACTATTCGCACGAGGTCGCCCGCGAGATCGACGAAGAGGTTCGCAAGCTTATCGAGGCGGCGCACACCGAAGCTTGGGAGATTCTCACCGAATACCGGGACGTGCTGGACACTTTGGCGGGCGAACTGCTGGAAAAGGAAACTCTGCACCGGCCGGAACTGGTGGCGATTTTCAGCGACGTCGAGAAGCGCCCGCGGCTTACCATGTTCGACGATTTCGGCGGCCGTATCCCATCGGACAAGCCGCCGATCAAGACGCCGGGCGAGTTGGCGATCGAGCGCGGCGAGCCTTGGCCGCAACCGCTGCCCGAGCCGGCATTCAAGACGGCGATCGCTCGTGCCAGCAAGGCCGCCGAGGAGGTCCAGACGGAGCCGCAAAACAATGGCGCCAACGGTTCGCACGGATCCACCCAACCCGACTACGGTGCTCCGGCCGGGTGGCACGCACCCGGATGGCCCCCATCGTCGTCTAGTCGACCGCAAGCCGCACCCGATTATCCCAATCGGGACACCGCCGAGTCTGACGACGAGCCTTCCGGTCGGCTGGACAAGGATGTGACCCGGTCCAACCCGCCGGCCCACGGCTGAACACGGAGGATTTCCATGACGCAAATCGATCTGAGAGCCAACGGCGCCCGAGCATTCGACCAGGCCCGCGCCGAGGCTGCCGTTCGTGAGCTGCTGATCGCGGTCGGGGAAGATCCCGATCGAAATGGTCTGCGCGACACCCCGGCTCGTGTTGCTCGTGCCTATAAGGAAATTTTCGCCGGGCTCTACACAGATCCTGCCTCGGTGCTCAACACCATGTTCGACGAAGATCACGATGAGTTGGTGATTGTCAAAGACATACCGATGTACTCCACCTGCGAGCATCATCTGGTGGCCTTCCGCGGAGTGGCTCACGTCGGTTACATCCCAGGTGCTGACGGCAGGGTGACCGGCCTGTCGAAAATCGCGCGGCTGGTTGACCTTTATGCCAAGCGCCCGCAGGTGCAGGAGCGGCTCACCAGCCAGATCGCCGACGCCTTGGTGCAGCGGTTGGACCCACGCGGGGTGATAGTCGTGATTGAGGCTGAGCACTTGTGCATGGCGATGCGCGGCGTCCGCAAACCCGGTGCCACCACGACGACGTCGGCGGTGCGGGGTCAGTTCAAATCCAACGCCGCCTCTCGGGCCGAAGTGCTCGACCTCATTCTGCGCAAGTGAGTTTGGCGCCCATGCAGGTTATGGGTGTGCTCAACATCACTGACGACTCGTTCTCTGACGGCGGTCGATACCTGGACGCCGACGGTGCCATCGAGCATGGTTTGGCGCTCGCCGCCGAGGGTGCAGACATCGTTGACGTCGGAGGTGAGTCCACCCGGCCCGGCGCGATCCGGGTGGACCCCGAGGTCGAAATCGCGCGCGTCCTACCTGTGGTCAAAGAACTTGCCGCACAAGGTATTACCGTCAGCATCGACACGATGCATGCGCGAGTGGCGCGTGCGGCATTGGAGAACGGTGCGCACATCGTCAACGACGTGTCCGGTGGGCGGGCCGACCCGGCCATGGCGCCGCTGCTGGCCGAAGCCGGCGTGCCGTGGGTGTTGATGCACTGGCGGCCGGTATCGGCGGAGCATCCACACCGCGTCCCGGACTACCGGGATGTGGTGGCTGACGTGCGGGTCGACCTGCTCGCCAGTGTGGACGACGCCGTGGCGGCCGGCGTTGACCCGGCCAAACTGCTGATCGACCCCGGGTTGGGATTCGCCAAGACGGGACAACACAATTGGGCGCTGCTGCACGGCTTGCCGGCGTTGGTGGCCACTGGGTTTCCGGTGTTGCTGGGTGCCTCGCGCAAACGCTTCCTCGGCACGCTGTTGGCCGGGCCCAACGGCACGCCGCGGCCGGCCGACGGCCGCGAGACGGCGACGGCGGTGATCTCCGCATTGGCGGTCTTGCACGGGGTCTGGGGTGTGCGGGTGCACGACGTGCGGGCATCGGTTGATGCTCGCAAAGTGGTCGAGGCCTGGCAGGGTGCAGAAGGGGCGATAGCCGGTGGCTGACCGGATCGAGTTGCGCGGTCTCAAGGTTCGCGGCCGTCATGGAGTTTTCGATCACGAGCGACTCAACGGGCAGGACTTCGTCGTCGACATCACAGTGTGGATCGACCTCGCCCGGGCCGCGGCCAGCGATGAGCTAGCCGACACCTACGACTACAGCGCGTTGGCTCAGTCGGCGGCCGACATCGTCGGCGGAACGCCGCGAAATCTGATCGAAACGGTCGGGGCCGACATCGCCGAGGAAGTGATCAAGGACGAGCGGGTACACGCCGTCGAGGTCACGGTGCACAAGCCGCAGGCCCCCATCCCGCAAGGTTTCGACGACGTGGCGGTGGTGACCAGGCGATCCCGGCGCGGCGGTCGCGGATCGGTAATCCCGGCGGGCTCGGTTATATGACGCGCGCCGGTGACGATGCGAAGCGCGGCGATGAGGAGCGGCGCTTGTGACGCGAGCGGTATTGTCCATCGGTTCCAACCTGGGTGACCGCTTGGCCCATCTGCAATCAGCCATCGACGGACTCGGCGGCGCGGTCGTTGCGGTGTCGCGCGTCTATGAGACCGACCCGTGGGGCGGCGTGGCACAGGAACCGTTCCTCAATGCCGTGTTGATCGCCGACGATCCGGCCCGCGACGCGCACTCGTGGCTATGCCGGGCGCACGAGATCGAGCAGGCAGCGGGACGGGTGCGGGAGTTGCGTTGGGGGCCGCGCACGCTCGACGTCGACCTGGTGGCCTGTTATGGAACGCAAGGTCAGATCACTGTCAACGACCGCGAGCTGACCCTGCCGCATCCGCGGGCCCATCTGCGTGCGTTCGTGCTGGTGCCGTGGCTGGAGGTGGATCCAACCGCCGAACTAACTCGGCCGGTGAAGGACCTGCTCAGCGAACTGGGCGTCGACGCGTCAGGCGTCCGCCGAACCACGCTGACGCTGGAAACCTGATGGGCCCGACCCGCAAACGTGATCTTACGGCCGTGGTGCTCGGTGCGGCCTTCGTGGGCTACCTGCTGATCACCGTGTTGTACCGGTACTTTCCACCGATCACGGTGTGGAGCGGGGTCTCGCTCCTGGTGGTCGCCGTCGCGGAGGGGCTGTGGGCGCGCACCGTGCGCGCCAAGATCAACGACGGCGAGATCGGCGACGCACCCGGTTGGCTGCACCCGCTCGCGGTGGCGCGCAGCCTGATGATCGCCAAGGCGTCGACCTGGGTGGGCGCTGTGATGCTGGGTTGGTGGCTGGGGGTGTTGGTGTACTTCCTGCCCCGGCGGTCATGGCTACGGGCTGCCGCCGAGGACACCGGTGGCGCGACGGTGGCGGCGTTCAGCGCGTTGGCCCTTGTGGTTGCCGCGCTGTGGTTGCAGCATTGCTGCAAGTCACCTCCCCAGGATTCGGGTGAACCCGGCGAGGGCGCCGAGACCTGAGTCGGATGGGCTGCCTGCGCCTCTTTGCGACTCAGGCCGAGAATCGCCGGACTGGCGCGACACGCCAAGCGACCTCGCCCGGTACAGTCAGGGGCCATGACCGTTCTGTCCCGCGGCGCCCGGGTCCGGCGCGGCGGCCGCAGGCCGGGGTGGGTGCTCTTGACGACGTTGCTGGTCCTGGCAATCGTTGCCAGCTCCGCGCTGGTTTTCACCGATCGGGTGGAACTCCTCAAGCTCGCTGTGATCCTGGCGTTGTGGGCCGCGGTGGCCGGCGCGTTCGTGTCGGTACTGTACCGCCGGCAGGCCGAGGCGGACCAGGCGCGGGCGCGGGACATGAAGCTGGTCTACGACCTCCAGCTGGACCGGGAAATTTCGGCGCGCCGCGAGTACGAGCTGACGGTGGAGTCGCAATTGCGCCGCGAGTTGGCCGCCGAACTGCGCGCACAGGCGGCCGACGAGATAGCCGCGCTGCGCGCGGAACTGTCGGCGTTACGGACCAATCTGGAGTTCTTGTTCGACACCGACCTCGAACACCGTCCGGCACTCGAGACGTTGGGCAGAGATGCGACGCGGGCGTTGACCGACCGATCGGCCCGCGGCGCCCACAACGGCGAGAGCCCGCCCGCCGACTGGGTGGCCAGCGACCGGGTGACCGCCGTACGTCGGACCGAACCGGACGAAGAGATCCGGCTGCGTGAGGAGGAAGTCGCAATCATCGACGTGCCCGAGGAACCGCTGTTGCCACCGCGGCAGCCCGCCAACCTGCGGGAGTACCCGCCGCCGCAACCCGGGCCGTTCCAGCCGCGACACCGGCCGCCGCCAGCCCCCCAGCCGCAAGTTCAACCCCAGCCGCAGTTCCAGCCACCCCAGCCACCGCAACCGCAACCGGTCGGTGCCGACGGGCAGTGGCTGCCCCCGGGCGCGCCCGACAGTCGCTGGGCTGGCGCAGCCGCGTCGCCAATCCAGGGCCCCGTGGAATCGGTGGGCCGCAGACGGCGCTCCCGGCATGCCGACGCCGACGAGCCGGGCGGCATCGGTGCCGGCGCTTCTCAAGAGGAGCCGGCGCCCCAATACGGTGGCCGTCGTTCACGGTCACGGCATTCAGCGGAGTACCGGGACTACGGCGTTGGAAACCTTGGGCGCGCTCGGGGCTCTCGACCCGATGCGGCCTCCCCGGCCCCGGAGCCGCCGGCCGCGCCTGCGTCCACGCTTCCCGCCGCGCCGCCTGCTGCCCGGCATCGCAGTGCCGAAGAACCTGTTGTGAGCCGAGAAGCAGCTGATCCGCACAGCGGTGGTCAGTCGGCCGCCGAGTTGCTGGCACGGTTCCAGGTGCAACCGAGCGGAGGCGGCCGGCGGCGCCGGCGTGACGCCTGACACGCTGTGCTCGGTGTGACGAATCGACTACAGTCGTAGTGACCGTCCGGTACCCCAACAGCGGGACTGGAACGTACGAAAGAAATCTGTGAGGTCGTCTGCGATGCAGCAGTTCGACGGATTGCGCCCGGCCCGGCTCAAGGTGGGAATCATCGCTGCCGGCCGGGTAGGCACCGCCTTGGGGGTTGCGCTGGAGCGCGCCGACCACGTCGTGGTCGCGTGCAGCGCCATTTCTCACGCATCGCGGCAGCGGGCCCAGCGCCGGTTGCCCGATACGCCGGTGCTTTCGCCGCCGGATGTGGCCGCCGGTTCTGAGCTGTTGTTGCTGGCGGTCACCGATAGCGAGTTGGCTGGTTTGGTGGCCGGGCTGGCCGCCACCTCGGCGGTGCGACCGGGCACGATCGTGGTGCACACGTCCGGCGCCAACGGGGTCGGAATCCTGCAGCCGCTGACCCGGCAGGGCTGCATTCCGCTGGCGATTCACCCGGCAATGACCTTCACCGGAGCCGATGAAGACATCGCCCGACTACCGGACACCTGCTTCGGCGTCACGGCTGCCGACGAAGTCGGGTATGCCATCGGCCAGTCGCTGGTGCTGGAAATGGGCGGAGAGCCGTTCTGCGTGCGCGAGGACGCCCGCATGCTGTACCACGCCGCGCTGGCGCACGCGTCCAACCACCTGGTGACCGTGCTGGCCGACGCGCTCGAGGCCCTTCGGGCCGCCCTCCCAGGGAATGATGTGGGGGCAGGCCCCCACAAGTGGGAGGTACCCCCACCCGCATGCGGGGGATTGCTCGGGCAGCAGCGCGTTGACGACCAGCCCGGCGGCATCGCCGAACGCATCGTGGGCCCGCTGGCCCGCGCGGCGCTGGAGAACACACTGCAGCGCGGCCCGGCCGCGCTCACCGGCCCGGTCGCCCGCGGTGACGCGGCCGCCGTCGCCGGACACCTGCAGGCACTCGGGGATGCCGATCCGCAACTCGCCCAGGCCTACCGGGTGAATGCGCTGCGGACCGCGCAGCGTGCACACGCCCCCAAGGATGTCGTTGAGGTGCTGGCGCCATGATCGGCGACAAGAAGCCGCCTACCTTCAAGCCGGGCGAACTCAATCTGTACTCGGCACCGGCCGACGTCACCGGCGTCGCCCGCGCCCTGCGGCATACCGGTCGGCGAATCATGTTGGTGCCCACCATGGGAGCGCTGCACGAGGGTCACCTGACTTTGGTGCGCGCCGCCAAACGGGTGCCGGGCTCGGTGGTGGTGGTGTCGATCTTCGTCAACCCGTTGCAGTTCGGCGCGGGTGAAGATCTTGATGCCTACCCGCGTGCCCTCGGCGAGGATCTGCAACTGTTGCGCCGCGAAGGTGTGGAGATCGTGTTCGCGCCGACCGCATCCGGCATGTATCCCGACGGACTGCGCACCACGGTGCAGCCGGGGCCATTGGCGGCTGAGCTCGAAGGTGCCGCTCGCCCATCGCATTTCGCCGGTGTGCTGACCGTCGTGCTCAAGCTGCTGCAGATCGTGCGGCCGGACCGGGCGTTCTTCGGCGAAAAAGACTACCAGCAGCTGGTGTTGATCCGGCAGATGACCGCTGACCTGAACGTCGACGTGCAGATGGTAGGCGTGCCAACGGTGCGGGAACGCGACGGGCTGGCGATGTCGTCGCGCAACCGCTACCTCAACCCGGAGCAACGCGAAGTGGCCGTGGCACTTTCGGCGGCGCTCAGCGCGGGTGCGCACGCGGCGATCCATGGTGCGCAGGCCGCGCTGGACGCGGCGAACGCGGTACTACAGGCCACGCCCGGACTCGTGGTCGACTACCTGCAGCTGCGTGACACCGAACTCGGTCCGGCGCCCACTAACGGATCCGGCCGGCTGCTGGTCGCGGCGCGGCTCGGCACCACCCGCCTGCTGGACAATGTGGCAATCCAAATCGGGCGAATCAGTAGTTTCGCCGGCACCACCAGTGGGCCGGACTCCCAATCACATTGGAGGAACTGATGTTACGGACGATGCTGAAGTCGAAGATTCACCGCGCTACCGTCACCCAGGCCGATCTGCACTACGTCGGATCGGTGACCATCGACGCCGACCTGATGGACGCCGCCGACCTGTTGGAGGGCGAACAGGTCACTATCGTCGACATCGACAACGGCGCCCGGTTGGTCACCTACGCGATCACCGGCGAACGCGGCACAGGGGTGATCGGGATCAATGGCGCGGCCGCGCATCTCGTTCACCCGGGTGATCTGGTGATCCTGATCGCCTACGGCACTATGGCGGACGCCGAAGCGCGCGCCTACCAGCCGCGGATCGTGTTCGTCGACGCCGCAAACAAGCAGATCGACCTCGGTAGTGACCCCGCTCATGTGCCCGACGGCGTCCCACCCGGTATGGGGGAGTTGCTTGACCCGCGGATCGGCGCGCGGTAGCCGTGCTGCTGGCGATCGACGTCCGCAATACCCACACCGTCGTCGGCCTGATATCGGGGGCGAAGGCGAACGCAACAGTAGTTCAGCAGTGGCGGATACGTACCGAGTCCGAAGTCACTGCAGACGAACTGGCGCTGACCATCGACGGTCTCATTGGTGAGGATGCCGAGCGGCTCACCGGTGCGGCGGGGCTGTCCACCGTTCCGTCGGTGCTGCATGAGGTGCGGATCATGCTCGACCAGTACTGGCCATCGGTGCCGCATGTGCTGATCGAGCCGGGCGTACGCACCGGCATACCCCTGCTCGTCGACAACCCCAAAGAGGTGGGCGCCGACCGGATCGTGAACTGTCTGGCGGCCTTCCACCAATTCGGCAAGGGCGCCATCGTCGTCGATTTCGGCTCGTCGATCTGCGTGGATGTGGTGTCGGCCAAAGGGGAGTTCCTGGGCGGCGCGATCGCGCCCGGCGTCCAGGTTTCATCGGATGCCGCGGCGGCGCGGTCGGCTGCTCTGCGCCGGGTTGAACTGGCCAGGCCCCGATCCGTGGTGGGCAAGAACACCGTGGAATGCATGCAGGCCGGTGCCGTGTTTGGCTTTGCCGGGTTGGTCGACGGGCTGGTCGGCCGCATCCGCGACGACGTCAAGGGGTTCTCCGCCGCCGACGACGTCGCCGTAGTGGCCACCGGGCACACCGCGCCCCTACTGCTGCCCGACCTACACACCGTGCAGCATTACGACCAGCACCTGACCCTGCACGGGTTGCGGCTGGTCTTCGAGCGTAATCGGGACGCCCAACGCGGCCGGCTCAAGACCGCGCGCTGAGCGACGGCGTGCACTCATTTAAGCTGGCACGTCGTGAGTGCCGCCGATCGAGACGCCGACAGAGACCCAGTCGAGGACCTTCCCGAGCAGTTCCGGATCCGTCGGGACAAGCGTGCTCGACTTTTGGCGGAGGGTCACGACCCCTACCCGGTGGCGATTGAGCGGACACACACGCTGGCTGAGGTTCGTGCCGCCCACCCTGAGCTGCCCATCGACACCGCGACCGACGATGTGGTCGGTGTCGCGGGTCGGGTGGTGTTCGCGCGCAATACGGGGAAGTTGTGCTTTGCGACACTGCAGGACGGAGATGGCACCCAGCTGCAAGCCATGATCAGCCTTGACCGGGTAGGTATGGCCGCCCTCGACGCCTGGAAGGCGGCCGTCGATCTCGGCGACATCGTCTTCGTGCACGGCACCGTGATCAGCTCGCGCAGGGGTGAGCTGTCCGTCCTCGCCGATTCCTGGCAGCTGGCCGCCAAGTCGTTGCGACCGCTGCCGGTCGCCCATAAAGAGATGAGTGAAGAGGCTCGGGTGCGGCAGCGTTATGTCGACCTGATCGTCCGGCCGCAGGCACGTTCGGTGGCCCGGCAGCGGGTTGCCGTCGTCCGCGCGGTAAGGAATGCACTGGAACGCCGTGGGTTCCTGGAGGTCGAAACTCCCATCCTGCAGACGCTGGCCGGCGGGGCCGCCGCGCGGCCGTTCACCACCCATTCCAACGCGCTGGACATCGACCTTTACCTGCGGATTGCGCCGGAACTGTTCCTCAAGCGGTGCATCGTTGGTGGTTTTGACAAGGTCTTCGAACTGAATCGGGTCTTCCGAAACGAAGGAACCGATTCCACGCATTCCCCGGAATTCTCGATGTTGGAGACGTACCAGACGTACGGGACCTATGACGATTCGGCAGTCGTCACTCGGGAGCTTATTCAAGAGGTGGCCGACGAGGCGATCGGGACCAGACAACTTCCGATGCCCGACGGCAGCGTCTACAACATCGATGGAGAATGGGCAACTCTACAGATGTATTCCTCGCTGTCCAAAGCTCTGGGAGAAGAGATCACGCCGGAGACGACGGTCGAACGGTTACGCGTGATCGCGGCTCAACTGCACGTGGAGATTCCTGACAATCGTGGCTTTGGTCACGGCAAACTCGTCGAGGAACTCTGGGAACACGCAGTAGGCAACAAGCTGACGGCACCCACATTTGTCAGGGATTTTCCGGTCGAGACAACCCCCTTGACCCGTCACCACCGCAGCATCCGCGGGGTGACCGAGAAGTGGGACCTCTACCTGCGCGGAATAGAGCTGGCGACCGGGTACTCGGAATTGAACGACCCGGTAGTGCAGCGGGATAGGTTTGCCGATCAAGCCCGCGCCGCGGCAGCGGGGGATGACGAGGCGATGCAACTGGACGAGGATTTTCTGACCGCCCTGGAGTTCGGGATGCCGCCGTGCACCGGAACGGGAATGGGCATCGACCGGTTGTTGATGTGTTTGACCGGGCTGTCAATTCGGGAGACTGTTTTGTTCCCGATTGTTCGCCCCCACTCCAACTGAACTGTGCAAGTGTGTCTAGATTGAATATTCTCCCTTCCTATGGCAGATTAGCTCAGTGGGGAGTCTATCCAAACTGAATCCGTAACTGCACAGAAACGCGAGGGTAAGCCAATGGCGAAGAAAGTGACCGTCACCTTGGTCGATGATTTCGACGGTGCCGGCTCCGCCGACGAAACTGTAGAATTCGGGCTTGACGGGGTGACCTATGAGATCGACCTTTCAAGTAAGAATGCGACGAAGCTGCGCAACGACCTGAAGCAATGGGTTGCGGCCGGGCGTCGCGTGGGCGGTAGGCGGCGCGGGCGTGCCGGTTCGGGTCGCGGGCGCGGTGCGATCGATCGCGAGCAGAGCGCTGCGATCCGCGAATGGGCGCGCCGCAACGGACACAACGTGTCGACCAGGGGACGCATCCCGGCCGACATCATCGACGCGTTCCACGCCGCCACCTAGGAACACACAGGCCACACATTTCCCGGCGCTCGGGCTCAGAGCCTGGGCGTCGGGTCTTGTGCATTTCGCTTGTGGCGAACTAATTGATACCCAGCGCGGGAAACGCATCGAGGCTTTTCCTCGTTGAACCAGTTGCGTCTAGGCACCACTGCGCACCGCGAGGTATGAACCCCGGCAGGCCGACCATTAGAGTGGACGGCAGGTACGCGGTGTCGGGCCCTATGTCGACAAGAGGTCGGCAAAGGTCGGCAGACGCCTCTCCGAGACGGAGTGCCTAATGGTGAGGGAGAGCAGGTAACCGACGATGTTCGAAAGATTTACCGACCGTGCCCGCAGGGTCGTCGTCCTGGCGCAAGAAGAGGCCCGGATGCTCAACCACAATTACATCGGCACCGAACACATCCTCTTGGGTCTCATCCACGAGGGCGAGGGTGTTGCGGCCAAGTCGCTGGAGTCGCTGGGAATCTCGCTGGAGGGCGTGCGCAGCCAGGTCGAGGAGATCATCGGCCAGGGTCAGCAGGCGCCGTCCGGACACATTCCCTTCACTCCGCGGGCCAAGAAGGTACTCGAGCTGAGCCTGCGTGAGGCGTTGCAGCTCGGCCACAACTACATCGGCACCGAACACATCCTGCTGGGCCTGATCCGTGAGGGTGAGGGTGTTGCGGCCCAGGTGCTGGTCAAGCTGGGCGCTGAACTGACCCGGGTGCGTCAGCAAGTGATCCAGCTGCTGAGCGGCTACCAAGGCAAGGAGGCCGCCGAAGCCGGCACGGGTGGCCGGGGCGGCGAATCCGGCAGCCCGTCCACATCGCTCGTGCTCGACCAGTTCGGCCGTAACCTGACCGCCGCCGCCATGGAAGGCAAGCTCGACCCGGTTATCGGCCGCGAGAAGGAAATCGAGCGGGTCATGCAGGTGCTGTCCCGGCGCACAAAGAACAATCCGGTGCTGATCGGCGAGCCCGGTGTGGGCAAGACCGCCGTGGTGGAGGGTCTCGCGCAGGCGATCGTGCACGGCGAGGTTCCCGAGACGCTCAAGGACAAGCAGCTCTACACGTTGGATTTGGGATCGCTGGTCGCGGGCTCCCGCTACCGCGGTGACTTCGAGGAGCGCCTGAAGAAGGTGCTGAAGGAGATCAACACTCGCGGTGACATCATTTTGTTCATCGACGAGCTGCACACGCTGGTCGGTGCCGGTGCCGCTGAGGGAGCCATCGACGCCGCCAGCATCCTCAAACCCAAGCTGGCCCGCGGCGAACTGCAGACCATCGGCGCCACCACTCTCGACGAGTACCGCAAGTACATCGAAAAGGACGCCGCGCTCGAGCGCCGCTTCCAGCCAGTGCAGGTGGGCGAGCCGACGGTGGAGCACACCATCGAGATCCTCAAGGGCCTGCGGGACCGTTACGAGGCGCACCACCGGGTATCCATCACCGATTCGGCGTTGGTGGCCGCGGCGACTTTGGCGGACCGCTACATCAACGATCGGTTCCTCCCGGACAAGGCGATCGACCTGATCGACGAGGCGGGTGCGCGGATGCGGATCCGTCGCATGACAGCACCGCCGGACCTGCGCGAGTTCGACGAGAAGATCGCCGATGCGCGTCGGGAGAAGGAATCGGCGATCGACGCCCAGGACTTCGAGAAGGCCGCCAGTCTGCGCGACCGCGAAAAGCAACTCGTCGCTCAGCGTGCCGAGCGTGAAAAGCAATGGCGGTCAGGTGATCTCGACGTCGTCGCCGAGGTGGACGACAACGAGATCGCCGAGGTGCTGGGTAACTGGACCGGCATCCCGGTGTTCAAGCTCACCGAGGCGGAGACCACGCGTCTGCTGCGTATGGAGGATGAGCTGCACAAGCGGATCATCGGCCAGGTGGACGCCGTCAAGGCGGTGTCCAAGGCGATCCGTCGCACCCGTGCCGGGCTGAAAGACCCGAAGCGCCCATCCGGGTCGTTCATCTTCGCTGGCCCGTCCGGGGTCGGTAAGACCGAGCTGTCCAAGGCGCTGGCCAACTTCCTGTTCGGGGACGACGACGCGCTCATCCAGATCGACATGGGCGAGTTCCACGACCGGTTCACCGCGTCGCGGCTGTTCGGTGCGCCTCCGGGCTACGTCGGCTACGAAGAGGGCGGTCAGCTCACCGAGAAGGTACGGCGCAAGC
>JALHRH010000002.1 GCA_022841565.1 Mycobacterium sp. | reverse complement strand
TGACCAAAAGACGCGCCGTCGCTTTCGCTTCGCTCTCGTTGGCTGATGCGAGGGCGGTCAGCACCGCGTTCGGTGGCAGCGTCACCAACGTCATGCTGGCGGCGTGCACACTGTCGCTGCGGGCATGGCTGCAGCGGCACGACAAGGTGCCCGTAGATCCGCTGTCGATGCGCATTCCATTCGAGTTGCCGGCAGGAGACCCACCGCGAATCGGCCCGATGCTGGCTGCTGGGAGGCTTCGCATTCCGGTACATCTGGACGACCCGATCCAGGTGCTCACCAACCTTCATACCGCCACTGAGAGACTGAACGCCGTCCGGCGCCGAACCGCCGAATATGATTACCCGGCAATTGATTTCGCAACGCTGGCGTCACTCGTGCCGCCGAACATTGGTAAGGTCGCGATGCAGCTTTACATCCACTCGGGTCTCCAGCGTCGGCTCAGGCCAACCAGTTACGGCAGCGTCTCTTACGTAGCCGTCGCCCCCACGCCGGCTTATTGTGCCGGCGCAAAGGTGGTCGGCGTATACGCGTTGGCGCCACTAGCGGAGTCCAGCGGGCTCAACATCGCATTCAGCGCCCGTGGTGAGGAGGTGGATGTGAGCGTATGTGTGTGTCCGGACAACGTGCCTGCAGTCAACGAGATTGCGACCGGTATCGCGGACTCGATTGATCTACTGCTGGCGGCGGCGCAGAAGTCTCCTCGGGGGCAAGGCCGTTCCGTCGTCACCGAGATGGCGTCGCACCCAGCCAATCGTCACACGTCCAGACGGATTGAGTGATCCGGCGGGCGCGATCGCTTCGGCTGCGATGACAGATTCGACGGAGGTCGTTTCACGTGTCCGGTCGGTTATCCGTACCCTCCGGATGAAGTAACGCCCGCCGCGCAGCTTTCCGAGGACGACGGCAGGGCCGCAGTGCGTTCGACGTCGCTATGCTTGCTGAACACCGGCCACATGGGCCCGGTTGCGTCTCCCCCGTCACCCGCGGGTCCACCGCGACCGGTCGACCAGCATGGTGGGCTGTTCGTTGCTAGCTGGAGATACCGGAAGGTGAGGCGAGGTAGTTGGCAGCCGTGTCGGCCGTGGTGCTTTCAGGCAAGGGCGGAACAGCCAAGACGTTGTGGCAGATGATGCTGGCGGGGGAGGCCTCGCGGCTGGGAATCTCGACGTTATTGGTCGACGCGGACCCGGAGCGGAACCTGTCCAATCACTTCGGAGTTTCCCAGCATTCGACCGGTCTGGGCTCGGTTCTGGAGGACGCCGGCATCAACTTTTGGGGTGATCCGGGCACCGCCGCGAAACGGCTCGATGAAGAGATCATCGAGACCAAGTGGCCGCACGTCGAACTATTGCCGGCCGGCGCATCGCTGACGCGGGTCGCCGGAGTGGGTGTGTCGGACACCGGGCTGCTGCGCGGCATCTTCGCGGCGGCCGGCGTCTTCGACCGTTACGAGCTAGTCCTGATCGATACCGGGGGGCGCACCGGCTCGCTGGAAGCGCTTGCCATGCATCTGGCCGATGTGGCGTACGCGCCGATCGCGCCAACCGGCGACGCGGTACGCAAGGCCATTGAGGCACGCAGCAGGGTAGAACGCATCCAACGCACGCATCCGCTCAAGTGGTGTGGGGTCGTGCTCTCCGGCTTTGACAGCCGCAACGGCATCGAACAGTCGATCCGGGAAACGGTGTACCGGGAGTTCGGCAGCGAAGTACGCGCCGAAGTCCCGCGGCGCGCCATAATCAATGAGGTCTTCCAGATCGGACAGCGGCTCGGCGACCGCCACGAGATGGTTGCTCGGCATCTGGCACCCATCTTTCGCCGATTCCTGGAACAGGACTTGCTGGGTCGAGCCGTCGAGTTCGAGCAGCCGATCAACGTGCCATAGCGTCTCGGATGACCGCGCCCGCGAACACGAATGGCCGGCCGAGGAATGGCGTGCGTGCGGGCGGGCCTGGAACCTGCGTCGTCGGCGATGAGTTTTGTGCGCCAGTTGAGTCGGTATCGGTATGCGCTCACTGATCGTCACTCAAAACGTCACTCTCGACGGCTCGATCGAGATGCTGGGGGACTGGTTTGACCCGGAGGCACACGACGACGAATTGACAACCGAGCTGCGTCGTCAGGATGAAACTGCCGATGCCCTGTTGCTGGGCAGACAGACGTTCCAGGATTTTCGCGGTTACTGGCCAAATCAGTCCCACGACCGCACCGGCGTCGCCGGCTACATCAACAGCGTCGCCAAGTACGTCGTGTCCTCGACGATGACCGACCCCCAGTGGAACAACTCGACCATTTTGGCAGGTGACCCGGTGGAGCAGGTCGCAGCGCTGAAGGCGGCGCCGGGCGGCGACATCGTGGCCACCGGCAGCATCACACTGTGCCACGCCCTGATCGCCGCGGAATTGGTCGATGAGTACCGGCTCTTCATCTACCCGTATGTCCAAGGCGGCGGTCGGCGGCTTTTTCCAGGTGGCACACACGTTTCCGGATTCAGTCCGGCGGCACCACCGGTGACCTTCCCCTGCGGCGTCACGCTGGTTAGCTGGACCGCGCCGGCCCGCCGCTGACTTTCAATCGTCCGGCAAGAGCGTTCCCTACCGCTCCGGCGCCTAAAGCGTAGGGGTGCAAGGGCGCAGCACGGGGTAGTTGTCTGCGGATCGCCGCGCTGAAACGGTCAGTACCGCCTGAGACGAAGTCCGCAAACCAGGGTGGCTGCACAAGGGAATTCCCGCGGCACGTCGTTGCACAACCGGCTAGACCGATGTCGTTGCCACCAATGGTGATGGTGATCAACGGTCCGTTGCGCTCGCGGCGGCAGAGTGGCCGAGCGCCACAGTCAATTCATTTCCCGCCAGCAGCAACGGCCACCGCTAACGGGAAGGTGCTGTGAGATAACGGATTGATCAATTTGGCGGAGCCGGGGTCATCGATCCGATGAAGTACGTTTCGTGCCCCGTCGGATAGCCACCGCCATTGGTGGCGATGTGAACATGGTCGTAGTGATTGGCGGTTTCGTTGCCCAAGTCCGCGGTCCAGCTCCCCGAGGCGGGGCCGAGGTAGATCTTCTGCCGCCAGATCACATGGTCGATTCCCCAGCGTTTGGCATTGGCCAGGGCCAACCCGGCGATCTGGTTGCCCAGCGCGATGCCCTCGGGGCTCTCATGGTTCGGAATCATCACGTCGATCGCCAAACCGTTGGGGTGCCACCGCAAAGCATCTTGCCGGAACCCGCCGATGGTCTTTATTTCGGGAAACAGCAGTTCGATGACGCGCGCCGCCCAGATGGTCTTTACCTGTAGCCCCTGTTCCGCGGCGATGCCGGCCGGCAGCGCGATCTGAAAGTCCTGGGCCATCACCGGCGCGTTGCCGGCCAGCATCGCCACCTCCGCCGCACTGGCGGTTTGCGGCGCGCCGATCGAGGGTGCGGCTGTCGGGCTTGCCGTAGGCGCCGCTACCGAGGAGCCGTCGGAGCAACAGGGAGTGTTCTGCTTGGTGTCCTGGGCGTAGATCATGCCTCCGGCGAGCACCAGGGAAGCCGTGATTGCCAGCCAGCGGCCCCAGCCTTTCGCTTCGGCGTCTATGCCCACCCTCAGCACTCTAGTGTCGTGTGGGACGTGTGTGGCGCTCTTCGCCTGGTTGTCGTCGGTTCCTTTTTGTTCAGTTCCGCCCGGGAAGCTTCATCACGGTGCGCACGATGGGCAGCAGCGATTTTTGCCACAGGGTCGACGGAAGACCGAACGGCGGATCGAGATTGAACACCCGCGCGGTCGCGATCGTTTGCGATTCGGTGTACTTCAACAGGCCCTCGGGGCCGTGCCGGCGGCCCACGCCCGACTGACCCATGCCGCCCATCGGTGCGCTGAGGCTGCCCCAGGCAAATGCGTAGCCTTCGTCGACGTTCACCGTCCCCGACCGCAACCGGGCTGCGATGCTCTGGCCCTCGGCGGGCGTGCTGGCCCACACACTCGCGTTGAGGCCGTACTCGGTGTCGTTGGCCTTTTCCACGGCTTCGTCGACGTCGGCCACCGGGTAGATCGAAACCAGCGGGCCGAATGTCTCATTGGCGGCGCATTCCATCTCCGGTGTGACGTCGGTCAGCACGGTGGGCTCATAGAACAGCGGACCGATATCGGGCCGGGCCTTGCCGCCGGCAATCACCTTGGCGCCCTTAGATGTCGCGTCATCCACGTGAGCCGAAACGGTCTTGAGCTGGCCCTCGGAGATCAAACTGCCCATGTCGACGGAGAAGTCGTAGGCAGTACCGAGCTTCATGTTGCGCACAGCGTCGCCGAACTTGCGGGTGAACTCGTCGGCGATGTCCTTTTCGACGTAGATGCGTTCGATGGAGATGCACAATTGGCCCGCGTTGGAGAAACATGCGCGGGTGGCCGCCTTGGCTACCTTGTCCAGGTTTGCGCCGCGGGTGACGATCATGGCGTTCTTGCCGCCGAGTTCGGCGGAGAAACCGATCAGCCGGCGGCCGGCATGCTCGGCGAGGTGGCTGCCGGTTTGTGAGGATCCGGTGAACATCAGGTAGTCGCAGTTCTCGGTGATCGCGGTTCCGACCACCGAGCCGGGACCTGGCACGACCGCATAAAGCGCTCGAGGTAGGCCGGCCTGGTACAACAGCTCGGCGCAGGCCAGCGCGCAATACGGGGTCTGGCTGTCCGGCTTGAGCACCACCGCATTGCCGGCAAGAAGCGCCGGTACGGAGTCCGATGCGGTGAGCGTCATCGGGTAGTTCCATGGCGAGATCACCCCGACGACGCCCTTGGGCTGATAGCCGACCGTGGTCTTACCGACCGCCGGCAGCAGCGCCTGCACCTTTTGCGGCTTGAGCAGCTTGGCGGTGACGCGCACGTAATAGTTGGCGTTCGCCATCAGATCGACGATTTCTTCCTGTGCCGCCCATCGAGCCTTGCCGGCTTCGGCCTGCAGCAGGTCCATCAGGAACTCGCGATCACGGATTACTAGATCGCGGTAGCGACGGATGATCTCGATGCGATCGGTGACGGGGCGCTTGGCCCATTCGATCTGCGCCGCACGGGCCTGGGCGAATGCGGCAGCGACATCCTCGGCCGTGCCGACCGGGATTGTAGTCAGTGGTCTGCCGGTAAAGACCTCGTCGATTGTCTTGGTCGGACGCTCGGTGACGTCTTTGATCGCGGCAAGCCGCCGTAAGCGGTCGAAAACTTCGGCTGACGGTGCAGGCATATCGCTACCTCTCGAAAAACACAGGTGGTGTGTGACCCCAGCCTATCGGTCTGGACGGCGCGACCTTTCTGCGTCGGTGATCCGACCCGCGGCCCTCAAGCCTGCCTGGTTGAAAGGCGTTGCGCGACTTCTCCGTATCGCTCGACCCGGGCGGGATCGCTTAGTGCGTTGTAGAGCACGATGCGGGTAGCGAGTCCTTGGTACTTGTCGGCGAGTGCGTCCGCCAAGCCGTCCCATGTCGACTCAGTGGCGAATGCAGTGATGTGATCGTCGGTGATCTGGGCTGCCATTCCTGCGTAGTCACCGGCCTTCTGCTTTTCCCGAATGCGGGCTGTGGTGCCTTCGAATCCGGCTTCGTCCAGGATAAAGGCGTAATTGGGCGTGCTGGCGTAGAAGCTGAGACTGGCTCTGACGAGTGCACGCTCGTTGTCGCGCTCTTCGTCGGTGTCGCCGACGATCGTGATGGCGGGCACGATCACGGCAATCTCCGATGCGCGGCGACCGGACTTCGCCGCCCCGGCGGCGACGTTCGGCCCGACGTGGCGCGCGAGATACCCGGGTTCACCAAGCGGATGGACATGAACACCGTCGGCAACTTCTCCCGCCATGCGCAACATCCAGGGATTGACGGCCGCGACGTCGACCTTGGGATCCGCCGATTCGATGGGTCCGGCGCTCCACTGCGGGGTGATGAAATCGAGGGCGTAGAACTCGCCGTGGTGGTCGAGTTTGCCCGTTCGGAACGCGCTGAAGCACGCCTTGACGGCGCACACGTAGTCTCGCAGGCGCGGACCGGGACGTTCGAAGGGCATTCCGTAGCGCCGCACTACGTGGGTGCGAACTTGGGTGCCGAGACCGAGCCGAAAGTTGCCGTTGGTCGCCTCTTGCAGTTCCCACGCTGTCGCCGCGGTGACGAACGGGCTGCGCGGGAAGGCGACGGCAACGCCGGTCGATAGCTCCAGACCGGGGGCGGCCTGGGACGCTACGGCGGCGTTTAGGTACGCAGTGCGTCCGGTTTCGGTGAACACAAGACCGGAGAACCCGGCCGCCTGTGTGCGTTTGGCGATGTCGCCGATCTTTGTTAACGGCTGCGGACTCGTCATCGCGTCGACCTGCATGGGTCGAACGGTACCTCTGAGCGTGCCGGCTCGCGGGGGAGGCTGAACCTCCACTGATTGGATGAGGCCGACAGCTGTCTGACGCCCGACCCCCGCGCGCCGCAGCATTGCTCCTGCGGCCATCGTGCTGGTGGTTGGGCGAGCCGGGATGCCGGGCGCACCTCGATGGCCATATCACGGGGCAACGGATACAGCAGAAGCATTACCGAGCCAAAGAGCACGAGCGCAGCCTGCAGATCCTTGTACCGCGTTGACATGATCCGCTCCTGACTGCTCACTCGCCGCTGATCGGTGCGGTTCGTCCCGACTCCGGGCGGTCGGTGTATGGGCCGGGATGGATGAACGTTCGGCACCCGGGATCTGCCGCGATGCTTGTGAACGCGGCCGATCATCAGCGGTTTTCGGCGCAAGAATTCCGCAAGAACTTCGCGAACTTGCGCCAAGCGTTGTCGTGCACCGTAGGTGATGTCCGTCGGCCGCGAGCTGATCCCGGGAGCGGTAGCGGCACGGTGGATGCGCAATTTGACAGGGCCGGCCCGGGCCGGAGTACGCGGAGGTGAAGACCCATGGTGCACCCGGCAGCCGAACTGGCCCGAGCCGCATAACGCAGCTTGGTATCGCCCCGAATTGGAGGTCGCTGGTGCTATGTTGACGACGCTGTCGGTCTTCTCCCTTGTCCATTCCCGCTCGGTGTTAGGAGTACGAGTGAGTACGAACCCATTCGACGATGACAATGGTCGCTTCTTCGTACTCATCAATGATGAGGAGCAGCACAGCCTTTGGCCGGAATTCGCCGATGTGCCCGCCGGCTGGCGCGTGGTGTACGGCCTGTCGGACCGGGCCGCGTGTCTGGACTACATCGAGCAGAACTGGCTCGATATTCGACCGAAGAGCCTGAGCGAAAGGTTGGCGCAGGACGCGGGCCGCTGACTTACGCGCCGTCTGGCGGCTGGCCGCACCATGACGACACTTGAAGGCGAAACGACAATTGAAGGCGAAACGACAATTGAAGGCGAAACGACACTTGAAGGCGAAACGACACTTGAAGGCGAACGCACCGGTGCCCAACCGACACCGGAACACCAGCGCAGCGATCAAGATGAAGGCTCGGTCGAGCAGGTCCTGATCGACATCTATGCCCGCGTGCTGGGTGTCGAGCACGTGGGCGTCGACGAGTCGTTTTTCGATCTCGGCGGGGATTCGCTGGCGGCGATGCGCCTGATCGTCGCCATCAACGCCGCCTTGAACGCCGATCTGCGGGTGGGCGCCCTGTTCGACGCACCGACGGTAGCCCAACTGGCGTCGCGCATCGCGGGTGTTTCTGGGCGACTCAAACCATTGCGGGCCGTCCCGCGGCCCGCGGTGGTGCCGTTGTCCTATGCGCAGAGCCGACTGTGGTTCATCGACCAGCTGCAGGGTGCCTCACCCGTATACAACCGGGCGGTGGCGTTGCGGCTCCGCGGGCAGCTTGATGAGCAGGCGCTGGGCGCCGGTCTGACCGATGTAGTGCGCCGCCACGAAGCCTTGCGCACGGTGTTCTCGGCGGTTGAGGGGATACCCCGGCAGGTCGTGTTGCCTTCCGCGCGCGCCGACTTCGGCTGGCAGGTAGTGGATGCGACCAGGTGGCCGGCCGACCGGCTGAATGAGGCCATCAAGGAAACGGCACGTCACGGCTTTGATCTCGTGACTCAAATCCCACTGTGGGCGCAGCTTTTCCGGGTCGGTGAGCACAATCATGTACTGGTGGTTGTTGTCCACCACATCGCCGGAGACGGCTGGTCGATCAGTGTGCTGGCGAGTGATCTGATTGCGGCCTACATCAGCCGGTGCGCCCGGCAGACCCCCAACTGGGCCGAATTGCCGGTACAGTACATCGATTACACCTTGTGGCAACGGGACAATCTCGGCGATCTGACCGATGAGCAGAGCCCGCTTGCGGCTCAGGTGGCCTTTTGGGAAGAGGCCTTGGCGGGGATGCCTCAGCGGCTGGAATTGCCCACCGATCGGCCCTATCCGTCGGTTGCCGATCATCGGGGCGACCAGGTCGGTGTGGACTGGCCGGCTCGGTTGCAGCAGCGAATTCACGATCTTGCGCACCAGCACAGCGCAACCAGCTTCATGGTTGTGCAGGCAGCCCTTGCCGTGCTGCTATCGCGGCTGGGCTCCAGTTCCGATGTGGCGGTGGGATTTCCGATTGCCGGCCGCAACGACCCCGCACTCGATGCCCTGGTGGGATTCTTCGTCAACACCCTGGTGTTGCGGGTCAACCTCGAGGGCGACCCGAGTTTCACTGAGCTGCTCGCCCAGGTGCGCCGGCGCAGCCTGGCCGCCTACGAGCACCAGGACGTCCCGTTCGAGGTGCTTGTCGACCGGCTCAATCCTGCCCGATCGCGGACCCACCACCCCCTGATCCAGGTGATGTTGAACTGGCAGAACAACGACCCCACCGTCGGCCTGGTCGCGGGTGAGCTGCAGATCACGCCGATGCCGGTCGACACTCAGACGGCCCGCATGGATCTGGCGTTCTTCTTGGTCGAACGCGTCACCCCGGGTGGCGAACTTGACGGCATCGGTGGCCGGGTGGAGTTCCGTACCGATGTGTTCGACGCGGCCACGATCGAGGCGCTGATCGCGCGACTGGAGATGGTGCTGTCGGCGGTCACCACCCATCCGGGACGACGGTTGTCGGCGCTGGACCTGCTGAATGACGGTGAGCATGCGCGACTGGTCAGGTGGGGCAACTACGCGGCGCTGACCCGACCGGCGCCGCCCGCGGTGTCGATTTCAGCGGCGTGGGAGGCTCAGGCGGTACGCGCACCCACGGCGGTCGCGCTGACGCACCGCGACCGGTCGTGGACGTACCGGGAAGTCGACGAGACATCAAACCGGTTGGCGCATCGGCTCTCGGCTTATGGGGTGGGCCCGGGCGCGGTGGTGGCGCTGCTGGTGGAACGCTCGGCGCAGGCCGTGATCGCCATCCTGGCGGTGCTTAAAGCGGGTGCCGCCTACCTGCCGCTGGATCCGGGGCTACCCGGCTCGCGCTTGGATTTCATGGTTGATGATGCCGCGCCCACCGTGGCCATCATTAACGCCCGCTTCGCCACCAAACTGGGCAGCCGCGGCATGCCGCTCATCGACGTCAACGACCTCGATTCTGTTGACCTGCAGTCGCATCCGCCCAACCCCCGGGCGGTGGCCGCTCCCGACGATATCGCCTACATCATCTACACCTCCGGCACCACGGGCGTGCCCAAAGGTGTGGCCATCAGTCACCGCAATCTGACGCAGTTGATCATGTCCCTGGACGCCGGCCTCCCGGCGCCCTCGGAACAGGTTTGGTCGCAATGGCATTCGTACGCATTCGACTTTTCGGTGTGGGAGATCTGGGGTGCGCTGCTACGCGGCGGACGGCTGGTCATCGTGCCGGAAGAGCTATCCGGTTCGCCGACCGAATTCCGCGAGCTGCTGCTGGCTGAACATGTCAACGTGCTCACTCAAACACCCTCTGCGATCGGGATGTTCACTCCCGAGGGACTGGAATCGACAGCGTTGCTGATGGGCGGCGAGCCCTGCCCGGCCGAGGTGGTGGATCGGTGGGCGCCGGGGCGGTTGATGATTAACGCGTACGGCCCGACCGAGACCACCATCTACGCGGCTTTGAGCGCGCCGCTGACACCAGGTTCGGGAGTGCCGCCGATCGGGTCCCCGGTGGCCGGCGGGGCATTGTTCGTGCTCGATGGGTGGTTGCGCCCGGTGGCACCGGGCGTGACGGGGGAGCTGTATGTGGCCGGCGCCGCGGTGGGATACGGGTATCTGCGCCGCACAGGTCTGACCGCTTCGCGGTTTGTGGCCTGCCCGTTCGGAGGTCTCGGGTCGCGCATGTACCGCACCGGCGATGTGGTGTTCTGGCGGGCCGACGGGCAACTGCAATACGTAAGCCGCGCGGACGAGCAGGTCAAGGTCCGTGGGTACCGCATCGAGCCGGCTGAAGTCCAAGCGGCGCTGGCCGAACTGGATGCGGTGAACCAGGCGGTGGTACTGGTCCGCGAGGACCGACCCGGCGACAGGCGTCTGGTGGCTTACGTCACCGAAGCGGTCGCCGGGGGCGTGAACCCGCGCGGGATACGCGCGACCTTGGCGGAGCGGCTGCCGTCCTACCTGGTGCCTGCCGCGGTGATCCCGCTGGACGCGCTGCCCTTGACGATCAACGGCAAACTCGACATCAAGGCCTTACCGGCGCCGTGCTATGCCGACGCCGGTCACTACCGGGCCCCAGCTACGCCGATCGAAGAGATCCTGTCCGGCATCTACGCACACGTGCTCGTTGTCGAGCGGGTCGGGGTCGACGAGTCGTTCTTCGACCTCGGCGGCGATTCGCTGTTGGCCATGCGGGTGGTCGCCGCGATCAATGGTGCGCTCAATGCCGGTCTCGCGGTCCGCACCCTCTTCGATGCACCGGCAATTATGCAGCTGGCGCCCCGAATCGGTGCGGGCGGCGGGCGGTCGATGCCGCTGCTGGCCTACCCGCGATCCGCCGATATTCCGTTGTCGTTTGCGCAGAACCGGCTCTGGATTATCGACCAGTTCCAAGGGCCGTCGGCGATTTACAACATCCCGGTCGCGGTGCGGCTGCAGGGGCGGCTGGACATCGATGCATTGGGTGTGGCGCTGACCGACGTGGTCGGCCGTCACGAGAGTTTGCGTACGGTGTTCTGTTCGGTCGAGGGCATGCCGCGGCAGAAGATCATTCCGGTCGGGTGCGCGGACTTCGGCTGGCACGTCGAGGACGCGACCAGCTGGTCGGCGATCCGGCTGACCGAGGCCATCGGCGCCGCCGCCCGCCACAATTTCGACCTGGCTGTCGAACTCCCGCTGCGCGCAGCGCTTTTCAAGGTCGCAAACCATGAGCACATCCTCGTGGTGGTGGTGCACCACATCGCCGGAGACGGTTGGTCGGTCGGCGTACTGGCCGCCGACCTGAATATGGCCTACACCGCCCGCTGCGCCGGCCACGCTCCGGGCTGGGCTGAATTGCCACTTCAATACCTCGATTACACGCTGTGGCAGCGCGACAATCTTGGCGATCTGACCGACGCGGACAGTCCGATGGCCCGTCAGGTGAGGTATTGGGAACAGGCGCTGGCGGGGTTGCCGCCCCATGTGGAGCTGCCCACCGACCGGCCCTACCCACCGGTGGCCGAGAACCGCGGGGACAAGATGTTCCTGGACTGGCCGGCCGCACTCGCGCGGCGAGTTCGCGATGTTGCCGGGGCCTTCGGCGCGACCAGCTTCATGGTGCTCCAAGCCGCGTTGGCCGTGCTGCTGTCAAAACTCACCGGCAGTCGCGATGTGGCGGTTGGGTTTCCGATCGCCGGTCGCAGTGACCCTGCTCTGGACTCGTTGGTGGGATTCTTCGTCAACACCCTGGTGTTGCGGGTCGACCTCGGCGACAATCCGACCTTCGCAGACCTGCTCGCCCAGGTGCGAGAGCGCAGCCTGGCCGCCTATGAACATCAGGACGTTCCGTTCGAAGTGCTCGTCGACCGCGTCAATCCGGCCCGGTCACTGACCCATCACCCACTGATCCAAGTCATGCTGGCCTGGCAGAACAACATTGACCCCAACCTCGTCCTGGGGGACCTCAGGGTTACACCGATCCCCGTCGACACTCACACCGCCCGAATGGATTTGACATTCTCGCTGGCCGAGCGTTTCACCGACGACGGTGCGCTCAACGGGATCGGTGGAACCGTCCAGTTCCGTACCGACGTGTTCGATCCGCACACCATTGAGGCCCTGTCCGAATGGCTACAGTCGGTGGTGACCGCGGTGACGACCTACCCGAAACGTCGGTTGTCGGCGATAGATCTCGTTTCGGCGGGGGAACAGGTTCGACTGAACCGCTGGGGAAACCGCGCGGTCCTGACCCAGCCCGCACCCCCTGCCGTGTCGATTCCGGAGGCTTGGACGGCCCAGGTGGCCCGTACCCCGGCGGCAGTGGCGTTGACGTGTGGGCGGCGCTCATGGACCTACCGCGAACTTGACCAGACATCAAACCGATTGGCGCACTATCTGTCCGCTCGTGGTGCTCGTCCCGGAACCACCGTGGCGTTGGTATTTCCACGCTCAGCCGAAGCGATCGTTGCGATGTTGGCAGTGCTCAAGGCCGGCGCCGCCTATCTGCCGATCGACCCCGCATTGCCGCAGTCGCGGATCGGCTTCATGCTCGCCGACGCCGCACCGGTGGCCGTGGTCACCACCGCGGAGTTGCTCGACCGGGTCGCGGTGCACCGCCGACCCGTCATCGATGTTGCCGCCCCGGACATCCAATCGTGTCCGGTGACGCCGCGGCCGATGCCGGCTCCCGACCATCTCGCCTACCTGATCTACACCTCGGGCACCACCGGCGTGCCTAAAGGCGTCGCGGTCACCCAGCACAACGTCACCCAACTGCTCCGGGTGACGGAGTTCTTCGAGCGCCGAAGCCGGAATGGCCCTGCGCCAACTACCTTTTCGGCAACGCAATGGCACTCGTACTCGTTCGACGTCTCGGTGTGGGAGATTTGGGGTGTGCTGCTGCGGGGCGGCAGGTTGGTGATCGTGCGGGAGGACGTGGCAGCGTCGCCCACCGACTTCCACGACCTGCTGATCACCCAGCGCATCGATGTGCTGACTCAAACCCCCTCGGCGGCCAGCCTGTTGGATGTTGAGGGACTGGAATTGACGGCATTGGTGGTGGGCGGTGAGGCCTGCCCGCCCGCGCTGGTGGATCGATGGGCGCCCGGCCGGGTCGTCGTCAACGCCTACGGCCCCACCGAGACTACGGTGTATGCGGCGATGAGCCGACCGTTGCAGCCGGATTCGAGCCCACCGCCAGTCGGATCCCCGGTGTCGGGCGCGGCACTTTTCGTCCTGGACACTTGGTTGCGTCCGGTGCCGGTCGGTGTGGTCGGCGAGCTCTATGTAGCTGGGCGGGGAGTAGGCGTCGGGTATTGGCTTCGGGCTGGTTTGACCGCGGCCCGATTCGTGGCGTGCCCGTTCGGCGGACGGGGCTCGCGTATGTATCGCACCGGCGATCTCGTGCGCTGGCGCGCTGATGGACAGCTCGATTACCTCGGCCGCGCCGACGAGCAAGTCAAAATCCGCGGCTACCGCATCGAGCTGGGCGAGGTCCGGGCGGAGCTGGTCGCGATCGACGGCGTCGAGCAGGCGGTGGTGGTCGCACGTGAAGACCGTCCCGGCGACAAGCGGTTGGTGGGTTACCTCACCGGATCACCGGACCTGGCCCGGGTGCGTGCGACGCTGACGCAGCGGTTGCCGTCGTATCTGGTGCCGGCCGCCTTGGTGTCGCTGAATGCGTTGCCGCTCACCGTCAACGGCAAACTCGACACCCGCGCGCTGCCGGCGCCGGAGTACCAGGATGCCGATCGCTACCGGGCACCGGGTGGCCCGATCGAGGAGATCCTGGCCGTCATCTACGCCGAGGTCCTGGGGCTGGATCGCGTCGGAGTGGACGAGCCGTTCTTCGATCTGGGTGGCGACAGCATCCTGGCGATGCAGGTTGTGTCCCGGGCCCGCGCCGCTGGCGTGTTGTGTAGGCCGCGGGACTTGTTCGTTGAGCAGACTGTTGCCGGGGTGGCCCGAGTCGCGGGTCTCGCGTTGCCTGGAACCGACGTCACTGACGATGGCATCGGAGATCTGACGCCCACCCCGATCATGTGCTGGTTGGGCAGCCTTGGCGGTCCAGTGCATCAGTTCAACCAGACAATGCTTTTTCAGGCGCTGGCTGAGGTCACTGAAGCCGACGTCGTGGCGATCCTGCAGGCACTGCTCGACCGGCACGCAATGCTGCGGCTGAAGAGGCGCGGCCAGGGCTGGTGGGTGCCCGAACCGGGCGCGGTGGATGCCGGTAGCTGTCTGCAGCGGGTTCCGGAGCTGACGCCGAAGGCCTTGGCTGCAGCCAGGTCCGGATTGGACCCGATGGCCGGTCGGATGGTGTCCGGGCTATGGTGTGCGCCGACCGGCCAGTTGGCACTGGTCATTCATCACCTGGCCGTCGACGGCGTGTCGTGGCGAATCCTGTTGGAAGACCTCAACACCGCAGCGGGGCAGCGGAGCGCCGGGCGCGAGGTGGCGCTGCCCCCGGCGGGCACGTCGTTTCAGCGGTGGGCGGCGCTGTTACACGAGCGTGCCCACGCTCCGTCGGTGGTTGAGGCGGCCCAGGCATGGCGGCAAGTGCTGGCAGCGCACGCAATGCTGCCCCGGGTGCGCCCCGAGGCGGATACCCTGGGCACGGCCGGGCACTTGTCGGTGTCGTTGAACACCGAATCCACCCGAATGTTGCTCGGTGCGGTGCCCGCAGCGTTTCACGCTGGGGTGCAAGACATTCTGTTGATCGCATTCGGGTTGGCCTGGGCTGAGTTCGCCCGATGCGCGGGCGTTGCAGCCGCGCCGATGCTGATTGGTGTCGAGGGACACGGACGCCACGACGACATCGCACCTGCGGTGGATGTGTCCCGCACGGTGGGCTGGTTCACCGCGAGATACCCGGTGGCCTTAGCGGTCGGCAGACTGGATTGGACCCAGGTGGTGGCGGGCCACCCGGCGCTGGGGGCGGTGGTCAAGGACGTCAAAGAACAACTGCGCAGCATGCCGGATCCCCTGACGTACGGTCTGCTGCGCTATCTCAATACCGAAGTCGATCTCGTTGGGCCGGAACCGGCAATCGGGTTCAACTACCTCGGCCGGCTGGGCGCCGCCGCGCCGTCCGCCGGCCGCGGCTGGTCGCTGGGCCCCCGGCTCGCCGACAGCAACGCGGGGCTGCCGATCGCGCTGATGCACACGGCCGAGGTCAACGCCGTCACCGTCGACACCGAGGTGGGCCCGCAACTGCATGCGGACTGGATGTGGGCGCCTTCGGCCCTCGACGAGGCGCAGGTAAAACAGTTGAGCCGCTTGTGGTTTGAAGCACTGGGTGGCATCTGTGAGCACGTCCGGCGCGGTGGGGGCGGGCTGACGCCATCGGATATCGCGCCAGCCCGATTGAGCCAGCAACAGATCGACGAACTGCAGGCGCAGTACGCCATCTCTGACATACTGCCGCTGACCCCGGTCCAGCAGGGACTGCTATTTCACACCAGCGCCGCCGGTGGCGACATTTATGCGGTGCAGCTGGATTTCGGGGTGGCGGGCGCTCTCGACCCCGAACGGCTGCGCGGTGCGGTACAGACTGTGGTTACCCGCCATCCACAGTTGGCGGCCCGCTTCTGTGAGCACCTGCCGGTGCAGATCATCCCTACCGATCCCGCTCTGCCGTGGCAGTACCTTGAGCTTGAGTCCGATGAGCAGATCGCGCAGGTGTGTGCCGCCGAGCGTGCCGCCGTGTGCGACCTGGCCAATCCGCCGGCCTTCCGTGCGGTCTTGATCCGAACCGGCGAGCACCGGCACCGGTTCGTCCTCACCAACCACCACATCGTCGTCGATGGCTGGTCGATGCCAATCCTGTTGCGGGAGATCTTCGCCAGCTATCACGGTCAGCGGTTGCCTGCGGCGGGGGCCTACCGGCGGTTCATGACCTGGCTGGCCGGTCGTGACCAGGCGAACGCCCGGGCAGCCTGGCGGCAGGTGTTGAGCGGCTTTGACACCCCCACGATGGTCGGACCGCCAGGTCGGACAGGACTCGGCCCACGGCGCGCTATCGTGTTCCGGGTTTCAGCAGCCACCACGCAGGCCCTGCACGAGTTGGCGCGCGCCAGCCACACTACCGTCAATATCGTTCTGCAGGGCGGATTTTCGCAGCTGCTGATGCGCTTGACCGGTCACCATGACATCGCCTTCGGAACCACCGTCTCGGGGCGGCCGGCCGAGGTGGTCGGCGCCGACTCGATGGTGGGTCTGTTCATCAACACTGTGCCGGTACGCGCGACCGTCACGGCGCAGACCACCACCGCGGATCTGCTGAGGCAGCTGCATGGTGCGCATAACGACACTCTTGAGCATCAGCATTTGGCCCTCAATGAAATTCACCGCATCACCGGCCAAGACGTACTCTTTGACACGCTGTTGGTGTTTCAGAACTTTCCGATCGATACGGCAGCACTGTCGGACGTGGACGGGTTGGCCATCTCGGAGATGTCGCGGTACGACTACAACCACTATCCGCTAACCATCCAAGCCCTGCCGGGCGCCGAACTCGGATTGCGGGTCGAATTCGACACCGACGTGTTCGACGCAGCCGACATCGCCGAACTCATCGGGGGATTCGAGCGGGTATTGCGGGCAATGATTGCCGAACCGGGTCGACGGTTGTCGTCGGTGGATGTTCTTGATGACGATGAGCATGCTCGGCTTGCGCAGTGGGGCAACCGGGCGGCATTGAGTCGGCCGGCGCCCGCGGCGCCGACGATTCCGGTGTTGTGGGCCGCTCAGGTCGCGCGCACGCCTGAGGCGGTAGCGTTGCGTTTCCTGGGTGAGTCGATGACATACCGGGAGGTCGACGACGCTGCGAATCGGGTGGCGCGCCTGCTCGCCGGTTACGGTGCACGCCCGGGAGCGTGTGTGGCGCTGCTATTTCCACGTTCGGCCCAGGCGATTTCGGCGATTGTGGGGGTGTTGAAGACCGGTGCGGCCTATCTGCCGATCGACCCAGCCCTGCCGACGGCCCGGCTCGGGTTCATGCTTGAGGACGCTCGACCGGTCGCCGCGTTGACCACCGCGGCACTGGCCGAAAGGATCAACGGGCACGACTTACCCGTCATCGATATCAATGAGTGTGTGGCGCCCCTCATCGTGCCGGACACCGTGCTGCCCGCGCCTGCTTGCGACGACATCGCCTACCTCATCTACACCTCGGGTACCACCGGCGTCCCGAAAGGTGTTGCCGTCACTCACCACAACGTCACACAGCTGCTCGGCTCGCTTGCTGCCGATCTGGAGCCGGCGGGGCAGGTGTGGTCGCAGTGGCATTCGCTGGCCTTCGACGTGTCGGTGTGCGAGATCTTCGGTGCCCTGTTGTCAGGTGCCCGCCTCGTCGTGGTCCCCGAGTCAATGACTCGGGCGCCCGAAGAATTCCACGCGTTGTTGGTGGCCGAGCAGGTCACCGTGTTAAGCCAGACGCCGTCGGCGTTCTACGCGCTGCAATCCGCAGACGGGCTGTCACCGGCACTCGGGCGGCGGCTGCAGCTCAAAGCGGTGTTGTTCGCCGGGGAAGCGCTCGAACCCCGACGTCTTCGGACGTGGCTGAGTAGTCATCCCGGCTCACCACGCCTGCTCAACCTGTACGGCACCACCGAGACGACGGTGCACGCGTCGCTACGCCAGATCTGCGCCGCCGACGCCGACATCCCGGCCAGCCCTATCGGTGCGCCGTTGAGCCATCTCGGTTTCTTCGTGCTGGATGGCTGGTTGCGTCCGGTGCCGCCCGGGGTCGTGGGGGAACTCTATGTCGCGGGAGACGGAGTCGCGGTCGGGTATTGGCGTCGTCGGGGACTGACGGCGTCACGGTTTGTGGCATGTCCGTTCGGCGGGACCGGGTCACGGATGTACCGGACCGGGGATCGGGTGTGCTGGGGCGCTGACGGGCGGCTGCAATATCTTGGCCGGGCTGACGAGCAGGTCAAGATCCGGGGCTACCGCATCGAATTAGGGGAAGTGCGCGCGGCGCTGGCCGCGCTGGCCGATGTGGAGCAGGCGGCGGTGATTATCCGCGAGGATAACCCCGGCGACAGGCGACTCGTGGGTTATGTGACCGGTGTGGTGGATACCGATGCGGCGCGCGCGGCATTGGCCGATCGGTTGCCCTCGTACATGATCCCCGCCGCGGTGGTGACCATTGATGCGATGCCGATGACGGTCAACGGCAAATTGGACACCCGCGCCTTGCCGGCACCGGGATACACCCGCCGCGCGCAGTACCGCGCTCCGGCAACCCCGATTGAGGAGATCGTGGCCGGTATCTATGCCCGGATCTTGGGTTGTGAGCTGGTCAGCGTGAACGATTCGTTTTTCGAGCTAGGTGGGGATTCGTTGTCGGCGATGCGGGTGATCGCCGCCATCAACACCGTCCTGGACTCCCAGCTCAGGGTGCGCACCCTATTCGATGCACCCACGCCGACGCAGTTGGCGGCCCGCATCGGTTCCTCAGAAGTTGGACACGTGCCGCTGGCCGCCGGCGAGCGGCCTACGCTGCTTCCGTTGTCGTTCGCGCAGAGCCGCTTGTGGTTCCTGCACCAATTCCATGGTCCCTCAGCGGTATACAACATGGCGGTGGCGTTACGGCTACGCGGACGACTCGACGCGAACGCGCTGGGTGCCGCACTGGTCGACGTGGTCACCCGGCACGAAAGCCTACGCACGGTATTTGCGATGTCTGACGGGATAGCCCACCAAGTGGTATTGCCTGTCGGCCGCGCCGATGTGGGCTGGCGCATTGTGGATGCGGCGCAGTGGTCGGCGGACCGGCTCGCCGAGGCCATTGCGGCCGCCGGGCGGCATGCGTTTGATCTGGCAACCGAGATCCCGCTACGGGCGCAGCTTTTCACCGTCGCGGCGGATGAGCACGTGCTGGCGATCGTGGTGCACCACATTGCCGGGGACGGCTGGTCACTAGCTCCATTGGCGCGTGACCTTGGAGTGGCCTACGCCGCCCGCCGCTCGGCGCGCTCACCGGAATGGACAGAGCTGCCGGTGCAGTATGCCGATTACACGCTGTGGCAACGGAAGAGCCTCGGCGACCCGTCGGACCCTGGCAGCCGTCTGGCGCAGCAACTGGTTTTCTGGGAAGACGCGCTGGCCGACCTGCCCGAACGGGTGCAGCTGCCCACCGATCGCCCCTACCCGCCAGCCGCCGACTATCGCGGTGGCCGTGTATCGGTGGACTGGCCGGTGCAGCTGCAGCGGCAGGTGCGCGATCTGGCCGGTGCGCACCATGCGACCCCCTTCATGGTGGTGCAGGTTGCGCTGGCGGTGCTGCTGGCCAAGGTCAGCGCGAGTTCTGATGTGGCGTTTGGTTTTCCGATCGCCGGACGTAGTGATCCCGCACTGGATGATCTCGTGGGATGTTTCGTCAACACCCTGGTGCTCCGGGTCACCCTGGATGGGAATCCGACCTTTGCTGAACTACTGGATCAGGTGCGCGAGCGTAGCCTGGCCGCCTACGAACACCAGGACGTGCCCTTCGAACTCCTTGTCGAGCGACTCAACCCCACCCGATCGCTGAGCCACCACCCGCTGATCCAAGTGTTGTTGGCCTGGCAGAACAACATCCTCCCGGACTCCCCGCTGGGCGATCTGGAGATCGACCCGCTGCCCGCCGATACCCAAACGGCCCGAATGGATCTGGCGTTTTCCCTCGCCGAACGATTCACGGATTCCGGTGAACCCGCGGGCATCGGTGGTTCGGTGGAATTCCGCACCGATGTCTTCGACGCGGCGACCGTCGAAACTCTGGTCACGCGATTGCAGCGCGTCCTGCAGGCCATGACGGCTGATCCGAAGGCGGCAGCGTCGTCGGTGCATTTGCTCGAAGCCGCCGAGCTGTCCCGACTCATCCGGTGGGGCAACCACGCGGTGTTGACCAAACCGGCGCCAACGCACACCTCGATCCCGGCAGCCCTGACCACCCAGGTCGCGCACAACCCAGACGCCGAGGCGCTGACCTGCAACGGGCGGTCCATGACCTATCGGCAGCTCGACGATGCGTCGAATCGCCTGGCGCATCTGCTGATCGAACGAGGCGCGGGGCTGGGAACCTGTGTGGCTCTGCTGTTCGGCCGGTCTGCCGATGCGGTCGTGGCGATAGCAGCTGTCCTGAAGACGGGGGCAGCCTATCTGCCGATCGACCCGGCGTGGCCGGCGTCGAGGGTTGAGTTCATGCTGGAGGACGCCGCTCCGGTCGCCGCTGTCACCGGCCTGGCAGAGCGGCTCGAGGCATACGATCTGACGGTTGTCGATATGAACGACCCCGGGATCGCGAACTATCCGAGCACCGGCTTGCCGGCACCCTCGGCGCAGGATATCGCTTATGTCATCTACACCTCGGGCACCACTGGCGTACCCAAAGGCGTTGCCATCACGCATCACAACGTCACGCAACTGGTCGCGTCGCTGGACGACTCGCTGCTACGCGCGGGGGTGTGGGCGCAGTGCCATTCCTACGCCTTCGACGTTTCGGTGTGGGAGGTCTGGGGTGCGTTGTTGCGTGGTGCCCGGCTGGTGGTGATACCCGAGGACGTGCTGGCCTCGCCCACCGACTTCCACCAACTGCTGGTCTCCGAGCAGGTCAGTGTGCTTGACCTGAGCCCGTCTGCGGCCCAGGTGCTCTCGCCGCAAGGCCTGGATTCGCTGGCACTGGTAGTCGGTGGCGAAGCGTGCCCGGCCACAGTGGTGGACCGATGGGCCGCCGATGGCCGGCTGATGCTCAACGCCTACGGTCCAACCGAGACGACGGTCGACGCCGCGAGAAGTGCGCCGCTGACCGGCGGTGTGCCGCCGATCGGGACGCCGGTGTCGGGAGCGGCGCTGTTCGTGCTGGACGAATGGCTGCATCCGTCGCCCGTGGGTGTGGTGGGGGAGCTGTATATCGCCGGGCAGGGGGTCGGTGTGGGGTATTGGCGCCGAACGATATTGACGGCTGCGCGGTTTGTGGCGTGCCCCTTTGGCGGGTCGGGAACACGGATGTACCGCACCGGGGACCTTGCCTACTGGGGTGCCGACGGGCAGTTGAGGTACGTCGGGCGGGTCGACGAGCAAGTGAAGATCCGCGGCCATCGCGTGGAACTCGGTGAGGTGCAAGCGGCGCTCGCCGCCGTCGACGGCGTCGATCAAGCGGTGGTGATCGCCCGCGAAGACCGCCCCGGGGACACCCGCCTGGTGGGCTACGTGACCGGAACAGCGGACCCGAGCCGGGTGCGCGCGAAGGTGGCCGGTGCCCTGCCGTCGTACCTGGTGCCCACTGCGGTGGTCACCGTCGACGCAATTCCGTTGACAGTCAACGGTAAAGCCGACTTCCGCGCGCTTCCACAACCGGATTACCACGACGCCGAGCGGTACCGCGCCCCTGCTACCCAAATTGAAGAAGTATTGGCGGCCAGCTACGCCGATGTGCTCGGCCTGCAACGGGTCGGCGTCGAGGAATCGTTCTTCGACCTGGGCGGCGACAGTATCTCGGCAATGCGGGTAATCGCCGCGATCAACGACGCCTTGAATGTCCAGCTCACCGTGCGCAGTCTTTTCGATAGACCAACGGTGAAAGGGCTAAGCGGGCTGGTAGGCCCCGAAACGGCTGGCGATCCACGTTATGCGGCGGTGCACGGGCCCGCCGGCACCGAGGTATTCGCCCGCGATCTGGCCCTGGACAAGTTCATCGACGCGGCAACGCTGCATGCTGCGCCCAACCTGCCGGGACCGAGTGCCGAGGTGCGGACCGTTCTGCTGACCGGGGCGACCGGTTTTATCGGACGATATCTGCTTTTGGAGTGGCTGCAGCAGCTGGAACTGATCGACGGCACACTGATCTGTCTGGTGCGGGCGCAATCCGACCAGGACGCGCGGCGGCGGCTGGACGAGACCTTCGACAAGGGCGACCCGCAGTTGGTTCGCATTTACCAGGATCTGGCCGCTGATCGCCTGGAGGTGCTCGCCGGCGACAAGGCGCAGATCGACTTCGGGCTGGACAGGGACACCTGGCGGCGGCTGGCCGACACCGTTGACCTGATTGTGGATTCGGCGGCGGAGGTGAACGCTGTCCTGCCCTACCGCGAGCTGTTCGCACCCAACGTGGCGGGGACCGCCGAACTCATCAAGCTTGCGGTCACCACGAAGCTCAAGGCCTATACCTTCGTGTCCTCGGCTGACGTCGGTCGACAGGTCGAACCGTCGAAATTCATCGAGGATGCCGATATCCGAGCCGTTAGCCCCAGCCGCGCCCTCACCGCCGACCCGGCCAACGGGTACGCCAACAGCAAGTGGGCCGCCGAGGTGTTGCTGCGTGAGGCCAACGACCTCTGCGGAGTTCCGGTCACCGTATTCCGCTGCGGCATGATCCTGGCCGAGCCCACGTTCGCGGGACAACTCAACCTGTCGGACACCTTCAGCCGGATGGTTCTGAGCCTGCTATCCACCGGTATTGCGCCTGCCTCGTTCTACGAGACCGACCCTGATGGCAATAGGCAACGCGCGCATTTCGACGGACTGCCAGTCGCTTTTGTCGCTGAGGCGATTACGACGCTCGGCGCCCAAATCGGCGGTTCTTCGGTAACGGGATTTCAGACTTACCACGTCATGAATCCCCACGACGACGGCATCGGACTTGACGAGTACGTCGACTGGCTGATCGAGGCGGGCTATCCGCTACGACGCATCGCCGACTTCGGCGAGTGGGCGCGCCAATTCGAGGCGGCCCTGGGCGCGCTGCCGCAGCGGCAACGCAGGCATTCCGTACTACCGATGTTGGTGACCCGCCGTTCCGCAGCGGTGTCGCCGCTCCGGCCGACACGCGGGTCGTACGCTCCGACCGAGCGATTCCGCGCTGCGGTACAGGAAGCAAAAATCGGGCCCGATAAGAACAATCCGGACATCCCGCACATCTCCCCGTCGACCATCCTGAAGTATGCGACCGACCTGCAGTTGCTCGGCTTGCTCGGTCGGGGAACAAGGCCATGCTGAAGTTGCTGCGTCCCCACTGGCTCTCGATGACGCTGAGCATGGCCCTGCTCAGCGCCGCAACGGTCCTCATACTCTGGCAACCGCTGCTCGTGGGTCGGCTGGTCGACCGGGCCACCGCAGGCGCGCTGGACCTGGATGCCGTACTCGTGGTGCTCGCCGTCCTGGTGTGTCAACTTGTGCTGGAGGGTCTGGGCCACTTCCAGCAAGACCGGACCGGCGAGAAAATCGTATTGCGGTTGCGCGCCGACTTCACCGACCATGTCGTGCGCCTACCGATCGGTGTACTGGACCGGGGTCGCACCGGTGACCTCCTGGCGCGTGGAACGAGCGACGCCAGTCAGTTGCGTGACATGCCCCGCGCCGTAGGGGACATCGCCTTCGGACTGCTGACGCTGCTCGGCGCCAGCGCGTTCATGCTGGCGATCGATGCACTCACCCTGTGTGTGGTGGTAGTGGTCATGGCAGTCGCGTTCGGTGGGGGCAGCCCATTCCTGTCCCGAATCCAACGTGACTCACTCGATCGCCAAGTGGCACTGGGTGACTACACGGCCGGGCTGGACCGAGTGCTGGGCGCGGCCCGCACGGTGAAGCTGTTCGGCGCCGAAAACCGGGAGGTGCAGTACATCGGCGTCAGCGCGGCAGCCGCCTACCGGTCCGGCGTTCGGGTTGCGTCATCAACGGCTCTCAACGTTCTGGCTATCCGGCTAGGTGTCACTATCTCATTCCTGACCATCATGGTCGTTGACGGACGCCGGGTGACCGACGGTGGCTTGTCCGTCGGTCACTTCGTCAGTCTGTTCGCCTTCGCAATGTACGCGGTATTTCCCATCACAGCCGGCTTTGCTGCCCTCGCCACCAGCCGTACCTCCGCGGGGGCCTATGAACATTTCCTGGCAACGATGCGCGAACTGCCCGAAGGCGATCCGCCAGCCGTGGCAACCGACGTGACACCGACGTCAACTCCGCGACCGGAGGGCAATACCGCGCCGCTGGTCGAATTCCAGCACGTGTCGTTCTCGTACGGCTCCGGGGAGAGAGTGCTCGACGATGTCTCCTTCACGCTCTGCCGAAATCAGATTACTGCCCTGATCGGGCCGTCCGGCGCTGGAAAGTCGACCATTCTGGCGCTGCTGTGCCGCTTTCACGACCCGGACGCTGGGACGGTTCGCTGGGAAGGCCAAGACATCCGAGCCATGCCGCTGCGGGACTTGCGTGGTCGGCTCGGGCTCTTGGAGCAGGACGCGCCGGTGCTGCACGGCACCATCCGTGACAACCTGCTCATCGCCGATCCCGCTGCCACCGACGACGACGTGTGGCGCGTCCTCCGATACGCGAACATCGCCGACGAAATCACCCGCCTACCAGATCGACTCGACAGCCCCGTGCAGGAGCGTGGCCGCAGCCTGTCCGGCGGCCAACGCCAGCGACTGGCCCTAGCCAGGGCGTTTCTGTCGCGGTCGCAGCTCATCCTGATGGACGAACCAACCTCGCATCTCGACCGCGCCAACGAGTACGACGTCATGGCCAATCTGTTGCATGCCCGCGAGCAGCGCAGCCTCCTCGTGGTTGCCCACCGGCTCTCGACCGTCACCAACGCCGGTCAAATCCTGGTTCTGCAAGGAGGCCGCATCCAAGCCACTGGAACCCATACCGAGCTGATGCGCACGCGGGTCTACCGCGAATTGATCGAACACGAACTGGTGCGGCACTAACGGAGGAATCGCCTTGCTGTACTGGATCAGTCGCCTTGCCATCGCCTACCCCCGCCGGGTCATCGCCGTGGCAATGCTGGTCATGGTCGGCGCCGCGATATTCGGTGTCCCGGTGATCAAGCAACTTTCGGGCGGCGGCGGGCTCGACCCCGGCTCGGAATCGTCGAAAGCCAGTACGTTGTTGTCGCAGAAGTTCGGCCAGGGCGATATGACCATGGTGATCGCCGTAACCTCCCCGGATGGCGCAGACCGGCGGCAGGCCAGTGCGGTCGGCACCGATCTTGTTCGCCGACTGAAGAATTCGCCGGACGTTCGCGAGGTGCAGTCGGGGTGGACCGCACCGCCCGAAGCGGCGTCGGCGTTTTTCAGCAAGGACGGTAAGACCGGTCTGATCGTGGCCACCATCTGCGGCGGCGAGAGCAAGGCCCAACTCAACGCGAAGCGGCTGTCCGACGAACTCGTCCACGACCGCGACGGCGTCATCGTGCGCGCCGGCGGAGATGCCACCGTATATTGGCAGGTGAACGCCCAGACTCAAAAAGACTTGCTGCTCATGGAGTCGGTGGCATTGCCGCTGACCTTTCTGGTGCTGGTTTGGGTATTCGGCGGCCTGGTCGCGGCGGCCCTTCCGGTGGCCGTCGGCGTATTCGCGATCCTGGGGTCTCTGGCATCGCTGCGCACCATCGCGCTGCTCACCAACGTGTCGATCTTCGCGCTCAACCTGTCCGTCGCGATGGGCATGGCGCTGGCCGTGGACTATACCCTGCTGATCTTGAGTCGATTCCGTGACGAGCTGGCAGACGGCCGGACTCAGGAGGCGGCGTTGGTTCGGACCATGGCTACCGCCGGCCGCACCGTCTTGTTCTCAGCCATGACGGTTGCCTTGTCCATGGCGACAATGGTGCTCTTCCCGCCCTACTTCCTGAAATCGTTTGCCTACGCAGGAACCGCAGTGGTGGCGTTCGCCGCTGGTGCAGCGATCACCGTGACGCCGGCGGCAATCGTGCTGTTGGATCGCCGTCTCGAATCCTGGGATGTGCGCCCGTTGCTGCGCCGGATCCTCTGGGGTTCAGCGGGTCCGAGCGAGTTACTGCCGCGCTGGTCCTGGTACGACTGGACGAAAACCGTGATGCGCCGCGCGCTGCCCATCGGCGTCGCGATCATCGCGCTCTTGCTGCTGTTGGGCTCGCCGTTCCACCGTGCCCGCTGGGGCTTTGCGGACGACCGGATCCTGCCCACCTCAGCCACCGCGCGCCAGGTGGGCGATCTACTACGCAGTGACTTTCCGGACCGGGGGGTGCCCGACATCACCGTCGTGCTTCCGGACGCTTCGAATCTGTCTGCTGCCGAACTCGATTCGTACGCCGCGGGGCTCTCTCGGGTGCCGGGGGTGAAGCGGATAGCATGGCTGGACGGCACGTTGGTCGACGGGCAACGTGTCGGTCCACCCTCGGCGCCCTCCGGCGTCAGGGACGGCAGCGCCTTCCTGACCGTCGGTACCACCGCGCCGCTGTACACCAACGCTTCCACCGACCAGCTGGACCGACTGCATGCGGTGCCGGCGCCGCAGGGCAGACCCGTATGGCTGACCGGGGTGGCACAAAGCAATCGGGACAGTGTGCACGCGATCGCATCCCGCCTACCGGTCGTACTCACGCTCATCGCCGTCATCACCATGGCGCTGGTGTTCCTGTTGACCGGCAGCGCAGTGCTGCCTATCAAGGCTCTATTGATGAACACGCTGTCGCTGACCGCGGCATTCGGCGCACTGGTGTGGGTTTTCCAGGAGGGCCACCTGGGTGGGTTGGGCACGGCGGCGACCGGCAGCCTGGGTGTTCAGTTGCCGGTCTTGTTGTTCTGCATCGCTTTTGGCTTGTCGATGGATTACGAGGTCTTCCTGATTTCGCGGATCCGGGAGTACTGGCTGACGTCCGATCAGGGCCCGGGCGCCAACGATGAGAGCGTCGCGCTCGGGCTGGCGCACACGGCCCGGGTGATCACCGCTGCGGCGCTCATCATGGCGATCTCATTCTCGGCGTTGATGGCCGCACAGGTGTCCTTCATGCGGTTGTTCGGGTTTGGTCTGACGGTGGCGGTAATTGCCGACGCCACACTGGTCCGCATGGTGCTGGTGCCAGCGTTCATGCATGTGCTCGGCCGGGTCAACTGGTGGGCACCGAAACCCCTGGCCCGCCTGCACGAGCGGTTCGGGCTGAGCGAGGCGCCGAGCCAGTGCCGTTAAATCCAAGCCCCGCAAGAACTCCGCAAGAATTCCGCAGGAATTCCGCAAGAATTGTGCCAAGATGGGGCAAGCGTTGCGCGGCACCGTATGTGTGTCGGCTGTATCAGGCTGGCCCGGCACAGGGGCTGCCCAGCGCAGAAGGAAAGCTACCGTGGAAACCAAACACCCGCTGACGTTGACGACCGGACAGCTATTCGCCGGATTCCGGATCCTTCGGGTGCTGGGTGCCGGTGGAATGGGCACCGTCTACCTGGCGGCGCACCCGCGCTTGCCGCGTGAAAATGCGCTCAAGATACTGCCTGCGCAGTGGAGTGTCGACCCGGTCTACCGCGCGCGATTTGAGCGGGAAGCCGAGCTGGCTGCGGGTTTGTCGCACCCACACATCGTCCGAATCCACGACCGTGGTGAACACGATGGCCAGTTCTGGCTCTCTATGGATTATGTGGCCGGCGCCGACGCGTCCCGGCTATTGCGCGAAAGATTCTCCGGCGGAATGCCGTTAAATGAGGTGGTGGCGATCGTCGCCGCCGTCGCTTCGGCGCTGGACTATGCCCATCAACGAGGCCTGCTGCACCGGGACGTCAAACCGGCCAACATTCTCCTGGAAGACGAAGGGAACCAGCCGCGGGGGATATACCTTGCTGATTTCGGCATCGCGCGACGCATCGATGACGTGGTCGGATTGACTGCCACCGATATGGTGGTCGGCACGGTCAATTACTCCGCGCCCGAGCAACTACGCGGTGAGCCTATCGATGGGCGGGCCGATCAGTATGCCCTGGCTTGCACCGCATTTCATCTGCTGACCGGCGTACCGCCCTTCGACGACTCCAATTCCGCGGTGGTGATCAGTCGACATGTCAGCGCGCCGCCGCCCTCTGTAGGGGCGTCCCGTCCCGAGTTGGGTGGGCTGGATTGGATATTCGCCACCGCGATGGCGAAGGACCCTGCTCACCGATTCGGTAGCTGCCAGGAGTTCGCCGACCTGCTGGCCCGGTATTCGGCTCCGGGTTTCGTTTACGCCGGTGAGATTCCGGGTGGCACGGTCCTGGAGTACCCGTCGCAAACCACGCTCAGCGCCACGCTGCCGGCTCTGCCCCAAGCTGTCAACGCACGCCGCAGGCGTACCCGGGTTCTGGTCGCGGCGCTGTCGTGCATCACCGTGCTTGTCGGCGGCGTCATGGCGGGGGAGACGATGATCTCTCGTTATCACTCGAATGCGAAGGCATCAACTGCCGACACCTCGCCCACCAGGACTCGATCAGCACCCAACACCGGTCCATTCACGGGTTCGTATCAGGTCGAGTTCGGAGTGGTGACCGGTGTCGATGGCCAACCGGCTCCAGTCGCGGTGACATCGACCACCGAGACGTGGGCCGTGCGTTCAGTGTGCGGGTCTGCCGGATGTATGGCTACCGCGTCGCGGCTGGGCGGTGACACCATGCAGGTGCCAACCATGGTGTTGGACGAGGTCGATGGCAGCTGGGTGGCGGTCAGCCTCGGCTCGAGTACCTGTGACGACGCCGAAGGCGAAGTCTGGGAGACGTTTACGCTGCAGGCGCAGCCAGATGGCTCGCTCACCGGTGAAGCCACCCAGACGATGGCCAAGGGTTGCGCGAACAAGCGCACGGTGACATTTACCCGCACCGGAGATGCTGACGTCAACAGCCTGCCCGACCCGGCCGCCCTACCCCCGCGGGTGACGTCGCCGGCGGCTGCTTTGCATGGCCGTTACCGCCAAACATCTTTGCAGCCAAACGGTTTCAAGGAGCAGCGGGACTATGATGTCCGAACCGACTGCCTGCGCACCGGCGCTCGGTGTGTGAGTCTGTTCCACACCGCTCCGGCCACCGCGATGGTACTGCTCTACGCGGATGGACGCTGGACCTACGACCGGGAATTCGACGGCAGGTGCTACAAGGGCGGGATGGCCCACGTGAGAATCATTGTGCCCTTTGTCCTTCCGCAACCGCTACAGAATCCGATCACATCGCTGACGGGTCATGGCCACGAGGAACTCTCGGGCAGCGCCTGCCCCAGCACCGACGTGCAGGTGAGCTTCGCGCGTAGCAGCGACTGAATGCCAGTCGGCTAGCAGGTTTCGGTGGTCGCCGCGATCCGCTGCTGTCCCCGAGGGCTGAACTGGAATCGCCGTCCCGTCACTGCCTCCGGTATGACCCGCACGTAGTGCGATTTCTCTGAGTCCGTCCACGGCAGCAGCTGGGCGCGTTCGGCCTCGGCGATGTCTTCGTCGCTGCGCACCGAACGTGCGGTGCCCTTAACGATCACGCTCCAGCCTTCGGCGACGTTGTGGTCGTCGACTTCGAACACCACTTGGTTGTTGATCGCGGTGCTGACCAGCTTGGTGCCGCCCGCGGTCCGGAACAGAATGGTCTTGCGTTGCACGACGTAGTTAACCGGGAAGATCTCGGGGCGCCCGTCGACGGCCGTCACCAATCGGCCCAACGTCATACTTGCCAGCAGCTGCCAGCATTCGTGTGCGGACAGGATGGTGGCGCCAACGTGGTCTTGGCTTCGATACGTCATAGCAAACAGACTATTGACTGATGGCCTAGCATCGCGCCTGCCAAAAGTCCTCTCCTGACGGGGACCAAAGCCGTATAGCGTCAGGCCACCGCGGTGCCGAAAAGGTGGCCCACCCCGTAGGTGAAAGCCAGTCCCGCGGCGCCGCCAACGATGACGCGCAGCACCGCGCGGCGCACCCGGCTACCGCCGATCCGGGCGCCGAGCGCACCCGCTAGGCCCAAGGCGATCAACACCGCGACAAACGTCACCGGCACCCGCCAGGCGGCGGGAGGCAAGAGGATTGCCACGAGCGGAAGCAGCGCGCCGGCGACGAAAGCGCCGGCTGATGCGGCAGCGGCATGCCACGGATTGGTCAATTCCGCGGGATTGATCTTTAGCTCGGCCTCGGCATGCGCGGTGAACGCGTCGTGCTCGGTCAGTTCCCTTGCCACCTGCGCCGCGGTCCGGGGCCGCAGGCCTTTCGCCTCGTAGATCGCGGTGAGCTCGGCCAGTTCGCCTTCCGGAGTGTCACGCAGTTCGTGACGTTCCTTGGCGAGCTGCGCCCGTTCGCTGTCGCGCTGACTGGATACCGAGACGTACTCGCCGAGCGCCATCGACACGGCGCCGGCGACCAGGCCGGCCAGCCCGGCGGTGAAGATGGGGCCGCGGGCGGCAGTCGCCCCGGCGACACCGACCACGAGGCCGGCGACGGAGACCACGCCGTCGTTGGCGCCGAGTACCGCCGCCCGCAGCCAGTTCAACCTGCCGGAGGCGCCTTCTCGGTGCGGCTCGGACGGATGATGACTTCGTTGGCTCCGCTGATCGTCAACCACGAGGTAAAGCCAACCGCACCAACGCGAGTCACGCCAGCAAGGCAACCCTCACCGATCCCGTCGCACCAAGCGCCGGACCCAGTACACCGTTGCGCCCAAGGCAAGGAAAACAACCCCCCCGAGCACCGACGTCACAGGCAGGGCGAAGGCCACCACGACGCAGCCCAGCGCACCAAACACCGGAATGACCTTGGGCAGCGAGCCTTCCTCCCGCCGCAGCGTGAAGGCGGACGCGTTGGCGATGGCGTAGTAGACCAGCACGGCGAACGAGGAGAATCCGATCGCGCCGCGCAAATCGACGGCGGCCGCCAACGCCGCCGCCACCACTCCGACCGCAACCTCGGCACGGTGCGGCACCGCGAACTGTGGATGCACCGCGTCGAGTTGATGCGGAAGATGGCGGTCGCGCGCCATCGCCAACGTGGTCCGTGACACCCCCAGCAGCAGCGAAAGCAGGGAACCCAGCGCAGCCAGCACCGCACCGACGGCGACGACCGGAACCAACCAGCCGGCACCCGTGAGGCGCACCGTCTCCACCAGGGGCCTGCCCGCCGAGGCGATCTGCTGCGGTCCCAGCACTGTCAGCACGGCAACCGCGACAGTGGCGTACACCGCCAGCGTGACCGCCAGCGCAATCAGAATCGCCCGTGGGATGGTGCGGGCCGGCTCGCGAACTTCCTCGCCCAGGGTGGCGATGCGGGCATAGCCAGCGAACGCGAAGAACAGCAAGCCCGCCGATTGCAAAACTCCACCGATCGAGACGCCTTGGAAAGCTGTGAGATTCGCAACCGGATCAGGCGCGCCGAACCCGAATGCCGCTACCACCACAGCTGCCAGCACAAGTAGGACCGTCGCGACGATGCTGCGCGCCAGCCACGTCGACTTCTGTACGCCCAGGTAGTTGACCACGGTCAGGCTCAGTACCGCTAGCACCGCAACTGGGTGTGCGTGAGCGGGCCATGCGTACGTCCCGACCGTCAAAGCCATCGCGGCGCAGGAGGCCGTCTTGCCGACGACAAATCCCCAACCCGCGAGAAAGCCCCAGAACTCACCCAATCGCTCGCGCCCGTAGACATAGGTGCCTCCGGACGCGGGATACAGCGCGGCCAACCGCGCCGACGACATCGCGTTGCAGTACGCGAGGACACCGGCAGCTGCCAGTCCGATCAACAGACCGGCCCCCGCAGCCCGCGCCGCCGGCGCCAGCGCCGCAAAGATCCCGGCTCCGATCATGGAGCTCAACCCGATCACCACCGCGTCGCTGACGCCGAGGCTGCGCCGCAACTCCTTTGAAGACCGGCCGCCGTTCGTCACGCGGTCACGATATCCCGCAGCTCCGACCGCTGCGGCAAGCAGTTCCTGAAACGCAGTGTCCATGCATTGCGCGTAGCGGGCAGAGCATCGTGGTCGGTGGTAGCGCTGATGGACAGCGTCCCGTTGTTCGCCTAGAAAACACGATGCGGTGCGTCCGTGCGCTACCAGACCGAGCTGGCCCAGAACGTCGCCACCCTGAAAGCCGCCGGTGTCGACTCCAGCACCGCTGCGCTGGAAGCGGTTTCGGCTCCGCTCGCCGATCTGACCGCCGCGCTGACGACCTTGAAGGCGGCGCTGTCCGGCAACTCGGCGAGCTCCGCGCTGGAGGAGGCTACGCACGCCCAGAAGGAGCTGCCGCCGGCGATGGGCGCGGTGCGGACGCGGCTGACACGCTGGAAGCAGTGGTGGCAGATGACCGTTGGTCGTTGCCCAGCTACCAGGAGATGCTCTACATCCTCTAGAAGACCGTCGTCGGGCGTGAGGGCCGGCCGCAACAGCGGACCTGGTGATTTCCGGCCCTCACGTCCGGCGACTCACGTCATCCCAGGTGGCGGGCATCATCGGGACAGTTGGTGCGCCGGTGAAGGAGTCTCCGGCGAGGGTGGTCAACCCGCCGGCGTTGTCGATGCCGGATAACGTTGCGGTGCCGGCGAATCCGAGCGGCCCGGCGCCCGCACCGGAGTGGCCGACCGAGGGTTTCTCAGGTGCCGCAGTGCTGTCCAGGGTTAAGAACTCGTCGCGGTAGCCGCGACTGTCCAGGTCGTCGCGGCGACGCCTGCGGGCCCGGGTGGTACCGGTGGCGGCAGTCGCGGACGGCGCGGCGATTCGTGTCGCGGGGGCGCTCGCGGTCGCCTTGTTGTGCTGGGCGGGACCGACAGCCGGGCCGGGGCCGGGGCCCGGGCCGACGAGGTAAGCGAATCCCTGGCCGGGCGTGATTGCGGCTGCACCGGTCACGACCGGAGCAGCCGGCGCCTGCGAGGGAGGAGCGGTACTGGGCACCGGTGCCGCACCCGCCGTCGCGGTCACCGTGATGCCGGTGACGGGCAGTGCGCGTTCGGCGACAACCACAGGTGTTTCGGCGCTGGCTGCGGCCGCGATTTCGGGAAGGGCGCACAGCGCGGAAAGGCTGAGTGCGAGCGGGATCGCGGCGAACCCCGGCGCAGCGATGACCGTGTAGATGGGCGATCCCAACAAGGCGAACGTCGCCGCGTAGGCGAACACGTAGATCATCGGTAGCCAGGTGGTCATCGCTGCTGCCGGATTGGTCGCGAAGTCGGTGATGATCTGCACCACCGTCCCGAACGGATTGGTGACGAGCCTCTTGAGCACCCGGTACATGCTCGAGAAGTGCTCGGACCAGGCCAGCGCTTCCTCGATGGGATCGGTGGGCGGTATCGTCGTCGCCGCCGCGGCCAGGACCGGGGGTGATGGTGCCGCCGGCGCCACCAAGACCAGCGCGGAATTCGAAAGTGTTTGGTAGACAGTCATTGTCGTGGCCGCCTGGATCCACATGCGGACGTAGTCGGCTTCGTTCAGGGCGATCGGGATCGTGTTGAGTCCGAAGAAGTTCGTCGCCACCAGCACACCGTGCACAGCATGGTTGGCAGTCAGGTCGGCCAGGGTCGGCATGGCTGCCAGCGCAGCGGTGTACGCGGCCGCAACCACCTCGTGCTGTGCCGCGGCGCCGGCGCACTTGGCGCTGGTCTGCATCAGCCAGTCCAGATACGGCACGTGGGCGGCCGCGTAACGGGCAGCCGTCGGGCCATCCCACGCGCCGCCCTGCACGGTGGCAAGCACCGACGTCAACTCCGCCGCCACCGCATCGAACTCGATACTGAGGGTGTGCCATCCGGACGCGGCGGCCAGTAGGGAACCGGCTCCCGGACCATTGCTCAGCAGGCTGGAATGCACTTCGGGCGGCGCCGCCATCCACACGGTCATCACCGTGGTTCCTCCCGTTTGCCCCATCATGGGAGAAAGTTAGCACTGCCTACCCTAACCAAATTTAGGGTTCCTTTCCGGGCTCATATCAACTACTTGGCCGGCGGCAGCGCGGGCTCGCCGACAAAGCGCGCCTCGTGGTTGCGCAAACCATTAGCCTTAGGCGCGAAGGGGCCTCGGATCGGAGAACTGCGCGAAAGGCGGGTGAGAAGTCGGCGATGGGTGACACGTCCGAGGGTTCGCGGGTGGGGACGCAGTTCGGGCCCTACCGGTTGCGGCGCCTGGTGGGGCGCGGCGGCATGGGCGATGTCTACGAGGCCGAGGACACCGTGCGTGAGCGGGTCGTCGCCCTGAAACTGATGTCGCAGTCGCTGTCGCAGGACCCGGTCTTTCGCACCCGGATGCAACGCGAGGCCCGCACCGCCGGACGGTTGCAGGAACCGCATGTCGTGCCGATCCACGACTACGGCGAGATCGACGGTCAGCTGTATGTGGACATGCGTCTGATCGACGGCAAGGACCTGGCCGCCATCTTGAAGCGCTACGGTCCACTCACCCCGCCGCGTGCGGTGGCGATTATTCGACAGATCGGCGCGGCATTGGACGCAGCACACGCCGCTGAAGTGACGCATCGCGACGTCAAGCCGGAGAACATCCTGGTCAGCGCGGACGACTTCGCCTATCTAGTCGATTTCGGCATCGCCAGCGCGGGCTCGGACGAGAAGCTCACCCAGATGGGCAGCACGGTGGGAACCCTGTATTACATGGCTCCGGAGCGCTTCGGTGAGGGCGAAGTGACCTACCGCGCCGACATTTACGCGTTGGCCTGTGTGCTGTACGAGTGCCTGGCCGGATCCCCGCCGTACCGGGGCGACCAACTCAGCGTGATGGGCTCGCATCTGAATCAGCCGGTTCCGCGACCGAGCGTGGCGCGGCCGGGTATTCCGGCGGCTTTCGATCAGGTGATCGCTCGGGGTATGGCCAAAAATCCGGCCGACCGCTATCCCACCTGCGGGGACCTGTCGGCGGCTGCGTATGCGGCGCTGGCCACCCCCGACCAGGACCGCGCCGCCGACATTCTGGAACGCAGTCAGGTCGGAAACCTGCCTCCCCAATACGTCGGTCAGACGCCCGGAAGTTTCCCAGCGACGCCACCTCCCGCGGTGGCTCAGGGGACGCCCTGGCCGGCGCCGGTGCCGGGAACGCAGCCCGCGCCCGCGGCCCAAGGCGGCCCCATGCCGGCGCAGTGGGCCGGCACGCATGGCTGGGGAGCTACGCCCGCCGGCAGCAGCGGGGCACCGCCATGGGGGCAACCGCCGCCACGTCCGACCGGCCTGCTGCGTAAGCCGTGGTTGTGGGCGGGATTTGCGATCGCCGTGATCGTGGCGGTCTCGGGCGGGCTGATCATCGGGTTTTCCCAGCCCAAACACTCAGCCTCGCCGTCCAAGTCGTCGACGCCGTCGCCGGCCGCCGATGCAGTGCAACTCAACGTGCTCAATGACGGCGTATTCATCGGCAGCTCCGCGGCCATCGCCACCATCGATGTCTTCAACGAGCCCATTTGCCCGCCGTGCGGTGCCTTCATCAGGTCCTACGCCAGCGACATCGACACCGCGGTGAACAACAAGAAACTCGCGGTGCGTTACCACCTGCTGACCTTCCTCGACGAGCAGTCGCACACCAAGAATTACTCGACTCGCGCGGTAGCGGCGTCGTACTGCGTTGCAGCGCAGAATGATCCGAAGACTTACACCGGCTTCTACTCCGCCCTGTTCGGCAGTGACTTTCAGCCGCAAGAGAACGCACCGGCGGATCGCACCGACGCGGAACTGGCACATCTGGCGCAAACCGTCGGGGCCAACAGCACGGCGACAAACTGCATCAAGTCGGGCGCCGACCTCGGCACCGCCCAAACCAAGGCCAACAATGCCAGCGTGTCATTGGCCGGGTTCAACGCCAACGGCACGCCGTTCGTGTGGGACGGCAGCAGCGGCGTGGACCTGCAGAATCCGAACTGGCTAACGAAACTGATCGGATGATCTGATGACCGAACGCCTCGAAACCCAACGCACCATCTCGGCGCCTGCGGCAAAGATCTTCGCCCTGCTGTGCGACCCGCGTGGACACGTCGCGATCGACTCGTCGGGGATGCTGCAGGACGCCGAAGGCGACCCGGTATCGGCCGTCGGCGACACGTTCGTGGTCCACATGGACCGCGAATCGCTCAACGACTTCCCGCAACTGGGAAAGTACGACGTCACGGTCGAAATCACCGAGTTCGAACGGGACCGACTGATCGCCTGGACCATCCTCGGACAGATCCGCCCACAAATCGGCCACGTCTACGGTTATCGCCTCGAGCCCGCCGACGATGGTGCGGCCACCGTGGTCACGTCGTTCTATGACTGGTCGAGCATCGACCAGCAGTGGCGAGACGCCGGCATCTTTCCCGTCATCTCCGAAGGCGCGCTCCGGGCGACGCTTGGCATCCTGGACCGGACCGTGCGCGGGCGCGCCGGGGCGGGTTGACGGGTGCTGTCGGAGACGTTCGGTAGGGTCCTCCGCGTGACTCCGACAGCCACCATCAAATCCGTAAACGCCCGTCTCGCTGAGGAACTGGCGATAGAACTGACCCAGGTCGTCGCCGCCGTCAAGCTGCTCGACGAAGGCGCCACCGTGCCATTCATCGCGCGCTACCGCAAAGAGGCCACCGGCAGCCTCGACGACGGACAGCTCCGTACCCTCGAAGAGCGGCTGCGGTACCTGCGGGAACTCGACGAACGACGCGCCGCGGTGCTGGCCTCGATCGCGGAACAGGGCAAGCTGACCGACGGGCTGAAGGCTGCGTTGCTTGCCGCGGACACCAAGGCCCGGGTTGAAGACATCTACCTGCCCTACAAGCCCAAGCGTCGGACCAAGGCGCAGCTTGCCCGCGAAGCGGGCCTGGAGCCGCTGGCGGACCGGCTGCTCGCCGACCCGACGCTGGTCCCCGACGCTGCCGCGGCAGAATTCGTCGGTGACGATTTCCCTGACGTCGCGGATGCCGCAGCGGCGTTGGAGGGGGCTCGGCACATTCTCATCGAACGAGCGGCCGAGGACGCAGAACTGGTCGGCGCCGTTCGCGAGACGTTCTGGGGGCGGGCTGCGCTGCGGACCACGCCGTGGTCCGAGGAAATTGCGAAAAGTGCTGAAGCGCAGAAGTTCCGCGACTATTTCGACTTTTCCGAGCAGCTGGAGGACATGCCATCGCACCGGGTGCTGGCTGTGCTGCGCGGGGAGAAGGAGAAGGCTCTTGCGTTCAGCTTCGACGGCGGGCCCGACGATGTCTACGAAGCAATGATCGCGCGCACACTCGATGTCGATCTGTCAGCCGAGGCCGCGGCGCACCCGGCCCAGCGGTGGTTGGCCACGACCGTGAGCCTGGCTTGGCGGGCCAGATTGATGTTGTCTGCGACAGTTGATGCCCGCATGCGGTTGCGGCAGCGAGCGGAAGAGGAAGCGGTGGCGGTGTTCGCCAAGAACCTCAAGGACCTGCTGCTCGCCGCGCCGGCCGGGGCCCGTACCACGCTGGGCCTTGATCCCGGTTTTCGTACCGGTGTGAAAGTGGCCGTCGTCGACGGCACCGGCAAGGTGCTCGAAACGTGTGCCATCTTCCCGCACCAACCGCAGCGACAATGGAATAGCGCCAAGGCGACTCTCGCCGCGCTGATCGCCCGCCACGACGTGGAGTTGATCGCGGTGGGGAACGGTACGGCTTCACGTGAGACTGATGCTTTGGCGAGCGAATTGATTGCCGACATCCGGTCTGCCGGCAGCGGATCCGCCAAGGCGCCGGCAAAAGCGATGGTGAGCGAAGCCGGCGCATCGGTGTATTCCGCGTCGGCATACGCGGCGCACGAACTGCCCGACCTCGATGTGACCCTGCGCGGCGCGGTGTCGATTGCCCGGCGCCTGCAGGATCCGCTCGCCGAGTTGGTGAAAATCGAACCGAAATCCATCGGCGTCGGCCAGTACCAACATGACGTGACACCAGGGATCCTGGCCCGGAGTCTGGACGCGGTGGTCGAGGACGCGGTCAACGCGGTGGGCGTGGATCTGAACACCGCGTCGGTGCCCTTGTTGGCACGAGTATCAGGAATTTCCGAATCGCTGGCCGAGGCGATCGTCGCCTACCGGAACAAGACCGGTCCATTCGCCAACCGTCGCTCACTGCTGGACGTTCCTCGCCTGGGCCCCAAAGCGTTTGAACAGTGCGCAGGCTTCCTGCGCATCCGTGGCGGTGATGACCCGCTCGATTCGTCGGGTGTCCACCCGGAGGCCTACCCGGTGGTCCGGCGGATCCTGGACCGCTCGGGTGTGACACTGGCTGAGATCATCGGCGACGAAACTGCGCTGCGCAAGCTTCGCCCAGCCGACTTCGCTGACGATAGGTTCGGTATCCCCACGGTTTCTGACATCCTTGTCGAACTGGAAAAGCCGGGCCGCGACCCACGGCCGGCCTTCACTTCCGTAACGTTCGCGGCCGGCGTCGAGAAGGTCGCCGACCTCAAACCGGGCATGATCCTGGATGGAGTGGTGACCAATGTGGCCGCATTCGGCGCCTTCGTGGATGTCGGGGTGCACCAGGACGGCTTGGTGCACATCTCCGCGATGGCCGAACGTTACGTCTCAGATCCGCATGAGGTGGTCCGGTCCGGTCAGGTCGTCCGGGTGAAGGTGATGGAGGTCGACGTCGAGCGCCAGCGCATCGGGCTCAGCCTGCGACTCGGCGATCAGCCGCAGCGCGACAAACGGCCCGATCGCTCCTCGGCGCGAGCCGGGGGCACAAACGCACCCCGGCAACGTAATTCGCCGCGTGCCAGGAACACCGGCCCTACGGCGCCCGAACCTGCCGGGAACTCGATGGCTCAGGCGCTGCGCGAGGCCGGATTCGGGCGGTGACACCGGACGGGTAGTACTACTCATCCCGCGCTCCGACCGGCTGGGCATGCTGGACGAATGCCTCCCGCTACCTTCATGGCCTCTCCGTCTGGGGTCGTTACCGACCGCAACCGGGACCGTGCCGTGGACGTTGCACGCCTGACCGCCCTGATCGTGGTGATGTTCGGGCACTGCGCGCTGCTGCTCGCCACCATTGACTCCAGCGGTGTACGGATCGGCAACCTGCTCGGCGAAATTCCCGCGATCGCGCCGGTGACCTGGGTGGTTCAGGTGATGCCGCTGTTCTTCCTCGCCGGCGGCGCCGCGGGTGCGTACGGTTGGCACTCCGACACCGCCTGGGGTACGTGGCTGTTTGCCCGAGCGCAGCGCCTGTGCCGCCCGGTGTTCTGGTACCTGGCGGCGTGGACAGCGGGTCTGCTGGTGGTGCGGCTGACGCTCGGGGAGGAATCCGCCGATGGGCTCGGGCGCGAATGCGTGGCACTGCTCTGGTTCCTCGGCGTCTACCTGGTGGTCCTGGCCTTTGTCCCCTCCCTGACCCGGATCCGGACCGGACGCGCGGTCGCCCTGACGGTCGTCGGTCTGCTCGGGGCCGCGGCAGCGGTCGACGCGATCCGCTTCGCGGTAGGAACACCTGAATCCGGTGTGGCGAACTTTTTGATTGTGTGGCTGATCCCAGTGGTGATCGGCGTCGCCTATGCCCGCCGATTGATCGGCGGCCGCGCAGCACTGGCTGCCGCCGTGTCGGCGTTCACCGCGCAGCTATCGCTCGCGCTCGCCGGGACGTATGAGGTCTCGCTGGTGGTCACCGGGGCGGAACGAGTGTCCAATGTGTCGCCGCCGACGCTGTTGCTGGCGCTGCACTGCACCTGGATGTCATGCGCGTTCGTCGGCGCCGCGGGACCGATCCGGCGCTGGGCGCAGCGTCCGCGGGTCTGGTCTGCCGTCGCGGTGGGCAACGGGGGAGCGATGACCCTGTACCTGTGGCACATACCGGCGATCGCCATCGCTACTTTCGGTCTGAACGCGGCGGGTCTGGACGCCTATGACGTGCACGCCGCAGGGTTTTGGGCACTGCTCGCACTGCGGGCCGTGGTATTCGCCGCGGTGATGGCGGCGATGTTCCGGCTGCTCTGTCCGCTTGAGCATCGGCGGCTGCCCTGGTGGGATGCCCCGGTCCGGTCCGCAGGCGGCTGGTCTGTGATCGCCGGCCTGCTGATCTGCGCTGCGGGGACCGCACTGGTTCTGATGGCCAAGAACGGTTTGGCGGGTGCTAACGGTTGGGCGGCACTTGGCGGCTTTCTGACTGCGGCGGTTGCCGCGCGGGCAGTGAGCTGCGCGCCATCTGCGGATCGGGCGCTGCCCGGTCGGTCGACACCGTCGGTTGCTAGATCAACTACCGGCCCCGCAGCGGGAAGCAGGTTGTCCCGATAGCAACCGGAATGTTCGAGCCTGATATGGGCGACCACTGCCGAAGATGACCGCAGATGTGCCCGGTCCGGAGGGAGGGCGGGTCAACCCGGCCGGCGTCACCCGACCAGTTGCGCCGTGCCATGGTTGCGGCGGTTCAACCGAAAGGGCGGTTGGGCCGGACGCCGCGGTACATCCCCCAGCGTACGATCAACGGCATCACCACGTGCTCGACCGACCAGTACGGAAATCGGAAGGCGTGACCGGTGGGGAAAAACACCTCCAACCCGTCGCGCTGAATGCCGACCAACGAACCCCACCGGCGTCCCGGTGCCTTGAAGGCACGCAACGGGCGTTCGGCGAACGCGGCGCGAATGTTGCGCGCTACCAATGCATCACCGCGATTACGCGCCGAGCTGCGCAACGGATCGGTCGCCGCCACGTCTCCGACCGCGAACACATCGCGGTGACCGGGCACCCGGAGCTGGCGCGTCACGCGGACAAACCCGCTTTCGTCAAGCAATTCCGGGGGCAGCCAATCGGTGTTGGGGCGCACCCGCCCGATCGCCCACAGCACGGCATCGGCCACGGCAGGCGTCTGCCCGGTGCTCCAACGCACCGGTTCGCTGGTGATCTCATCGCCGGTGAAGCCGTCGGTGATCGCGGCTCGATGGCCTGGGTGTAGGCCCACACCAAGCTCGAACAACCGATTCGCGACGCGTTTCCAGATCCTCGGGTGGTACTCGCTGAGCGGGCGTTCCCCGGGAAAATACAGGTCGATCGACTTGCCCGGCCAGGTGGTGGCCATGTTGACGGCGCTGCTGACCGCGGCGGCGCCACCACCGATGACGATCACCGATCTTGCCGTTGCCAACTGCTCGTGCGCCGCGTAGAGGCCGGCGCCAATCTCCGATGATGACTGCAGCGAAGGCTTGCGCCAAAAGCCGTTGCTCACACCGGTAGAGATGACCAGGGCGTCGTACTCCTCGGCGACCGTCGTGCCGTCCGCACGGCGACCAAAGACCGTGTGCCCGTTGAGGTCAACTCCGGCCAGCGTGGCCTGCACCGTCTGTACCTGGTCCAATCTGCGGAATCTGTCAAACGGAATCCAGTAGTCCCGCGCCCAATCGTCCGGCCGGGCGAGCCTGACGCCGAGTTCCTGGCCGCTGACCAACCCGGGTTTGGCCGAGATTCCGACCACGTCGAAGTGCGGTGCCAGGTGGATCGCGGTCAGCACACCGACGTCGCCCAGACCCGCGATCACCACCCGTTTACGGCTCATACCGGCGCTTTCCGCGGTGGGCGGGGCACGAAGCGCGACACCCGGTCGATGACGCGCTGATATTCCGGGCGCCGCTGCAGGCTGCGCGTCTCCATCATCGGAATGCTGGCGCCGAGGAACATGGCCAGCATCGCCACCGCGCCGACGAACAACCACCATGCATCCGACGGTGAAGCCGCCACTCCGAACAGTGCGAGGGAGAACCAGAAACCGAACTCGCCAAAGTAGTTAGGATGCCGCGACCAACTCCACAAACCCCGGTCCATCGCGGCACCGGCTTGGGCGTGTCGGATGAACCGGTGCATTTGCAGGTCGGCTACGAATTCGAGGGTGACTGCCGCCAGCCCGACCGCGAAGGCAACGAGGGCGAGCCAGCGGATACCCGCGCCGGGGCGGGTAACACAGACGTATACCGGCAGCATGCCGGCGAACACCTGCAGCGTGGGGATGAGGTGGATGGCGAATAGGTCGACGGCGAATTCCCAACGTCCGGCGCGCTCCTTGAACATCGGATAGCGCCAGTCCTCGTGATGCAGGCCGGGAAATCCGTAGACCCAGTTTGCGGTCAATCGCACCGCCCACACGGTGATCAGCAGGGCCACCAGCCAACAGCGCAGTTGGTCGACTCCCGGGCCGGCCTGACTCCACCAATACAAGACGAGCAGCGGTGGGATGACGCTCCAGTACGCATCGTAGAAGCTGGAATTGCGATAGCGGCGGCTGAAGGCGAACACCACCAAGGTGGCCAGCACATCAGCGATGAAGGTATCCAGCCACCGGCGCCCGGTAGCGGGCCCAAAGACCAACCAGCCGGCAGCCACACCGATTGCGATCACATACGCGACGCTGATTAGTGCCAGTGAGCGGGCCTTGCCCACCACTGCCATCATGGTGTCGAATTCATTTCTGCCACTGCGCTTTTCGGCGAGCACATGTCGTCCGGGTCTCCTTAAGCGCATGGCCCGGTTCCCCGGGCTCTCGGCCACGGTCGGCAAACTGTAACACGTTCTACCAGCGCGGCCGCGCCCTTGACAAACTTGGGTCAGGGCGCGGGGGACTCGTGGGTGACGGCTTGATAGCCCCGGGCGCCCACCCGGTCGACCGCGGCCTTGACCACACCGAATATCAGCCCTTGCAAGCCGGCACCGACGAGGGCGGCGCGGGTGGAGTTGCGCAGATCCTTTGGGTCGGGCGGCGCCTGGCCATCGTCACTGAACCGTTTCCAGACTTGACTGAAAACGGCGCCGGCCAACAGTCCGCCGGTGACACTGGTGAGAATCGACAGCGGCAGGTACAGGGCTTTGGATTTTGCGCTCATGTCGGTCCTTCGCTTGTGCGGATGGTGATACCGGTATTCCCGAATCCGCTCGTTCTCCAACGCTCTTACCCGAAGCCGACTTCATTTGGCGAAATTCGAAACATGATCCTGCGTTGCCAGATATGTTCTTGCTACCAAGCTGCTCAGTTTCTGCCGGTGGTTGCTCAATCTCGTCAGCGGGAGGCGCGTGCATGGTGGTGATCCCGCCGAGCAACCGAATCGGGTGCACGCGCGAGCCGCTGGTGGGGGGTGTCGTGTCCGGCGGTCGCCGTATCTGCAGCGGCGGTCGGCCGGTTGGTTCAGACGCTGAGAATGGACAGGTTCGATGAATTTTTCGGTGCTGCCTCCCGAGATCAATTCGCTGCTGATGTATTCCGGTGCCGGGTCGGGGCCGATGTTGGAGGCGGCCACCGCTTGGGAGGGTTTGGCCAGCGAGTTGCAGTCCGCGGCATCATCATTCAGTGCGATCACCGCGGGCCTAGTGAATGGCGCGTGGCAGGGCCCGGCATCGACGGCCATGGCTGCCGCGGCCGCTCCCTACGGTAGCTACCTGAGCACGGCGGCGGCGCGGGCGGCCGGAACCGCGGGTCAGGCCGCCGCTGCTGCGGCGGTCTTCGAGGCCGCGCAGGCCGCAATCGTGCATCCGGCACTCGTTGCGGCTAATCGTCATGATCTTGTGGCGCTGGCAATTTCGAATCTGTTCGGCCAGAATGCACCCGCGATCGCAGCCACCGAAGCTCTTTACGAGGATTTGTGGGCCCAGGATGTGGCCGTGATGGCGGGCTACCACGCCGGGGCCTCGGCAGTGGTCGAGGCGCTGACACTATGGCAGCTGGCGCTGCCGAGCGCGGGAGTGGATTTCAGCATCTCGCTCTTCGGTCTTCAACTGCTGCAGACGGGTACCGCTCACGCCAACACCACCTTCGGCGGGTTGGCGGTCGCCAGCGGCGCCAACAGTACGGCGAGCGCCGATTTGGCAGATGTCGCTTTCGCGTTCGGAGGCGGCAGTAGTGCCTCAGCGACCGGTGGTGTGCTCAACATCGCCGGGGTCATCGGCAGCAACTCGACCGCGAACGCTACCGGCGCGGTGAACATCGGCACCGGCGCCCTGGCGTTCGGCAACAACAACACCGTCCTCGCCAACGCCGTCGGCGTCGGGAACATCGGTACGGTCGCGGCCGCCTTCGGCAACGACAACACCGTCTCAGCCACTGCCGAGGGTGTGCAGAACAACGCCACCGTGGCCGCCGCCTTCGGCAACAACAACGCCGGCGTAGCGGCCAAGGTGGCCGGCGTGGAGAACACCGGCATCGTCTCTGCGGTGTTCGGCAGCAACAACACCACGGTGTCGGCTGACGCGTTCGGCGTCGAGAACAACGCGGTGGTGGCAGCCGTCGCGGGCAGTGGCAACGTCAATGTGCTCGCTGTCGCCGGCGGCGCGGGTGGCAACGAAGGAGTGGTGGCCGCCGCGTTGGGCAACAGCAACGCGGTTGCGGCAACGGCGACGGGAGTCGGCGGCAACCTCGGGACCGTCGCCGCCTCCGTCATCGGCAACAACAACGCGATCAGTGCCAATGCGACCGGCGGGGGTCACCTCGGGACCGTGGCCAGCGCCCTCTTCGGTGACAACAACGGCGTCAAGGTCAGCTCGTTCGGCCTCAACAACATCGCCACGGTCGCCACCGTCGGCGGCAGTGGGAATACCGCGGTTTCGGCCGACGCGAGCGGCTCGGAAAACATCGGCACGGTGGCCACCGCGTTCGGCGCCAACAACCCCACCGTCTCGGCCAGCGCCCTCGGCGCTGGCAATATCGGCATCGTCGCCACGTCGTTGGGCGACGGCAGTACCGTCACCTCGAAGGTGATCGGGGCCGGCAACCTCGCTACCGTGGCAACCTCGGGCGGTAACAACAACGGGGTGGGGGCCAGCGCCGTCGGTGTAGGCGCCAACACCGCCCAGATCGCGACCGCGTTCGGCAGTGGCAACACCCAGGTCAGCGCCGACGCGGGTGGTGCCGGTGGCAACATCGCAACCGTCGCAACGTCGTTGGGCGATAACAACACTGCCAGAGCAAGTGCGTTCGGCGCGGGCAACGTAGCCAGCGTGTCAACGGTGTTGTTCAGCAACAACAACAACTCGGCGGCCGAAACGATCGGCGTCGGAAACATCGCCACCCTGGCCACCTCCTATGGGCACGACAACAACGTCTCGGCCGAGGCCAAAGGCGTCGGCGGAAACACCGCCACCATCGCCACCGCGATCGGCCAGGGCAACTCGAAAGTCGATGCCGACGCCGGCATCGCGGGCGGCAATGTCGCCACTCTGGCGACGGTGTTCGGTGACAACAACACGGCACAGGCCAGTGCGCTGGGCGCCGGCAACACGGCCACCCTGTCCACAGTCCTGTTCAGCAACAACAACACCTCGTCGGCGAGCGCCCTGGGCGTGGAAAACATTGCTACCGTGGCCACTTCGTACGGAAACGGCAACAACGTCTCGGCCAGCGCGCCGGGTGTCGGTCTCAACGTCGCCACCTTCGCCACCGCGATCGGTGAGGGCAACACCCAGGTTTCTGCTTCGGCCGGTGGTGGTGGCGGCAACACCGTGACGCTTGCCACCGTGGTTGGGGACGGCAACTCGGCGTCGGTCAGCTCGACCGGACTGGGCAACACCGCCAACATCGCCACCCTGATCGGCGACAACAACACCGCCAAGATCAACGTCTTCGGCGTCGAGAACATCGCCACCGTCGCCACCGCCATCGGAGACAACAACGGCGTCATGGCCGGCGCGCCGGGCGTGGGCGCCAACATCGCGACCTTCGCCACCGCGATTGGCGACGGTAACACCCAGGTCTCCGCTGAGGCCGGCGGCGGGGGCAGCAACATCGCAACGCTGGCCAGCGTGTTCGGCAACAACAGCACCGCCAAAGTCAGTGCGACGGGGCTCGGCAACATCGCCACGATCGCCACCGGCATCGGTGACAACAGTGGTCTGTCCGCCACCGCGTTCGGCGTAGACAACATCGCGACGGTGGCCACTTCCTACGGTGACGGCAACACCACGGTGGCGGCCGAGGCTGGCGGCGCCGGCGGCAACATCGCCACCTTGGCCACCGTGTTCGGCAATGGCAATGCCGTCACCGGGGCGCGCGCGATCGGTGTCGGCGGCAACGTCGTCACGTTGGGCACGGTGATCGGTGACGACAACGCGGCGGTGTCGGCCAGCGCGACCGGCTCGGGCAACATCGTCTCGGTCGCCACCGCTATCGGCGACCAGAACACGGCCACCGTCGACGTGACCGGGGTGGGTAACGTGCCCGTCGCCTCGACGGTGATCGGCGACGGCAACTCGATGAAGGTCAGCGCCTTCGGCCTGGAGAACATCGCCACGCTGGGCACCGTGTACGGCGACGGCAACACCGGCGGCGTGGTCGAAGCCGGCGGTGCAGGTGGCAATATCGCGACCCTGGCGACCGTATTCGGTGACAACAACACCGCGGCGGTGGCCAGGGCCGTGGGCATCGGCGGCAATATCGCCACCCTGAGCACCGCCTTCACCGACGGCAACGCCGTCTCGGCCGCCGCCAACGGCGGTGGCAACATTGCGACGGTGGCTACCGCATTCGTCGGTGGCGGCAACACGGCTACCGCGTCGGCGACCGGTGTGCAGAACTACGCGACCCTGGCCACCGCGGCCGGCGCCGGGAATGGCGTCTCCGCCACCGCCTCTGGCGTCGGCGCGAATATCGCGACTCTCGGCACGGCGATCGGGGACGGCAACACACAGGTCTTCGCCACAGCCGGCGGCGCCGGCGGCAACATCGCCATCGCCGCGACCGCGGTCGGGGACAACAACAGCGTGGCGGCCAGCGTTGCCGGCCTGAGCGTCGGTGGTGTCGCCACTGCCGTCGGCGACGGCAACACCGGTGTCACAGCCCGGGGGCACCAGCCGGCCAACTTCGGGATCGTGGCCACCGTCGTCGGCGCGGGCAACAACCTGGTCGGGGCCAGCGGCCACGGTCCGCTCAACTTCGCCAACATCGCTACGGTCGTCGGCGACGGCAATCACGATGTCTGGGCCGGCGGCGCGGGCGTGCTGAACATTGCGGTGACCGCCGGCGGCAGCAATTTCGCGCTGGCCGGCGACCAGTCCGGGGGACTGGCGGGCGGCAACTTCGCCATCGTCACCGCCAACGGAGCCGGAGCCAAGGCGTTCAACGGCGTCATCAACCTCGCGGTCGCCGCCGGCGACGGCCTGTCGGCGATCGCGGGCCCCGGCAGCTTCCACGTGGACATCCGGCCCCTGCTGAGTTAACTAGAGTTAACTAGGCCTTGTCTGCCTTGCTGGCAATCTGGGTGGCCAGCTTGACACCGGCGTCGCCGGGGTCCTTGGGTCCGCATCCGCTGACGTCGATCACCACGTTGTTGCGCACGGTCAGCGCCCGCTGGCAGGTCCCGCCGACGAGTGTGCCGTTGTCGGTCGTGCTGACGGAGATGGTGGTGGTCAGCACGCCGTTGGACGAATTCACCTGCCCTACCGTCCAGGTGATTTCAGACGCGCCGGGGTCGGCCGGGACGACGAGCGTGCGATCCGTGCAGGCCGGCCAGGCCTTGGACGAGGCCTCGAAGAACGCCTTCGCCTCGCTCGCGGAAGGGAAGACCACCAGGTACTGAACGGCCTCGGGGTCCATGTCCTTGGATCCCGGGGCGGCCGGGGAGGCGCTGTCGTCGCGACCTAGAGCCGACGTGAACCCACTGCCGGCGTACACGGGGTTCTCGCCCGGGCTATAGGCGTACAGGCACTCCGCGGGCCATTTCCAGCCCTGCGGGTACTGCTTGTTGCCGTCGTCTGCCAGCTTGTCCGACCTATCTTTCGTCGACATGCCGGTGGTGCCCATCGCGATATCGATCTCGGCCGGGGTGAGCAGCAGGTTGGCCAGCGCCGCCTGCGCGATCGGCGGCTTGGATGAGCTGGTGGCCGAACTCGACGTCGACGCGGTGCCGTCATCGTGGTCGCCGCCGCAAGCGGCGACCAACAATCCGGCGGCGGCAACCGAGACGGCTGCGGTGAGGGAGCGCATAACCTGTCCTTCTTGCTTGTCGTCGGTATGCACGCAATCCGCGACTCCCCGGCGCGCCTGCCGCATTTGGCGGCTTGAGCATACTGCTGGTTCGCGCCAGGGGGACAGGTACGTAGCACCCCCCGTTACTGGTCGCGCCGGGTTTGCTGCAACAGCACCACCGCGCGTCCCTCGACCGTGACCTTGCCCTTCGGTGGCAACGCGTCGCCGTTCTCCACCTGCCCGGTGTCGGTGGCCGTGTCCAGCACGGCGAGCCAGCTTGGTCCGAATTCGTCAGGGGGAAGCGCGAATTCGATCGGCTCGTGGTGGGCGTTGAAGCACAACACAAAGGAATCATCGGTGATGCGTTGCCCGCGTGAATCCGTGCCCGGAATGCCCAGACCGTTCAGAAAGACCGCTACCGACTTGCCGAAGCCGGAATCCCAGTCCTCGTCGCTCATCTCGGTGCCGTCGGGTCGGAACCACGAGATGTCCGGCAGGCCTTCGAAACCTCGGTGGCGCACCGGGGCTCCGGTGAAGAAACGGCGCCTACGGAAGACCGGATGCGCGGCCCGCACAGACGCCACTGCCCGGGTGAACTCGATGAGGTCGTTGTCGGCCCTCTCCCAGTTGATCCAGGTCAGCTCGGTGTCCTGGCAGAATCCGTTGTTGTTGCCATTTTGGGTGCGGCCGAGTTCGTCGCCGTGGCAGATCATCGGAACCCCTTGTGAGAGAAGGGTTGTCACCAGGAAGTTGCGTTGCTGGCGGGCCCGTAGCGCATTGATTTCCGGGTCGTCCGTCGGGCCCTCGACGCCACAATTCCAGGATCGATTGTGCGATTCGCCGTCGTTATTGTTCTCGCCGTTGGCTTCGTTGTGCTTCTCGTTGTACGACACCAGATCCCGCAGCGTGAACCCGTCATGGGCGGTGACGAAATTGATGGAGGCGACCGGTCGGCGTGCGGTGTGCTCGTAGAGATCGGCCGATCCGCTGATCCGGGAAGCGAATTCGCTGAGGATGGCATCCTCGCCGCGCCAGAAATCGCGGATGGTGTCGCGGAACTTGCCGTTCCACTCGGTCCACTGCGGCGGGAAGTTGCCCACCTGATATCCGCCGGGGCCGACATCCCAGGGTTCGGCGATGAGCTTGACCTGGCTGACGATCGGATCCTGTTGCACCAGTTCGAAGAACGCGGACAAACGATCGACATCATAGAACTCGCGGGCCAAGGTGGACGCCAAGTCGAAGCGGAATCCGTCGACGTGCATCTCGGTGACCCAGTAGCGCAGCGAATCCATGATCAGCTGCAAGGTGTGGGGGTGACCGACATTGAGGCTGTTGCCGGTGCCGGTGTAGTCCATGTAGTACTGCTTGTCGTCGTCGACCAACCGGTAGTAGGCGGCATTGTCGATGCCCCGCATCGACAATGTTGGGCCCATGTGGTTTCCCTCGGCAGTGTGGTTGTAGACGACGTCGAGGATCACCTCGATGTTGGCCTCGTGCAGCGCGCGCACCATGGCCTTGAACTCCTGAACCTGGCCGCCGGGTGTGGCGCTGGCGGTGTACTTGAAATCGGGGGCGAAGAAACCGATTGTGTTGTAACCCCAGTAGTTCGACAGCCCCTTCTCGATGAGGGTCGAGTCGTTGGCAAAGTGGTGGACTGGCATCAGCTCGATCGCCGTCACGCCCAGACTGGTCAGGTGCTCGATGATGGCTGGGTGCGCGATCGCCGAATACGTGCCGCGGATCCGCTCGGGGATCGCGGGATGGGTCTGGGTGAGACCTTTGACGTGGGCCTCGTAGATGACGCTGTCGGCGTACTCGTGGCCAGGTGGTCGGTCCACGCCCCAGTCGAAGTAGGGGTTGATCACCACCGACTTGGGCATGTTGGGGGCGGAGTCGTCGTCGTTGCGGCTGTCCGGATCGCCGAAGTCGTAGCTGAACAACGACTGGTCCCATTGGAACAAACCGTCGATCGCTTTCGAGTAGGGGTCCACCAGCAATTTGTTCGGGTTACAGCGTTGGCCGTCAGCGGGGTCGTAGGGGCCGTGCACCCGGAAGCCGTATCGCTGACCGGGCTGGACGCTGGGCAGGAACGCATGCCAGACGAATCCGTCCACTTCCGGCAGGGCAATCCTGGTCTCCGAACCGTCCTCGTCGAACAGGCACAGCTCCACGCGCTCGGCCACCTCGCTGAAGACGGCGAAGTTCGTGCCCGACCCGTCGTAACTCGAACCCAGCGGGTAGGCCTTGCCAGGCCACACCTCCGGCCGGTCTTCTCCTTGGTTTGTGCCCGCAGCGACCCCCGGCGTCGCGGTCTGTGCTGCGCTGACATTTGGGACCACCGTGCCTCCTGGACATTGACGGGCGCGACCGCGCTGTGAACGCCAAACGGTCGCGCACTGTATATCCGCTGACCGGCCGGGTTAAGCATGAGATTGTTCTCAGTCTTCGCAGCGGGCCGAACCAGCCTCAGGCGAAAGTTGTTTCGTTGGGCCGACGATGGTGGTCCGGCTCGGAGGATCCGGCTCGGCCGCCAGGTCATCGGCAAACGGGGTTGCGACACGGTTACGGACCCATACCTTTTGACTGCTCACGGGTCACAGCGGCCTCATCGCTCACTATCGTCACATCAACCCTTGCGGACGCCAATTCGGCGTCCTGCCTTTGGAAAGGTGTGACATGTCGGCGATCCCCCGCTGTATTTCGGTATCGCTGGCAGCGACGGCTGCAATCGGGCTCATCCTTCCGATCGGCCTCGCTACTGGCCTCGCTCCGGAGGCACATGCGTTGCCATGCAGCGCCCCCGAAGCGAACGTGGCGCCACCGGCCAACGCGGTGGTGACCAATCCGGGGGGCAAGGTGCTCGGCCCCATGAACAAGCGGCCCCGTGGTGCGAATGACCGCGCGCCGCTACCAAGGTTGGGTCCGTTGCAGCGCGTTCCGCAGCCGGGTCAGCGCTACTCCGCGCCACTCCAACAGCAGGCGCTTGTCCCAGGTGCCAACCCCGCGCCACCGGTCCCCGCTCCACCCGCGGCGGGTCAGAACCCCCCGGCCGCGCAACTGGCTCCCGAGGCAGCTGCGGTACCGCCGCCCAACCCGGCGCCGGCGCCGCCCGCTGGGGCGCCGGAATCCGAAGGCGCACTCGGGGGCTCCAACACCTCGCTGGTCGAGTGGGTGACCGGGCCGGACGGCCCGAACAAGACCCTCGAACGCTTCGGCATCTCCGGGACCGATCTCGGGATCCTCTGGGACAACGGCGATCCCGCCAACCATCAGGTGCTCATGGCCTTCGGCGACACCTTCGGCTACTGCGCCGTCAAGGGCGACCAGTGGCGCTACAACGTGCTGTTCCGCAGCAACGACCATGACCTGTCCCACGGACTGCATGTGGCCGCCGGCGACCCTGCCAACAGGTATGCCGGTTCGCCGACTCAGCAACCGGGTTTCTCACGGCAGGTCATCAACAGCATCAAGTACGCGAACGAAGAGACCGGAATCATTCCGACCGCCGCCATTTCCGTCGGAAAAACTCAGTACATCAACTTCATGTCCATTAAGGACTGGGGTCGCGATGGAGAATGGTGGACGAACTATTCGGGCATCGCGATGTCTACCGACAACGGCCAAACCTGGGCGGTGTACCCCGGCACAATCCGCGCCAACGGGCCCGACGCCGCGCGGGTCCCTTACGTCGAGGGTAATGAGAACTTCCAGATGGGTGCGTACGTCAAGGGGAACGACGGCTACCTGTACTCCTTTGGTACACCGAATGGGCGCGGCGGATCGGCGCACCTGTCGCGAGTGCCTCAACGCTTCATCCCGGATCTCACCAAATACGATTACTGGAACGGTGATTCGAACTCCTGGGTTCCGAACAAACCGTCGGCGGCCACTCCGGTCATCCCCGGTCCGGTGGCCGAGATGTCGGCCCAGTACAACACCTACCTCAAGCAATATCTGGTGATGTACACCAACGGCGCCAACGACGTCGTGGCGAGGACGGCACCGGCGCCGCAAGGCCCGTACGGCCCGGAGCACCTGCTGGTCTCGAATTTCCAGATGCCTGGTGGCGTCTACGCGCCGATGATGCACCCTTGGTCGACGGGGAAGGACGTGTACTTCAATCTGTCGCTGTGGTCGGCATACGACGTGATGTTGATGCACACGACCCTGGGTTGAGACTCACGGGTCGACAGGCCGATTCGTCCAGTCCCGGCCCGCGCGCCGCGACGAGCGGAACCATCCGCCCGCCGCGCCGGTCCCGCCGTCGGTCGGAATCGTGTGGCCGGTGACGAACGCCGACAGATCCGACGCCAGGAACAGGATCACGCGGGCCTGGTCCTCGGGAAGGCCCATCCGACCAACCGGAACCCATTGCGGCCACTGGGCTTGCTCCTCGGGGGAGAGCCACTGGGAGTACGGCACCTGCAGCGATTCGGTGACGTCGGGCCCGATTGCGTTGACGCGCACGCCGTCACGGCCGACCTGCACCGCCAGGCTGCGGGTGAACTGGATGACGGCCGCTTTATAGGCTGCATAGACCGGATCCTCCGGGTAGCCGCGCAGTCCCTCGATCGACGAGACGTTGACGATCGTACCGACGCCCCGATCGATCATCATCGGCAGGAAAGCCCGGGTGACAAGGAAGACATGGTGCAAATTCACTCGATACAGCTCATCCCAGAGGTCAGAGTCGGTATCGGCGAAACTGCCCGGGTGCTGCACCCAGTGCCCGACGTTGTTCACCAGCACATCGAGCCCGTCATAGCGGTCGCGCACCGTGGCCGCCAGCTCGGCGACCTGATCGGGATCGCGCACATCGGTGACCACCGCCCGCGCCACCCCGCCGGACGACGTGATCGCTGCCGCGGTCCGGCGGGCGCTCTCACCGTCGATATCGGCGATGACCACCCGGGCGCCCTGTTCGGCGAAAAGCCGCGAGGTTGCCGCACCGATACCTCCGGCTCCGCCGGTCACCACCGCGACACGACCGGTTAGCAACCCATTCGCGTGCGCCATTCACCTATCTTCTGCCGAAGCTGACAGGATGTCCCAGGTGACGCGACCCAACTTTCTGGTGATTGTGGCCGATGATCTCGGCTTCTCCGATATCGGCGCCTTCGGCGGTGAGATAGAGACCCCCAACCTGGACCGGTTGGCCTATCAGGGGATCCGGTTCACCGACTTCCACTCGGCGCCGGCCTGCTCGCCCACTCGCGCGATGCTGCTGACCGGAACCGATCACCACGTCGCCGGAATCGGCACGATGCTGGAGGTCGCCGTCCCCGGATTTGCCGGTGCACCTGGTTACGAGGGTTATCTGAATGACCGGGTGGTCGCGTTGCCGGAGTTGCTGCGCGATGCCGGCTATCTGACATTGATGTCGGGCAAATGGCATCTGGGCGCCACCATCGAAACATCGCCCTGGGCGCGGGGTTTCGACCGCTCCTTCGCGCTGCTGCCGGCCGGCGCCAGCCATTACGGCGGTGCAGGCGGCGGATTCTTATCCGTACCAACGCTTTACACCGAGGATGACCAGTTCGTCACGGTTGGCGACGATTTTTACTCCTCGGACGGCTACACGGATACCCTGTTGCGCTATCTGCGCGAGCGCCCCCCCGATGACGAGCGGCCGTTCTTCGCCTATTTGCCCTTCCAGGCGCCGCACTGGCCGCTGCAGGCACCGGATGAATCCATCGCGACCTACCGCGGCCGCTACGAGGATGGACCGGATGCGCTGCGCGAGCGCCGACTGCGGGCGCTGAAGCGGCTGGGTCTGTGCCCGCCCGACGTCGAGGCGCATCCGGTGGTGGCCGACGGCGCCCCGGAATGGGCCGACATGACTGACGACGCGCGTGCTCGTTCAGCGCGGAGCATGGAAGTCTATGCCGGGATGGTGGACCGGATGGACTGGAACATTGGCCGGGTCATCGACTACCTGACCGGGACCGGCGAGTTGGACAACACCGTGGTGATATTCCTGTCGGACAACGGTGCCGAGGGCGCGATCGTCGAGGCGATGCCGCTGAGCGGCCCGCTGATAGCCGCACTGATCGAAAAACACTGCGACAACACTCTCGACAACCTCGGGCGTCCCACCTCCTACATCTGGTACGGCCCACGCTGGGCGCAGGCCGCCACCGCGCCATCGCGCCTGCACAAAGCCTTCACCACCGAGGGCGGGATTCGGGTGGTCGGGTTCGTGACCTGGCCCGGATTCGAGCGCCAAAACGACATCGGCACTGCCTTCGCGACGGTGATGGACATCGCACCTACCGTGCTGGAACTCGCCGGCGTCGAGCACCCGGGGACCAGCTACCGCGGCCGCGAGGTGGAGCCGATGCGGGGCCGCTCCCTGGTGGCGTATCTGTCAGGTGCTGCGGACAGCGTGCACCACGCCGACACCGGCACCGGATGGGAGTTGTTCGGGCGCCGCGCCATTCGGCAGGGCGATTGGAAGGCGTTGTATCTGCCCGCGCCGTACGGCCCGGGGGACTGGCAACTCTACGACCTGTCCGCCGATCCCGGCGAGATCCACGATCGGGCCGCCTCCCATCCCGACAAGCTGGCCGAGCTTGTCGCGTTGTGGGACCGCTACGTCGAGGACAACGGCGTGATCCTGCAGCCGATATCGGTGTTCGATGCGGACCCGACACTGTTCGGTTGAGATCAGCGAATGTCGCTGTAGTTCAGTGCTTTCCGTGCGTCAGTGCTGTCTGATCGATGCCGCTTGACTTGTGATCGGTGGTCACCAGTGGGCTCGGTGACGTCACCGGAGCGCGATCACACAACGTGCCCGCTTTGGCCGGCCCCACCGGGTAGGGCGAATGCCAGTACCGCACCCGATGGGGGCACCAGCCCGGCGCTTTCGCTAGCCGTGCGCTCGTCAAATCTCTCAACTAGTGAAATGGTGGAGCCATGACGCTTCCGCCGCGACCGCCGTTCGGCTGAATGTGGCGATCTACCAGCAACTCCTCGGGGCTGTCGGCGGGCGCCACGGAGTAGACGCCGCCGATCGCCTGTGCGAGGCGTGCGTGTTTCTGCTCGACGTTGATGCAGCGGCGATTTCACTGGTCTTCGATGGTGCGAGTAGCGCAACACTGGGATCTAGTGGTGGGCGCGCTCGCATCTACGACGAACTGCAGTTCACTCTCGGCGAGGGGCCCTGCCTGGAATCGGTGGCTCGACGTTCGCCGGTTCTGATCTGCGACCTCGCCGACCCTGCGGAGTCTCGCTGGCCTGCATACGGGCCTGCCATGCTGGCTCACCAGATCAGGAGCGTATATGCGCTACCGGTCGTTGTGGCCGGCGAATATGTCGGCGCCCTTGACCTTTTCCGCATGCGGCCGGGTCAACTGATGAGCGACGACTTGGCCGGCGCGACCGCAGCCGCCGAGCTCGCCGGCGTCCCCGTTCTGGATCTCCTGGAGGGCGACATGCAAGCCGGGGTGGCCGACCCCACGAGCAACGCGTGGGCCGAACTGAACAACTTGAGCCGGGCGGAGGTCAGCCAGGCGACCGGCATGCTCGTCGCTCAGCTGGGGATCGAGCCTGCCGAGGCCCTGGTCCGGCTGCGCGCCCACGCCTACGCCATCGGCCGCAGCGCTACCGACGTCGCTCGCGACATCCTTGACCGCCGATTGAAGCTCGAAGCCGACTAACGCGGAGTGTGCGGCCGGGAAGAATTCAGGAAGAAGGCAAACGTGACTGACACCCCCCGAGAAACAGGCGTGCTGGACGCCGTCGTTTCGCTCGTCGACAGCTTGCTCGATGACTTCGACGTGGTCGAACTGCTCACCGGCCTCACCGAACGCTGTGCCGAGTTGCTCGACGTCGAGGCGGCGGGCATCCTGCTCGCTGACCCCCTGCGGCAGCTCCGGCTGCTGGCAGCCACCTCGGAGCAAGCCCGCGAAATCGAACTGTTCCAACTCCTGGCCGACGACGGTCCATGCCTGGACTGTTACGCCACCGGTCAGCGTGTGTCGGTAGCCGATCTTCGGAGGGAGGGCGACCGATGGCCGCAATTCGTCCCCGCCGCGATTGGAGTTGGCTTCGCCTCGGTGCACGCGCTCCCCATGCGTGCCGCCGGAACAATTCTGGGCGCGCTCGGCTTGTTCGGTACTCGCCCCGGCGAGCTCACCGAGGCCGACCTGCTCGTCGGCCAGACCCTGACACACATCGCGTGTGTGGCGATACTCCAAGAACATCCACCCACCCCCTTGACCGTGATACCACAGCTGCGCTCTGCGCTGGCCAACCGCGTCGTCGTCGAGCAGGCCAAAGGCTTACTCCGCGAGACGCTCGATGTGTCGGTGGAGGAGGCGTTTGCACTCCTGCGGACCTACGCGCGGGCCAGCGGCGAACACCTGACCACCGTCGCACGCAGGTTGATGACCGATCGGTATTCCCGGATGCTGCTCATCGCGGAGTTTGCCGAAATCCTTTCCGCGCCAACATAAATAACGGGTTCAAGTCCGTCGTGCCCGGGCGCGCCGAGCGGCCTCTTCGACCAGTCGCTCGGCTACGGTGTGCAGCTTGACGTTGTGGGTCTGGCTTAGTTGGGTGAGTCGATCGAACGCCTCATCCGCGTTGCCGCCCGACCGGCTGCGAATGATGCCAATCGCCTGATCGATCAACGACCGGCTGTCCAACGCCCGCTGCAGTCGCAGGGTCCGTTCGTGCGCGCTGGCCAGTAGTTGGGCGTTGTACACCGACACGGCGGCGGGTATGGCGAACTGCGACCCCAACTGCACGGCGTGCTCCCCGAAGGCATCGCGGCGCTTGGCATACGCATTGATCGAGCCGATCACCTGGTCGCCGATGATCAAGGGCAGCGCGAGCGCGGAGTGCACTCGCATCCGCGCTACTCGGCCACCGAAGTGCGGCCAACGATTGTCGCTACCCAGTGATCCGCTCACTACCGGCCGCCGCGACTGCATGCAGGTAATGGCCGGCCCCTCGCTCAGCTCGCCGTATTGCATGCTGTCGATGTCGTGGACCAGCATCTCGGTGGCCGCCCAGGTCTGGATATCGGATATGGCGTGCCGGTGGTCGGCCAACGCGACGCCGACGCCGTCGGTTCCTGGAATCGCCTGGGCGGCGAACTCCGCCACATCTCCGAGAAGTTCGATCACTCCGCGTGCGCTGGCGACAATGCCGGCCACCCCACGCAGACCGGCATACAATTCGGTCTCGTCTGCTTCCCGCTGGGCAGGGGAGAGCTCCGGCTGCGGCGGTGCATCGCGACCGGGCTGGGCATCGAAGTCTGCCAAAGCTCCCTCCTCTCGCGCACATTCGTCCCCAGACGAATTTACTCCGCGGCGACCCATAGGCTCAGTCGATGAGCGCCAACGCATTGGCTCGCCGAAGTTTGCCCGAGGGCGTCTTCGGGATCATTCCGGGCTCGAGCACAACCACGCTGCGCGGCCGGACGTCGACCTCCGCTACGACTTCGTGGGCCACCTGCTGCTCGATGCGGCGTACCTGAACCGGATCCTGCCAGGAGTTTGACTCCACAGCTACAGCGAACGTCTCTCGGGCGAGGCCCTTGTTCAGGCGCACCGCTACCGCACACCCAGGTCGAACCCCGGCAACCCGCGCGGCGGCACGTTCGATATCAGTGGGATAGATGTTTCGTCCGGCCATGATGATCACGTCTTTTACTCGGCCGCAGATGACGATGTGCCCGATTTCGGTGAGATAGCCTAAGTCGCCGGTGTCGTACCAGCCTTGGTCGTCCTGTGCCGCGACGATACCGGCGGTCGTCGAGTAGCCCAACGTCACTGGCTCGCCCCGCAACTGGAGGACACCGACAGCCCGGTTGGGAAGAAAATTGCCGAAATCGTCGACGACGCGTGCCTCTATGCCCTTGAGCGGACACCCCAGGGTGGCAAACCGACGAGTGTTGCCCCTGGTTGCCGGAACAGCCCGATTCAGAACCGCGAACAGGTCCGCGTCAACTTCGTCGACCAGCAGACCGGTGTCGCATTCAGTGAACGACACTGCCACCGTCGATTCGGCCATCCCATATGCAGGCAGCATGGCCTCCGGCCGCAATCCGAATGGCCTGCCTGCCGCACAGAAGTCTTCGACGTCGGCCGGCTCGACCTGTTCGGCGCCCGACAGTGCCCAGCGCATACTGGACAGGTCGAACTGGCCGGGAGTGGCGTGCATGCGCAGTTGTCTGGCCAACATCTTGTAGCCGAAGTTCGGCGCCGCCGTCATCGTGCCCCGGTACTTGTCGATGAGCTGCGCCCAAAGCAGGTTGTCGCGAAGAAAATCCAGCGGCGTGACCTTGACCAGCTCGGCACCGAAAAGCATTGGTACAGTTAAGAAACCGACCATACCCATGTCGTGGAACAGTGGCAACCAGCTCACGATCACGTCGGTGTCGAGGTTCATTCGTGCGCCGACGAACATTGCCTCGGCGTTGGACACGACGTTGCGGTGGCTGATCCGGACGGCCTTGGGCGAACCGGTGGATCCTGACGTCAGCTGCAGCAGCGCGAGGTCTTCGTCGCCGGTCTTTACCGGATCAATCGGGCGACTGTCGACGAGCTGCGGGATCGCCAGCACTGGCACACCCAGCTCGGTCAGTAGCGGCGCGGCGGCCATGAACGGCTCCGAGAGCACGATCGCCGCGGCACCGATCACCTTGATGGCGGAGGCGGTTTCGGCGGCCCAGCGTCTCAAGTCGGTGCGCGGGGTGGGCTGGTGCAACATGGTCAGGCAGGCGCCGCGCATCCAGATGCCCTGTGCGGTGGGCGCGATCTCGACCGGAGCGCCGGCCAGCACCGCGACAGCGTCGCCGTGGCCCACGCCGGCCGTGGCCAAGCCACCGGCGATTCGGCGCGCCCGCTCGTGCACCTCGCCCCAGGTATGCCGGACAGGATTGTTCGGCTCCCCGGTGACGATGCCATTCGAGCCCAATTGCGCGTTGTCGTACATGGTTTCGGTAAATCTACTCATGGTCGTTCCTTTGGCTTCCGGCGCGACTGCGCCCATCGTTTCCGCCCTGCGACGGCGAGCTCAGCGGCTGATGTGTCGGTAATCGCGAAATCGACGCGGCCACGGGGGCGGTGAGCCATGGTGAAATCGCTTTAATTTCAGCGCAATGGGGCCATCGCACTACCTGGGGCACCTGTCGTGGACTGCGGCCGGTGCTGCCCGTGGCAGGGCCCGTCCCCGCCGGGCGCACCCCGGATCGGCCGTCGTTTCTGCTGCGGCGACGTGTGAGCGGTTCGGGAGGGCTGGCTGCACATTCGCGTGCGGCAAGATGCCGAAGTGCGCTGATGTCGCCGGCGGGTGCGGTGATCACCTTGATGCTCTAAGCACGGGCCCGTCGTTGCCGGTCGGGCCGGTGCGACGGCACGAACCGGTAATTGTCGGCTAGCAGGGGGAGGGCGGACATGACACGGCAGGGACCTCTTACAGTCGCCGCCGGGCATCTCCGGGAGGCTGGTGAGTCAACCGGTTCGAACGATACCGCATGTCGAGCCGTGCCCGGACGATTACTGCAATCTCGCGGCGCCGGCAGCACGTCGTGGGTTGGTGCACTCTGGAGGTATAACTCAACAAGCGAAATCTATTCCACGATATGTAGCCCTCCCAACATATTCGGGCGAGTCCGCCACCTCAGATAACCTTGACGATCAGCGATCCGCGTCCTCGCGATCGAATCTGGATTGCCGCGGTTCACGAGTAATCCCGATTTTCGCGATATGGCCTGCCCGCGAACCGAATACGAGCGTCGCCTCAGCGGACGCACAGGGCAGCCCGACAAGGGCGTCGCGAAGTCCGAGAACAGGCGGACGTGAACCTGCCGGAATCAGCAGGGTCCGAAGTCGTCGCCCTCCGCGGGGCGGTGGGCCAGCTGGGGACTTGCTGGCGGTTGTTTGTATTGGCCATCAGTGGGGTCGTGGTACCAGGTCTTTTCCCCTGGCAATGGGAGTCCGGCCGCCTGCAAAGCAGTCGACAGAGGGCGGTAAGAAGGCGTCAGCGGTATGCGGTCGACGACGTGGAGGATGGCTGGACGCTGTTCCGGAGTGAGGCCGCTCAATGCGTTGGTCAGCATATCCGCGGTGAGGATGCTGCCTCTGCTAAGCGTCACGGCCGCGACGGGGACATCATGCTTATCGGCGGCAACGGGGTACACCGCCGCCAGTTCGATCGCGCTGATGCTGCCCAGCGCGTCGCAAATTGGCTGGCAGAAGACTGGTCCACGCACCGATCGGATCACGGTGTTCCGGTTGTCTACGAACCAGTAGTCGCCATCGGTATCGCGGCGAAACAGGTGGTCTGTGCTGATCCAGGTGTCGCCCTGGCCGAATACCGAGCGCATCGACACGCGAGCGGCATCGAGGCCGGAGCGCGGCTTTGCCAGCAGCACGCCTATTTCATCGTCCGCGCAGGGGCGTACGAAACCGTGGTCATCCTGGATGAACTGGCTGGTGACTGGGTCGTAGGCGGCGAGCCGAATCTGGGTACTTCCGGGCAGCAGCCGACCCTTGGCGCCGATTTTCGTACCCGCGACATTGGCCAACACAGCGTCCCCCTCGGTGGAGGCATAGAACTCCAGCACCAGAGCCGGGAAGAATCGGTCGGTGACCTTGTGCCACAACCCGATTGGCATTCCGGAGCCGATGAACAGGCGGATCGGGTGATGTGCGGCGAGCTCGGGCGACGCCGCCGCTACCAGTTCGAGCAGTATGGTCCACGTGTAGGTCACCACCGTGACGCCGTAACGGTGGACTTCGTCGGCGAAGCGCGTTGGGTCGACGCCACGGGTCAAGGCAATGCGCGACCCGCCGGCGACGGCTCCGCCGAGACCAACCATCAGGCCCGAGGGATGGTGCAGCGGGGTCAGGCAATAGATCGTGTCGCCGCGGCCGAGCGCGGCGGCCGTGGCGGTGCCGTAGGCGGACAGTGCCCAGCGGTGATTGGTGACTTCTTTGACCATCGCGCGCCCCCCAGTGGTACTGAAGAACACGAAGGCGAGATCAGTTGCCCTTCCTGGGTTCGGCCGAAACCACTTGGGCAGCCGCGCACCGGGCAGATCGAGACCATCCAGCTCGACTACCCGCTTGGACTCTTCGCGCCCGGGGTCCGTGGTGCGGCGCCGACCGAGGACCAGCACCCTGGCACCGGTTGCGGCGGCAGTCGCCAGATGATTTGGGTCCGTGACGATATCGGCCACCTCGCACAGTCGGACGGCGACAGCCAGGTCGTCATCTGGGGGGAGTAGTACCGCCACTGCGCCCAACCGCGAGAGCGCCGCGATCGCGGTCAGCGCGCTGGGGCTGGTGTCCATCAACACCCCGATGTGGGCTCCCTGGCGGATACCGGCGGCGATGAGGGCGCGCACCGCGTCGTCGATGCGTCGATTCACGGTCCGGTTGGTGTGAACTCGATCCTCGAATAGGAAACACTCTTCCTCGGGTGCTCGGTTCGCCTGTTCGGTCATCAAGGCGCCCAACGACACCCGCGTGTGGGGTTGGAGCCGGCCGAGGCGGGCGAGCTGGGGCAGCGTACGCACGGCCGCACCGGCGATTTCCCGGCTGCTGCGCACCGCACCCACCGCGGCGTCGGCCAGACCCACGCTCACGCCGATGCTCAATTCGGCCAGTGCACCCGCCGAGTGCCTGATAAGCGACGAGAGTCCGGCTGCGCCATCGATTCCACCATTTGGGTTGGCCGCCATTGCGTGTACGCCGTCGGGCTTGGGACCGCGACCGTCTTGCCAAAGCACCCAGTTGCCGACGGTGGGCCAGGTCTGCGTGGCGGCGATCGTCCCGACAACAAGCCCGAAGTGACCTGCCCGCAACAGCACCTCGGACACCTCGGCACGAGGTGCGGCCCGCCGGATTCCCCGCACCGACTCCGGCTGGCCGATGTCGTCGATCTCACCGATGAAAGCTACTACCGGACAGGTGATTTCGGCGAGAGTGATCAATGTGCCATCGATCACGGCCCCGCCGACCATCATGCGGTTATGGACCACGAATTGCCGCAGCAGCTCGGCGACCGCCGGACCCGACCATGCCACCCAGCCCTCCACCTCGAGGAATCGGCGTTGCTGTTCCCTGGGCAGTAACGCCGCTCGGTCGTGGAGTTGCCGGAGAAAGTCCCATCTCGCACGGATCGTCTTGACAGGATCCAGAAGTTGGAACCCCGTGCGCGCCATCCATCCGGATACGGACAGACGGTTGAAGACGTGATCGGCAACCAATTGTGCACCGCGGCCCGCCAATGCTGCGGGAATTCCGAACGGCAGACCGCTCAGTGCATCGACGGCACTTCCCAAGGTGATGACGCTGGCCAGGCCCTCGGAACGGCGGTAGGCCGCGGTTTGATAGCAGAACATGCCGCCCTGCGAGTAGCCGGCCAAGTGCACATTGCGGCCGGTGCGGGATTTTACCGAGTCGACGATCGCGCTGAGCGCCACGACATGGTCGCTCAACGTGCGTTCGAGCCCGCCGGTCTCGAGGTCGGGTGAGCCGAAGTCGACCACCCACGGGTCCGCTCCGAGATCGTGCAACACCCCGACCGCCCCTTGGTCCCTGGTGACGTCAAAGACGTTGGCTGACATCATCATTGGCGGTACCAGAATGACCGGAGGCCGTGCCGGGTCGCTTGCTGCGTCGGGGAAGTATCGCCGCAGGCGGTACATGTCGCACCGCTCCACGATCTGAAATGGCGACGGAACCGAACCGGTCTGAAACCCGCCGAACCGCAGTACCTCGACGCCATTGTGAAAGGTCGCGATCATCCGGTTTACGGGAGCGGTTAGCGCGCCGCTACCCCATGTCACCGGTACCGCATGTCACACGTCGTTCGGTCGCGAGCCCCGGTAGTCTGTATCGGACGCCGACGGCGCAGGATTGCCAGTGCCGCACCAACGGTGTCGACGACCTGCAGCGAGCCCTCCGGGTCGCAGATGCCCAGCCTATTCCAGCGTGTGCGGAGCTAACCAAGATGCTGTGCAGAGCGGGAAAGCCTGCGGCACCAAAGAATTCCCGACGGCCAATGCCCGACTTCGTCCATTGAGTGTTCAGTCGCGCTGTTCGACCCGCGTCGCGCCTACCGTGCGGCGCGTCGAAAAGGATGTGGCCGGATAGAAGTGAAGGCGGAAACAAATCGTCGATCAGGGTGAACCGTTCGTACGGACGATCACTGGCGCGTCAGGTGCGGAGCTAAACTCCTGGGATTCAGCAGCGTGCAGCTGAAACTGTCCCGACCAGCTGAGATTCTCAACAACTATGACACTACACCGGGGTTGGGCACAGGTGACCAGCCCCGTATGCAGAAACGCAGAAGCCTCAGCGAATTTCGCGGATTGGGCTCGGTTAGGGCCAGCCGGTCGGTCGGCCATAGGATGGGAACTAGCTCGCGGCGGTGCGCCCCGGGTCAGAACTTTGGTCACCGAGATGTCGGGCGCCAGCAGGATTATGAAGCAGGTACCGCCGATGGTGAATTTCGCCAAGGACCCTGATGGACCGGCGCTGGGGATAAATCAGCTCATTGCCGATGACGCCGATTTACGGGCGGCCATTGGCAATCTTGCGGGTCTTGTCGCCGATCATCGCCGCTTGCCGGAGTTGTTGGCGGAGGTGGCTGCGTTCGCTGTGCGCGCAATACCGGGGGCAGACGGTGCCGGGGTGACGTTGCTGAATGTCGACCGGGTGGACAACATGGTCGCGGCGGTAGCGGCCAGCGCCCCCTTTGTCGCCGAGATTGACGAAATCCAGTACGTGACCCTCAATGAGGGGCCCTGCATCACGGCGGCGCTGGACCGTTGCACGGTGCGCTCCGGTTCGTTGGGTGGGGAGAAGAAGTGGCCGCGATTTGGTCCGCGTGTCGGCAGGTTAGGGGTGCACAGTGCGCTAGCGGTGCCGCTGCTGTTGCCGGATCGCGTGGTCGGCGCGGTCAATGTATATGCGCACGACAAAAACGTTTTCGATGAGCGCGCCGCTGAATTCGGGGAGTTGTTCGCCAAACCAGCGGCCGTAGCCCTGTACAACGCGCGCATCCTGTCGGATGCGCTTGCTCTCACTGTCCAGTTGCAGGCGGCTTTGAGCACCCGTCCAGTGATCGATCAAGCGATCGGCATCGTTCGCGCGCGTACCGGGCGCACCGCCGAAGACGCGTTCACTCAACTGCGCGCGATCAGCCAATCCGAGCATCGGAAGTTGGCTGATGTCGCCCAACACATTGTCGATGAAGCCGTGCGCCGCGCCCGCGCCCGCGGCAGCGCTGAGCCGGAAATCTGAGCCCTACCCTAACTTGCCGTACCCTGCGAACGGGAAGCAACCGCCAGAACCTGCCAGCCGGGCAACCCCGAAAGTGTTTTCGTGCATGCCGCCCTCGCGCAAATGTGCGGGCGCCGCTGATCGGGTGTAGCGTTTGTGGGGGTTGGGAAGCCAGCCAGTCCGGGACGAAGTCAGCCGCCCGCCGCTGACCTCCTAGAGCATCCGCTCACGCCGGAAATGACGGTGATATCTCCCCGCAGGGATCACTTTGACCGCCTTATGTTTATCCACCCATGGATCGAATGTTCTCGTTCCGCACCGGGCTTCCGGCACGACAAGTTTCAGCATTCTCAGTACCTATCCTCCGACACCGTGTGGTCTAGCGACGTTCAGTGCAGCCTTGTCGAATGGATTGTGCGCGAATGGATCTGACGTCACCGTCGTCCGGGTGGCCGACGGCTTCAGATCTTCGGACGATCGGGTGATCGGCGAGCTGGTCAACGGTTCCGCTACCTCGGTGGCTGCCGCCTCCGAATTGCTGGATAGGAGCGACGTCGCTGTCGTGCAGCATGAATACGGCCTCTACGGTGGTCTCGACGGAGACGAGGTGGTGGACATCGTCGGCGCCCTCCACGTCCCGGTGATCGTGATCGCTCACACGGTCCTCAACGACCCGACCCCACATCAGCGGTGGGTGCTTGAGTCGATCGCGGCGATGGCGGCTCAGGTGGTTGTCATGTCGGAGGCGGCGAGGCGACGCCTGTGCCTCGTCTTCGACGTCGATTCCCGCAAAGTCACCACAATTGCGCACGGCGCTACCGTGCCGAGAAATTCCGGCCCACCGGTGCGGTCGGACAGGCCGACGTTGTTGACGTGGGGCCTGCTCGGTCCGGGCAAGGGCATTGAGCGGGTCATCGAGGCGATGGGTTCGCTCCGCAACCTCCCGGTCCGGCCGCGCTACCTGATCGCCGGCCAGACGCACCCAAAGGTTCTGGCAGCCGACGGCGAAGCCTACCGGGACGCTCGTGCCGAACAGGCGCGGCTCGGTGGTCTATCGGACTCGGTGTCGTTCGACGCCAGCTACCGCGATGTGTCCTCGCTGACGGAACTCATCCAGTCCTCCGCCGTGGTTGTGCTGCCCTACGACTCCACCGACCAGGTCACTTCCGGCGTACTGGTCGATGCCATCGCGAGCGGTCGTCCAGTCGTCGCTACCGCCTTTCCGCACGCGGTCGAACTGCTGGCCAGCGGGGCAGGCATGGTCGTTGGCCACGACGATCCGGATGCGCTGGTGTCAGCTCTATTCCGGCTCCTGACCGAGCCCCAGCTAGCCGCGGAGATGGCCGCCGAGGCCTTGCGATTGGCCCCTCGGATGGCGTGGCCGATTGTGGCGTCTGCTTATCTGGATCTCGCGCACCGCCTGCTCGGCAAACGTCCGGTGCTGGTATGACCGCCCCCTTACCGGGCCCGAATTTCGACCACCTGTTCCGTTTGACGGACCGTCGCGGGACGTTCGAGCATGCCCGCTTCGCCGAACCCCGGCCCGAGCACGGCTACTGCACCGACGACATGGCACGGGTTCTGGTCGTTGCTTCCCGAGAGCCTGACTCCGACGGTGAGGTGAACGGTCTTGCGCGCGTGGCCGTGCGGTTCTTGAACGATGCACAGTCCTACGCCGGCCCCTGCCGCAACCGGATGGACAGCAAGGGCCGTTGGGAGGATGAGCCTTCTCTGGAAGACTGCTGGGGGCGCTGCCTGTGGGGGCTGGGGACTGCCGCCGCGCACAATGACGTGGATTTGGTTCGTCGGTTGGCCGTCATTCAGTTCGAGCGCTCCGCGAAGGTGCGATCGCCGTGGCCTCGGGCGATGGCGTTCGCGGCGCTGGGTGCCGCCGAACTCCTCTCCGTCGATCCTGGGCACCGGGCCGCACACGAACTCCTCACCGACTACGTCAAGACCGTGGCCAATCCCAAGGGGGACGCTAACTGGCCATGGCCTGAGCCGCGACTCACCTACGCGAATGCGGTTCTCCCCGACGCGATGATCGCCGCGGGCGTTGCGCTCGGCGATTCGACGCTCCGGCAACAGGGTCTGGATCTGCTAGGTTGGCTGGTCGAATACGAAACAGCAGGGGATCACCTCTCGCCCACTCCCGCAGCGGGCAGAGGGCCGGACGATCGTCGGCCTGGGTTCGATCAGCAGCCGATCGAGGTGTCCAGCCTCGCCGACGCGTGCGCGCGTGCCGCTGCCATTGACCCCGCTGCGATCTGGACCGACGGGGTCATGGCGGCTGCGGCCTGGTTCACCGGCGTCAACGACGCGCGACAGCTCATGTGGGACCCGGAGACCGGCGGTGGATTCGACGGCCTGCGCGCTGACGGGGTGAACCGCAACCAAGGTGCGGAGTCAACGTTGGCACTGCTCTCGACGATGCAGCACGCTCGGCACTTCTCGACTGTGCGGCAATGACTTCCATGCAGCCTGGTCTCGTCACGCGCAGCCCCCAGCGGCTCGTGGCCGACCCGTCGCGGGTCATCACCCGGCTCTTCGTGCCAGGCCAGGAGGGATTCGAGCACCAGGAGTCCAGAGCGGCAGCGGTGCTGGCGCGTATCTTGACTCTGGGAGAAGGGGAGGTCCGGTCGTCGCTAGATGATGTTGTCGTCCGATTCGACGGGCGTCACCGCGATCTTGCCGACACCCTCCGTCGACACGCCGAAGAGCTGGCCGATCGGCTGGATCCCGGTGTGGAGCTCTCCGAGGCGCGAAAATTGTTGCTGGGTGCGGCATTCACCAGCGAATACGCCATCGAAGGCGCTGCGTTATGCAACCCCAGCATCGTTGCACATCCCGATCAGGCTGGAATCGCGGCAGGCAGCTTGCGATTCGTGATGAGTGTCCGAGGCATCGGCGAGGGGCACCATTCGTCCATCGGGTTTCGGACCGGCGTCATCGACTCAGGTGGCGGCATCACCATCGACGATCCGGTTCCCTTCGCGACAGCCGGGGTGGCTGAGCCGGCTCTGCTCGACGCAGCCGTTTTCCGCAGTGAACTCGCCAGGCTCGAGCACGCGGGAGAGGCCGCCGATTACGTACTCGACCGGCTCGGCCACAGCTTCACCCGAGCTGCTCTCGATCAGCGACTCGCCCAGCTCGAGACTCACCTGAGCACCCGCGGACACGCCGAGGAAACAATTTCCTCATTCCGCAGCATCGAAGAACGCACGTACACGGTCGAATTCCCAAGCCGTGTAACGCTTTCCGAGCGTGTGCTGTGGCCCTCGATGAGCGCAGAACGGGGCGGCATGGAGGATGCACGGTTCGTCCGGTTCATCGACGACGACGGCTCCGTCACTTTCTACGCGAGCTACACTGCCTACAGCGGGTCCCACATCAGCCAGCAACTCCTCACGACCACGGATTTCCAGTCGTTCATCTCTGCGCCGATCGTCGGACCCGCCGCCGCCAACAAGGGTCTGGCGCTGTTTCCGCGCCGAATTCGCGGACGCTTCGCTGCGATGTCGAGATCAGATCGCGAATCGAATGCGATTGCCTACTCAGATCACCTGTCCGTTTGGGCGCGTGCGCTTCCCTGCCAGAGCCCGACCCGAGCCTGGGAGGCGTTACAACTCGGGAACTGCGGTCCGCCCATCGAGACCGACGCCGGCTGGCTGGTGCTCACCCATGGCGTCGGCCCGATGCGGACCTATTGCATCGGGGCGATTCTGCTCGATCTCGAAGATCCGACCAGGATTCGCGGCTACCTCTCGGAACCACTACTCAGTCCAGCTCATGATGAGCGGGACGGCTACGTACCCAATGTTGTTTACAGCTGCGGTGCATTGGTCCACGCCGACACCCTCGTGCTGCCGTACGGCATCTCTGACGCCGCAATCGGTGTCGCCACGGTGCCACTACCCGAACTCCTCGCGGTTCTGGGCCGCGCAGAGGGCATTTCGAATGGGACCCGCGAACATCCGCCGTTGGTGAACAATGTTGACAGCGGTCGCTGATGGGCGTTTACTAGAGATATCTGGAGAATTCAGCGATCGCTGGATTTTATCTGAAAACCTCGACGCATCAATGGTTTCCATAGCTTTCGTGGAATCGGATCCCGTCACCATCCGGCAGTGACGTGCACGGGGACAAACCTGGGTGCCGTTGCGCCCACTCTTCACGCTAAGGAGAAGACCATGGTGGATTCTGCCGATGAACAGCGCGATACGTTCGGAGAGAACGTACTTCACGTGGGCGCCGGGTTCAAAGCAAAGGAGCGCCCCCACATATTGGAGACGCTGTCGACGCTCGGTCCGCATCTGTTGGGACGGTGGGACGCCGGGGACATCGAAGTGGAAGTCTCGTTGCAGGGCCGCGGCGGCAAAGAACAGCGCATCACTTTGCGCACGAGCCTGCCCGGGCGTCCACCGCTGATTGCGATCGCCGAGAATCCGGACATCACCCACGCTTTGAGTGAGGCAAAGCGGGAGTTGATCCGGCAGCTTGAACATCAGAAATCGGGGGACAACCCCATGAGCAGCCGCCGGCGCAGCAGCGCGACGATCCGCCATTAGGGCCGCTTCGCCGTTCAATGGAAGCCGGTTGGTAAGGCGCACAACAATTCAACGGCTCGCTTCGGTGGGCGAACAGGCAGACGATCATTACGCACATCATCGAACCGAGGGTCATCGACACACGTGCAGCCACGGGCACGTCGACATCAGGAGTTATCGACCGTCCTTACCTGACCTGCCGCGAAGTGATCCTCGCGGGCATGCGCCGCGCAGCGGGAGTGCGCCGCAACGCGGGGCGCAAGGCGAAGGACGCAGCAGAGTCGAGTTGGGACTCCGAAGGCGGGGCGATCGACCAGGGAAAGTAGCGAGCGACCACCCAACTCAGCTGGTCGATTCGGCCCCTTGCCAACGACTGGCGGCGACGCGGCGCGGCTGACTTGCTGCGCGTCGTTGAGCGAGTCCGTTCTTGCGGTTGCGGATCGCGGTGGCCAGTCCGTACCTGCCTTCGGCTGAGTTGGCGAGGAGACCGGACCGCGGCATGAGATTGCTAAACCTGTTTTCGGACGCGGTTTCCGGGGCGTCATCGGACGTGGCGCGCAGGAATCGATCTGGCAGAGCCAGTTTGGCGATTGTGCGCAGGGTCAGTAGGTATTGGCGGACAAGCGAGCCAGTGGTGTACGGCAGGTCATAGCTGGCGCAGACCGCCTGTACCCGCTCGGCGATCTGCGCGTAGCGGTTACTGGGCAGGTCCGGGTAGAGGTGATGTTCGATCTGGTAGCAGAGGTTTCCGCTCATAAACGCCATTACCGGACCGGCACGAAAGTTGGCGCTTCCCAGCATCTGTCGCAGATACCACTGCGGCTTGGTCTCATGGTTCAGCGCTTCCGCGGTGAACTTCTCGGCCCCGTCCGCGAAGTGGCCGCAACAGATAACGGCATAGGCCCACGCATTTCGCAGTACATTGGCGGCCGCATTGGCGAGCAGGATTCGGCGCCAACGTCTTCCGCCAAGAATGGGCAGCAGCAGGTAGTCCTTGGCCGCCTGGCGCGCTATTTTACGGCGCAGACCGCTGGCCTGTGCCGACTTTGCGGCGGCGGTTTCGCAGCGGTCTTGTTCGGAGTACAGGTCGTGCAGCGCGATGCCCCATTCGAAAGTAGCCGCCAGCAACAGGTGTCGCAGCGGCTGCAGCAGATTGCCGGGCTTCCATTGCTGATCACGGGTGACCCGCAGCACGCCGTAGCCGAGATCGTCGTCGACTCCGACGACGTTGGTGAAGGTGTGATGTCGGTAGTTGTGCGAGTAACGCCATTGCGCAGAGGGACCGACCATGTCCCACTCCCAGGTGGTGGAATGGATTTCGGGGTCGTTCATCCAATCCCACTGCCCGTGCCCGATGTTGTGTGCCAGTTCCATGTTCTCGATGCTTTTCGCTATGGCCAGTCCGACCGTCCCCAGCGCCCATCCGGTTATGGTGTGGGTGCCGGCAATCACCACGCGGGCGGCGAGATCGAGGCACCGCTGAAAGGTGATCGCGCGGTGGATGTAGGCAGCGTCACTCGCACCGCGGGAAGCCTCGATGTCGCGGCGTATTGCATCCAACTCCGCGGCGAGTGCCTCGAGGTCCGCGGCCCTCAAATGCGCGTAGGCCGCTACGTCTGTGATGGCCATCAGTGGGTCACCTCCGCGGACGGCAGTGCGCCCGAGTGCAGCGGGACGAGCGTCCGCGCCGCTGCTCTGCAGTCCCCCATGCCCCAGTCATGACAGCCGGATCTACGGTGTGCATATTGAACTTTCTGCACGACGAGCACTCAGATGCCCGGTGGCGAGCGATTGCTCTCACGCTGTCGCCGAAGGGACAGGGTGTTCCGGACCGGCTGGACTGTCAACCGCCATCAACTTTACGCGTCCTGCGGCGCCCGGCATGGTGGGTGAGAGTTTGTTCTCAACCGGGTTGGGATTGCTAGCCGGTGGGTACGACGCTTCGCTGCGCGAGGGCAACCCCGCGATCAGTCACCAGGGTCCATAAACGGCATCGTTGGCCTGATGCAATGCGCTGACGTAGTCCCAGCGTACGCGGCTGGTCCCATCAGCGCCGACGGGTGTGGCGAGCAGTCCGCGCAGTTCGTCGACGCTGCTGTACCCCTTGCGTCGCATCCACTCAGACAAACCGTCGAGCAGCGCGCCGGCGTGATCCGGGCCGTGGCGCAGCAGTGCTGACGCCGTCATCACCACATCCGCGCCGGCCAGCAGGTACTTGATGAACTCCACGGCGGTCTCGACGCCGGTCGTCGCGGCCAGCGAAGCGTCAACCCGTCCGCGCAGCAATGCAATCCAGGTCAGCGGTAATCGAATCTCCGCCGCGGTGGACAACGACGCCGACCGCACCACGGTGAGGGTCTCCGGATCGATGTCGGGCTGCAGGAACCGGTTGAACAGCACCAGTCCGTCTGCACCGGCCTGGTCCAGCCGCCGCGCCATGTCACCCGTCGCGCTGAAGTATGGGCTGAGCTTCACCGCAACGGGCACCGTCACGGCCTCCTTGACTCCCGCGAGGATGTCCAGATGGCGCTCTTCGACATCGCGGCCGCTGATGTGCGGATCGCCGGGCACATAGTAGATGTTCAGTTCGATTGCGGCCGCGCCGGATTCCTGCATTGACCGGGCATAGCGGGCCCAACTGCCGGGAGTGCTGCCGTTAAGGCTGCCGATCACCGGAACCGAGACCGCCCCCGCCGCGCGTTCGAGCAGGCTCAAATAGCGGCGCGGCCCGTGATCCTCATCGGCAGCCGACGGGAAGTAGGTCAACGACTCGGCGAAGCTCTCGGTGCCCGCTTCGGCCAGCCGCATGTTCTGGTCGGCCTCGCGGCGCAGTTGCTCTTCGAACAGCGAATACAACACGACAGCACCGACTCCGGCGTCGACGAGGCGCCGGACGCCGTCGACGCTCTGCGACAGCGGGGATGCCGCCGCGACCAGAGGGTTGCGCAACCTGAGATTCAAGTAGGTGGTCGACAGGTCCATCAGCGTCCCCTGCGGGCGTCGGCGTCGAAGTGTTCGGGACCGCGGGATGCCATCTCCTGATAGACGTTCCAGCGCCGCGAGTTGGCTTGTTCGGCGAGGCCGAGCAGCCGATCGTATTCGGCCGGATCGGCGTTGGCCAGTGAGCGGTACCGCAGTTCCCGGGTGCGGTAGTCGGCCAGCGGTATCCGCGGCTGGTGTGAATCGAGCAGGAACGGGTTCTGGCCGGCCGTGCGCAGCACCGGGTCATAGCGGATCAGCGGCCAGTGCCCGCTGGCCACGGCGCGGTACTGTTGGTCCAGCCCGTGCCGCATCTCGATGCCATGCGCAATGCACTGGCTGTAGGCGATGACCAACGAAGGGCCGTCATAGGCCTCCGCCTCACGGAACGCCTGCAGAGTCTGTTGCGGGTCGGCGCCCAGGGCGACCCTGGCGACGTAGACGTTCCCGTAAGAAATCGCCTGCAGCGCAAGGTCCTTCAACGGCACCGTCTTTCCGGCGGCAGCGAACTTGGCCACCGCGCCCAGCGGGGTCGCCTTCGACATCTGACCGCCGGTGTTGGAGTAGACCTCGGTGTCGAGCACCAGCACGTTGACGCTGCGCCCGCTGGCCAGGACATGGTCGAGCCCGCCCGACCCGATGTCGTAGGCCCAGCCGTCACCGCCGACGATCCACACACTGCGCCGGACCAGATGGTCCACCACGCTGCGCAGATCACCGGTGACAGCGGGATCGAGCTCGTCGAGGCGTCGCCGCAGCTCGGCCAACCGCTGCCGCTGAGCATTGAGCTCAGACTCCCGCAGCTGCGGCGCCGCCAGAATGGCGTCGACGAGGTCGGCGCCGAGCGCGTCGCGTAACTCGCCCAGGTGCCGGCGGGCCAGCTGCGTGTGCGTGTCGGCGGCCAACCGGAAGCCGAGCCCGAACTCCGCGTTGTCCTCGAACAGCGAGTTGGACCACGCGGGACCGCGCCCGTCGGCGTTGGTGGTCCACGGCGTGGTCGGCAGGTTGCCGCCGTAGATCGACGAGCAACCGGTCGCGTTCGCAATCATCAGCCGGTCTCCGAAGAGCTGCGAGAGCAGCTTGAGGTAGGGCGTCTCGCCGCACCCCGCACACGCGCCGGAGAACTCGAACAGCGGCTCCAGGAATTGCGAGCCGCGCACGGTGCCGAAGTCCACCTGGGACCGGTCACTGACCGGCAGGGCCTCGAAGAAGGTGATGTTGTCGCGCTCGGTGGCCAGCCGCGGCTCGCCGGGAGCGAGATTGATCGCCTTGGTCACGGTGGTGCCGGGAACCACGATCGGGCAGGCCTCGACACAGAGGCCGCAGCCGGTGCAATCCTCGAGGTACACCTGCAGCGAGTACCGGGCGTTCGGTAGCCCGACGGCATTAAGCGGCGCCGACTCGAACGTCTCCGGCGCACCGTCCAATCGGGACTGGTCGTAGTACTTGGACCTGATCACGCTATGCGGACACACAAAGCTGCAGTTGCCGCACTGAATACAGCTACTCGGATCCCAGACCGCCACCAGTTCGGAGATTTTGCGTTTCTCGTACGCGGTCGTGCCACTGGGGTAGGTGCCGTCCACCGGAAGTCTGCTGACCGGCAACGCATCTCCGCGCCCGGCCATCATCTCCGCGGTCACGGTCCGCACGAACTCCGGCGCGTCGGCGGGCACCGTCGGTACCGGCACACGCACGGAGGTGGCCACGCTCGGCAGCTCGACGCGGCGCAACCCGTCCAGCGCGGCGTCGACCGCGGCCAGTTCGCGCCGCAGCACGTCGGTGCCGCGGTCGCCGTACATCTTTTGCACCGATTCCTTGATCCGGGTGATGGCGTGCTCGCGCGGCAGCACCTCAGAGATCGCGAAGAAGCACGTCTGCAGCACGATATTGATCCGTCCGGCAAGTCCGACCTCGCGGGCGATCCGCCCGGCGTCGACGATGTACAGCGTCATCCGCTTCTCCAGGAGCTGTTGCTGAACAGTCCGGGGCAGCGCGTCCCAAACCCGTTCCGGCTTATGGCGACAGTTCAGCAGCAGCGTGGCCCCGGACGCGGCTCGGCCGAGCACGTCAACCTTGTCGAGGAACCGGAACTGGTGACAGCCAATGACATTGGCGCGACTCACCAGGTAGGGAGCCCTGATCGGGTCGGGACCGAAGCGTAGATGCGACTCGGTCTGCGAACCCGATTTCTTCGAGTCGTAGACGAAGTACCCCTGGGCGTGCATGCCCTCTTCCGACCCGAGGATCTTGATCGTGTTCTTGTTCGCGCTGACCGTTCCGTCCGAACCCAGCCCGAAGAAGATCGCCCGGACTGTATCGGGCGACTCGATGTCGAACGACGTGTCGTACTCCACGCTGGTACCGGAGACATCGTCGTCGATACCGATGGTGAATCGCCGACGCGGATGCTCGCGGGCGAGTTCGGCGAACACGCCGGCGACCATCGCGGGCGTGAACTCCTTGGAGGACAGCCCATAGCGTCCACCGGTAACACGTGGCATCACGGCCCGCTCTCCGGCCGCATGCGACTCGGCAAGCGCCGCAATGACATCCAGGTACAACGGCTCGCCGATCGACCCGGGCTCCTTGGTGCGGTCCAGAACTCCGACCGTGCCCACCGTCGCCGGCAGCGCTTCGAGTAGTGCGCTGGTGGGGAACGGGCGATACAGCCGCACCTGCACCACGCCCACCCGCTCACCACGCTCGGTGAGAGCGGCGACGGTTTGCGCGACGGTCTGGGCGCCCGAGCCCATCAGCACCAGCACGCGCTCCGCCTCCGGGTGCCCGGTGTAGTCGACAGTGTGCATCGTGCGGCCGGTGCGCTCGCCCAGCCGGGCCATCAGGTCTTCGACCACACCGGGAACCCTTGCGTAGAAAGGATTCACCGTCTCACGCGCCTGAAAGTAGACGTCCGGGTTCTGCGCGGTGCCGCGAATGAACGGGCGCTCGGGGGACAGCGCTCGTCCGCGATGCGCCCAGACCAGCTGCTCGGGCACCAGCGCTCGCAGGTCGTCATCCGACAGCGTCTCAATCGTGTTGAGTTCGTGCGAGGTTCGGAATCCGTCGAAGAAGTGCACGAACGGCACCCGGGTCGTCAGCGTGGCCGCCTGTGCGACGAGTGCCAGGTCGTGTGCCTCCTGCACGGAGGCCGCCGCGAGGAGTGCGAATCCCGTTTGCCGTACCGCCATCACGTCGGAATGGTCCCCGAAGATCGACAACCCCTGCGCTGCAAGCGATCTAGCCGCCACGTTGATCACAGCCGACGTCAGTTCGCCGGCGATCTTGTACATGTTCGGGATCATCAGCAGCAGACCCTGCGACGAGGTGAAAGTGGTGGTCAGCGCGCCGCTCTGCAGCGCGCCGTGCAGAGCCCCGGCCGCTCCACCCTCGCTTTGCATTTCGACCACCGTCGGGACACTGCCCCACACATTGGGCCGTCCCGCGCTGGACCACTCGTCGGCCAACTCGGCCATCGGCGATGACGGTGTGATCGGGTAGATGCAGCACACCTCGTTGAGCCGGTAGGCGACCGAAACGGCAGCCTCGTTGCCATCCACCGTGGCACGCGTCATGTCGGTTCCAGGAACATGTCGATGGCGTGTACCGGGCACTGATCGAAGCAGACGGCACAGCCTGTGCACTTGTCGTAGTTGAACTTGTACCGTTGCCCCACAACGAGTTTGATCACCGCGTCCTCCGGGCACGCGCCGAGGCAGCCGTCGCATTCGAAGCAATTGCCGCACGA
>JALHRH010000001.1 GCA_022841565.1 Mycobacterium sp. | reverse complement strand
CTGCGCCCGACGGTCGCGCACCGGTCCGGCCGAATTGCTCTACGTCGGACGGTTGGAATACGAGAAGGGCGTACACGACGCCATCGCCGCACTACCTCGGATCAGACGCACCCACCCAGGGACCACCCTGACCATCGCTGGAGACGGCACCCAGCAGGACTGGCTCGTCGAGCAGGCCCGGAAACACAAGGTGCGCAAGGCAACCCAGTTTCTTGGTCACCTCCACCATGACGAGCTGCTGGCCGCGCTGCACCGGGCCGACGCCGCGGTACTGCCCAGCCACTACGAACCCTTCGGACTGGCTGCGCTGGAGGCCGCGGCGGCCGGTATCCCGCTGGTAACGTCCAACACCGGCGGTCTGGGCGAGGCGGTGATCAACGGCGTCACCGGGATGTCGTTCGCGCCTCGCGACGTGGCAGGGCTAGCTGAGGCGGTTCGCGCCGTGCTCGACGATCCCGCGGCCGCACAGCGGCGGGCCCGCGCCGCCCGGGAGCGACTGACCTTCGACTTCGACTGGCACACCGTGGCCCACGAGACGTCGCAGGTGTATCTGGCCGCCAAGCGCCGCGAGCGGCAACCCCAGCCGCGGCGGCCCGTCGTCGAACACGCCCTGCCGGATCGTTAGTCCAGGCCTACCGCGTCGGTGCAGTACCGCCACATGCGCTGCAGATCGGCATCGTTGTAGCGGGTGGTCGGCAGGTAGTGCTGCGGGCGCGGTCGCCGGTCGTGCCAAAACAGGCCCGTCGGCGGTGCCGGCCTGGTGGCAGCGAGCCAGACGGCGGTGTCGGCGCCCTCGGCAGCGGTGCGCAACAACGGGCCGGTGAGGCGCCGAAAGCCAGGCAGCGAGGAAGCCACACCGGGCGTGTCCGCCCACCCGGGATGCATGGAGTAGACACCGATCCCCGCCCAGCGGCGGGCCAGGATCGGCGTGAATGCCACCTGTACCCGTTTGCTGCGCGCGTAGGCAATCGCACCGCGGTACCGGCCCGCGCGGTACTCGGGGTCGTCGACCGGCAGCTGCTGCGTGTACATCCCCCCTGAGGACATCAAGATCACCCGCGGATCGCTGGACGCGCGCAGCGACGGCAGCAGGCCTTCGGTCAGCAGCAGCGGGCCCAGCACATGGGTGGCCAGGGTGACCTCGTGCCCCTCGCTCGTCTCAATACGCTCGGCGGGGAGTAACCCCGCGTTGTGGATCAGCACGTCCAGCCCGGCCATCCGCCCGGCCAGGTCGGCGGCGAAGTCGCGCACGGCGGCCAGGTTCGACATGTCACACACCTCGACCCGGATATCGGCGTCCGGGTGATCGGCAATGATCTCTGCGCGGGCCTGTTCACCCTTGGCCCGATCACGCACCGTCAGCAGCACGGTCGCACCCAGGCTCGCCAATCCGGCGGCGGTGGCTTTGCCGATACCGCGATTGGCGCCGGTGACCACCGCCGTGCGACCGCGTAGGGCGCCCGCCGGTGGATCATCCGGCCAGTCGAGCGTACGAAGCCGATATCCGATCCGGGTATAGCCAGGAACCACCGCCCGGTCCAACACGGCATCGAACAGCGAAACAATTCCGTCGCGAACACCCATGCAGACCAGAATGCCGCACCGGCACGGCGCTGGATCTGTCGGTAACGTCGCACGCATGGGCCTGATCTATTCGAGCGTCATCGACGCGCCGCGCGACGAGGTGTTCGCCTGGCACACCCGCCCGGGTGCCTTCACCAGGCTTTCGCCGCCCTGGTCGCCGATGCGGTTGATCTCCGAGGCGGACTCGGTCAAGGATGGGCGCGCCATCCTCGGTTTGCCCGGCGGCCTACGTTGGGTGGCCCAGCATCGGGCGGATTCCTATGATCCGCCCAGGCGTTTCGTCGACGTGCTCAGCAGCGACGGGCTTGCCTCGCTGCCCCCGCGCATGATCGGGCACTGGCGGCACATCCATGATTTCGAGGAAGTCGGCGCGGACCAGACCCGCGTTATCGACAACGTCCAGACACCGGTACCGGAGCGCGCGCTGCGCGCGATGTTCACTTATCGACACCGACAGTTGGCCGATGACCTGGCCGCGCACCGGCGGGCGGCCCAGCACGGTCTGGCGTCCTCAACCGTCGCCGTGACCGGCTCGTCGGGACTGGTCGGCACCGCGCTGGCGGCGTTCCTGAGCACCGGGGGCCACCGCGTCATCCGGCTGGTCCGCGGCACTGCCCACGGCGCCGATCAGCGACAGTGGAATCCCGACGATCCCGATCCCGAACTCTTGGCCGGGGTGGACGCGGTCATTCACCTCGCCGGCGCATCAATCGCCGGTCGATTCACCGACAAGCATCGAAAAGCGATCCGCGACAGCCGAATCGGACCCACCCGGCGGCTGGCCGAACTGGTGGCACGCACCGGCACGCCCGTGCTGATCTCCGCCTCGGCGATCGGCATCTACGGGTATGACCGGGGCGATGAGATTCTCACCGAAGACAGCGAGCGCGGCGACGGGTTTCTCGCCGACGTCGTGGCCGACTGGGAGGCCGCCACCGCCCTCGCCGAGCAGGCCGGGGCCCGGGTGGTGAAGGTGCGCACCGGAATCGTCCAGTCCCCCGCCGGCGGCACGTTGCGCCTGATGCGGCCGTTGTTCAGTGCCGGACTGGGCGGACGCCTCGGCGACGGCCGACAGTGGTTCTCGTGGATCGGGATCGACGACCTGATTGACATCTATCACCGCGGGTGGTGGGACGCCGAGCTGTCCGGACCAGTCAATGCCGTTGCGCCACAGCCTGTTCGCAACGCCGACTACACCCGCACCCTCGCGCATGTGGTGCACCGACCCGCCGTCCTGCCGGTACCGGCGCTGGGACCCAGGGTGCTGCTGGGCGCGCAGGGCGCGCAGGAAGTCGCGTTGGCCAGTCAGCGGGTCGACCCCGCCCGGCTGCGGCGGGCCGAGCACCCGTTCCGCCAGCCCGACCTGGACTCCGCGCTGCGGCACCTGCTTGGACGCAGCCGGGGTAGACGCACCGGCTAGGGCACCCGCCTGGTGGTGATGGGTCCATGTGAGACGTCGCGCATGAGCGCGGTGCGCAGCGATCGCGGCCAGAGCACCGGGCTAGGCATGCCCTTGTCGTGCAGCAATCCGTCGACCAGGTCGGCAAAGGCTTCCAGCGACGACCACCGCGGCGACCACTCCAGCTCGGTGCGGGCCCGGTCGCTGTTCAACAGGGGTGCGGAAAACGCCATGTCGAACCAGCCGCGGTCGATCGGCTGTAGCCGGGCCCGCCAGGACGCCTGCACCAGCGGCCCGAGCAGGCTGGCGGGAACGTGAATCGCCTTGGCGCGCAGCGTACGAGCGATGTCATCTCGGGTAACCGGCGGCTCGGCGGCGAGGTTGAACGGCCCCAACGCGCGCCGCTCGATCGCCTTGACGCAGGCGTCGGCCACGTCGTCCGCGTGAATCATGGACACGACCAGGGACCGATCCATGGGCAGCACCGGCAGCCAACGCAGCCAACCGGGATCGATGTAGGCCGGCAGGGTGTAGCGGCGCAGACCAGCGGCGGCGTCTCGCTGCACGATCAAACCGGGGCGCAGCCGCGTGATCCCGACACCGTCGGTGTGGGTGGCCTCGTAGTCGTCCAGCAGCTTCTCGGCGGCGGATTTGGTCCTGCTGTAGATGGACGAGTCCAGGCCATCGGTCGACCACGACTCGTCCACCTTCTCCCCGTAGCGACCCGGCGCGTAGGTACCCAGCGAGGACATGTGCACCAGGTGGGACACTCCCGCGCTGTGCGCCGCCGCCAGCACGGCAGCGGTTCCGCGCACCCCCACTTCGGACAGATACCGTGCATTGCGGGTGGGCTGAAACCCCCACGCCAGGTGCACGACGCAGTCGACATCGCGAAAGATGCCGTTCAGCTTGGCTTCCGCGCCGTCTTCAGCGACATCGAGCTGATGCCACTCGGCGCTTCCATAGACGTCCTCGGCGACGGGCTGCCGTCGCGCTATACCAACGATGTCGTAGACGACGCCGGCATCGGCGATCGTGCGCAACAGCGCCGTGCCCACATTGCCGCTGGCGCCGGTGATCGCAATCCGCTTACTCACCGGCCACCTCGGTTCGCTGGGTCTCCCTGCCGTAGCGGCTGCGCGCATAGGCGCTCGCCCGAAGATCGGCCAGCCATCCCGGATAGAGCTTCACCCCCGGTGCGGTATTCACTACCGGATCGAACGAGACTTCTTGTCCCGGTTGCAATTCGACCACCCTCGTCAGCCGCAGCCGGGCCAGCTCCTGAAATGCAGAGCTGCCGCAGGCCTGATCGAGCTTGACCTCGACGCCGCCGTTCTCGATTCGCTCCCGCACATCGCGCAGCGAGACTCCGGTACCGTCGATTTCGCTTTCGATTCGCGCCCGCAGCCACCACTTCTTCCCGCCGTAACTCAACGGCATCAGGGTGGTCATCTCCTGCCTCGACCATGAGGTGACCGGCCGAAGCGCCACCGCCCGGGTCAGGACACCGGATCCGGCGGAGACCAGCAGGACGTCCCACGGTCCGACTCCGGAGTCGACGCGCAGGGCAAGTCCGATGAAGTCGGGTAGTGCGCCAGGTGTGCCAGTCGCCTTGGAGAATCGAGCAACGACGTCGGAGCTAGAAATAGGGAGGCCCTCACCCTCTGAACCGATGCGCGAGAGCGAACCGGTGGCGACCACGCCAAGCGGATGAAAGAACCGCTTGCCGCGCAGTGCGGAGCCCCACTGGAACGGCAGGGCGACAAGATCAGAAACGTTCACCGGCGGCGGGTTCCCGCTCTGTGCGGAGGAAAAACCGCTTGAACCGAATCGCGCTCCGTTACGTGTGTTCAATAGTCGGCGGCCGACCCGCACGACTGGCGAACTCGAGAATCATTCATTAAGTTAATGTTTAAATAAGTGAATATAATCGGGTCCGACCCTGCCACCGCCATCAGCCAGTGGTTTGGCTTCTCGTCGAGGGGGTAAAAACGCGTGAATCTGAGCCGTCCGCTGTCAGCCGATCACATCGACTTCGAGGGAGCCTCCGTGGGAGATGTACGCGAATTCCCACGTGTGACTCTTGCCGACCCCGTGCGCAACGGCGTAGCAGACCTGCCCGCCACCGACACCTTCGATAATTGGCGAACGAGCCTGCGAGGAGCCGTGTTGGCCCAGGTGGAGGCGTTCGTCTCCGCACGCTGCGCCGACACGTTGGGAGACTGCGGCGTCGATGCCGCCGGGGAGATTCTCCTTGAGTTCGTCAAGGGCGGCAAATGCCTGCGGTCGACCTTCATGTACCTCGGCTGGCTCTGCGCTGCGCCCGCCAGCGACGCGGCCCTGGCAGCGACGGCCAGCTTAGAATTGCTGCACGCTTTCGCATTGCTGCAGGACGATGTGATGGACGATTCGCCGTCGCGACGCGGACAGCCCGCCGCACATATCAAGTTCGAGCACTGGCATAACCGGCGCGGATTGTCCGGCTCCTCGCGCCGGTTCGGCGAATCGGCCGCGGTGCTCCTCGGTGACCTGTGCCTTATCTGGGCCGAGCAGATGCTGCGCGACTGTGGTCTGAGCCGTCATCAGCTGCAGCGCGCCTGGCCACGTTACGACGCCATGCGCACCGAGCTGGCGGTCGGGCAATTTGCCGATCTGACCCTGGACATTCGCAAATTGCCCACGCTGGACGGGGTACTCAACGTGGCCCGGCTCAAGTCGGGCAATTACACGGTGCGCCGACCCCTCGAGATCGGCGCCGCGATGGCCGGCTGCAGTGATCACACGCTGGCCCGGCTGGGCGAATACGGCAGCGCTGTCGGCGAAGCCTTTCAACTCCGCGACGACATCCTCGGCATATTCGGATCGCCCAGCACTACGGGCAAGCCCAACGGCGGTGATTTGCTCGAACGCAAGGCCACCAGCGTGATGGTCGCGGCTTACGAGCTCGCCGACACCGCCACCCGCCAGCAATTCGGGGATCTGGTCGATCGCGACCACCTCACCGATGCCGACTTGGCGCATTGGCGCGACTTGATTTTCGCGACCGGAGCGGTGCAGCGGATCGAGGAGCTCATTTCCGAACGTGTGGAGATCGCTCAGAAAGCGTTGAATAGCAGCGGAGTCGACGGACCGATCAAAGGCGCGCTGGCCAGGATGGCCGGCGTATGCACAAGGCGGGCCGCATGATTGCACGGGGGTGGTGCTGATGCGTACGGTGCGCGGCCGGACCGATCGGGTCGTCGTCGTGGGTGCGGGTTTCGCCGGACTTTCGGCGGCGCTGCATCTTGCCGGTCGGGGGCGAGAAGTGACGGTGGTCGAACGGGAGGACTGGCCGGGCGGGCGCGCGGGGCGCCGTGACATCGGCGGGTACCTGATCGACACCGGGCCGACGGTGCTCACCATGCCCGACCTCATCGACGAGGCCTTCGCCGCCGTCGGCGAATCCCTGTCGCAGCGCCTGGACCTGTTGCCGGTCGACCCGGCGTATCGGGCCATGTTCGCCGACGGCGCGGGCCTTGATGTGCACACTGATGCCGAGCGGATGGCGGCGTCGGTGCGGGAGTTCGCCGGTCCGCAGGCCGTCGCCGGTTACCTCGCGCTGCGAAACTGGCTGGACAAGCTCTACCGGATAGAATTCGCGGGGTTCATCGCCGCCAACTTCGATTCCCCGCTGTCCATGCTCACCCCACAGTTGGCAAAGCTCGCCGGCATCGGCGGGTTCCGCCGGTGGGAGACGATGGTCAAGCGCTACATCAGCGACCCGAGACTGCGCAGAGTGTTCACCTTCCAGGCGCTCTACGCCGGGGTGGCACCCCAAGACGCACTGGCCGTGTACGCGGTGATCGCCTACATGGACACCGTCTCGGGCGTGTTCTTTCCCCGTGGCGGCGTGCGGGCCCTGCCCGACGCGCTCGCCGCAGCCGCCCAGGACGCCGGGGTGCAGTTCCGCTACGGATCGACGGTCACTTCGCTGGAGCGCAGCGGTGACCGGGTCAACGCGGTGATCACCGGCGAGGGCGATCGCATCGCCTGCGACGCGGTGGTGTTGACTACCGAACTGCCGCTGACCTACGAACTGCTGGGCCGTCGACCCAAGCGGCTGTTGGCGCTGCGCGCAGCGCCGTCGGCGGTGGTGATGCACGTGGGCTGCCCCACCCTGCAGCCCCCGCCGGCGCACCACACCATTCTTTTCGGCGACGCGTGGGATCAGACGTTCACCGACATCATCCGCGACGGCCAACTCATGCGCGATCCGTCGCTGCTGGTCACCCGGCCGACGGCCACCGATCCCGCTCTCGCGCCGGCGGGACGTGATCTGCTCTTCGTCCTGGCACCGGCGCCCAACCTGGACCGCAGTCGCATCGACTGGTCGGATACCGCCGGACCATATGCTCAGACCATGCTCGAGGCGGTGGAGCATCGGCTGTTGCCCGACTTGCGGCATGGTGCTGAAGTGCTACACATGGACACCCCCGCTGACTGGGCGCGCGCGGGCATGGCGGCGGGCACGCCGTTCGCCCTGGCGCATACGTTCGCCCAGACCGGACCGTTCCGGCCGGCGAATTTGGTACGCGGCGTCGACAACGCGGTGCTGGCCGGTTCGTCCACCACGCCCGGCGTTGGGGTGCCGACCACCCTGATCTCGGGACGATTGGCGGCGGACCGCATCACCGGCTTGCCAGACCGGTCTTCCAGACACGTCGACCTGAAGGCCCCGTTGCCATGATCCGCACCGAACTCGACGCCGCGGGCATCGACGATCCCGGATTGCGTGCGGCATATCGCAGCTGCCGGAAGATCGCGGCCCGCAACGGCCGCACCTACTTCCTGGCGACCAGGTTGCTGGCTCCCGACCAGCGTCCGGCGGTGCATGCGCTGTATGCCTTCGCCCGGCTGGCCGACGACATTCTCGATGAGTTCAATCCGAGCCTGGACGCGACGGCGCGGGCCGATCGACTGCAGGTGCTGTCCGACCGCTTCTTCGCCGGCGGTCAGCGGGGCGACGAGCCGGTGCTCGCCGCGGTCGACCACACCGTGACCCGCTACCGGATTCCTGCCGTGCTGTTCGTGGATTTCCTCGACTCCATGCGCATGGACCTCACGGTCACCGACTACCCGGACCGGGCAGCGCTGAACCGCTACATGCGCGGTTCTGCGGAAGTGATTGGGCTGCAGGTACTTCCGGTGCTGGGCACGGTCACCGACGCTGACGAGGCGGCCCCCTATGCCGAAGCGCTCGGCCGCGCGTTTCAGTTGACCAACTTTCTGCGGGACGTCGACGAGGATCTGCTGCGCGACCGGATCTATCTACCAGCCGACGAGCTCGCCGCCCACGGCGTCGACCGCGAGTTGATGCAGTGGTGTCACCTGCACCGCAGCACCGATGCCCGGGTGCGCGACGCGTTGGCTGAGCAGCACAAGGTCACCCGGGAGATCTACCGGTACGCCGCCGAGGGAATCCCGCTGCTGGCACCGCGCTCCCGCCCGTGTGTGGCAACGGCGTTGACGCTCTACTCGGAGATCCTGGACCGCATCGAGGACAGCGACTTCGCCGTGTTCAGCCACCGCGCCACCGTCGGTAAGGCGCGCCGGATTCAGGTGGCCGGCAGCGCCCTGTTCCAGTCCTGGCGAATCCGTCGATCCCTGCCCGAAGGTCGGAAGCCCGGTGCTGCGTGAGCGACCATTGGCAGTATCTGATCGTGCTCGGTCTGTGCCTGTTGATCACGTTGCCGTTGGAATTGTTCGGCAGGGGCGTGTACCGCCAACCCGGCCGCTTGCTGCGCGCGGTGGTGCCGTTCGCGGGGGTATTTCTGGTGTGGGATGCCATCGCGATCGCCGCGGGAATATGGTGGTACAACGGCCAATACATCACCGGCATCGAGGTGCCGCCTCGTATACCCATCGAGGAGGTGCTGTTCTTTTTGGTAATTCCCGTGTGCGGGCTGCTCACCTACAACGCGGTGAGCACCATTCTCGGCTGGAGCAGGCGTCGATGACCGGTTTGGGCTACACCGTTCCAGCCGTGGTGTCGGTGCTGGCGGTGTGTGCACTGGAATTGACGGTGTTGCGCACCGGCCTCTTTCGCCGGCTGTCCTATTGGTTGTCGATGGTGATCGTGGTCGGATTTCAGGTTCCGGTCGACGGCTGGCTGACCAAGCTCAGCGCCCCGGTGGTCATCTACGACGAACGGCACACCAGCGGCCTGCGATTTCCCTTCGACATTCCCGTCGAGGACTTCCTGTTCGGCTTCGCTCTGGTCACCGGGGTTCTGCTGCTCTGGGAGTATCAACGGGTGCGGCGGTGATCATGGATAAAACTGGTCTTGCTCGCGGCGACGTGCCGGATGCGTTCGACGCCGGCGCGGATGCCTATGACCGACTGGTGGGCGCGAACCCGGGTTATCACACCAACCTGCGGCGTTCGGTGCAGCGCATGGGCCTGCCGGGGAACGGGCGCGGCCTCCGGTTGCTCGATGCCGGGTGCGGCACCGGCGCGTCGACGGCCGCGCTGCTGGCAGCGGCTCCAGAAGCCGAGATCGTCGCAGTCGACGCATCCCGCGGAATGTTGGAGGCGGCGCGGGCCAAATCGTGGCCACCGTCGGTCCGATTCGTCCACTGCCCGATCGAAGAACTTGGGGAGCACGGCATCACCGGCCCGTTCGACGGCATTCTGGCGGCCTACCTGTTGCGCAATCTGGTTGACCCGGACAGCCAGCTGCGCGCGTTCGCCCGACTCCTGCGGCCGGGCGGAACGTTGGCGGTGCACGAATACTCCGTGCGGGATTCGCGGGCCGCCATCCGGATTTGGCACGCGGTGTGCTGGGCGATCATCATTCCCTCCGGGTGGGCGCGCACCCGGAGCACCACCCTGTATCGACACTTGTGGCGCAGCGTACTGAGCTTCGACGGGGCGGAGCAGTTCCGGCAACGCATGTCCGGCGCCGGATTCACCGCAATCCGCAGTGAAACCATGCCAGGCTGGGAACACAACATCGTCCATACCTTTATCGGAGAGGCGCCGCTGTGACCGACCGCCGGACCGACCGCCGGACCGACCGCCGCCGCGAACGACACCCGGCGACGCGCGGGTTGGCAAATGCCACCTCACTGTCCGCACGCCCGCGCGTCGTGGTCGTCGGAGCCGGGATCGCCGGCCTGACCGCTGCCACCGGACTCGCCGAGCGTGGTATCGACGTCGCGGTGGTGGAGAAGGAGCCCTATCTCGGCGGGCGGGTCGGCGGCTGGACGGAACCCGACGGCCTCGCGATGAACAGGGGATTCCACGCCTTCTTCCGTCAGTATTACAACCTTCGGGCCTTGTTGAGCCGGGTTGATCCGCAGCTGGGAATGCTCACACCGGTGGTGGACTACCCCTTGATCGACGGTGCCGGCCGACGCGACAGCTTCCGCGGATTGCCCCGCACCCCCCCGTGGAACGGGCTGGTGTTCGCGTTGCGAAGCCCGACATTCCGGCTTTCTGACCTGACGCGGATGGATGCCGGCTCGGCGGCCCCGTTGGCAGCGGTATCGGTTCCCGATATTTATCACCAGCTCGATCACATCGACGCCGATACGTTCCTCAAGAGCATCAATTTTCCGGAATCGGCACGTCATCTCGCATTCGAGGTATTCTCCCGCAGCTTTTTTGCTGAACCATCGCAGTTGTCGGCAGGTGAGCTGGCAACGATGTTTCATCTCTACTTCCTGGGCTCCAGCGAGGGCCTGATTTTCGATGTCGCCAATGCCAACTTCGATGTGGGTCTGTGGAATCCGCTGCGGGAATACCTGACCGAACGCGGTGTCCAATTCCAACTGGGCACCCCGGTGCAGCGAGTCGACACCGTTGACGCGGGGTTTAGCGTGCACACCGACGATGATGCGTTGCAAGCAGACGCGGTGGTGCTGGCCCTGGATGTACAGGGTCTGCAACAAATCGCATCCGCGTCACCGGGACTGGGCAACGACCTGTGGCGCGCCCAGATACGACGGCTAGGCACCGCTCCGTCGTTCGTGGTGCATCGGCTATGGCTCGACCGACCCGTCTCGTTGCGGCGCCCCGCATTCCTTGGTACCGCAGGCCATCCACCACTCGATAACATCAGTGTGTTGGAGCGCTATGAGAGAGAAGCGGCGGACTGGGCACGGCGCACCGGCGGCTCGGTCGTAGAATTGCACTCATATGCAATGCATTCCACGACTCACACCGATGCGGCGATCCAACAGCTGCACACCCTCTATCCAGAAACGGTTGGGGCCACAGTTATTCATGAACGCGTGCTGCGTCGAAGCGATTGCCCATTGTTCGCTCCGGGTACCTACAACCGGCGCCCGAAGGTCGCCACGCCGCAGCCCGGACTCGTGTTGGCGGGCGACGGGGTTCGCGTCGACCTGCCGGTGGCATTGATGGAACGCGCCGCCACCACCGGCTGGGTGGCCGCCAACCAGCTGCTGTCACGCTGGGGTGTGTGCGGGCATGATCTGGTCACCGTACCCAATCGCGGACGATCAGTGCTGCTGCGGTCACTTGCTGCCCTACAACGGCGCCGGCGGTCATGAACTGGGGCGCCTGGGTCCGCGGTCGGTGGCCGAAAGACTGGCCTTTGCAACTGGTTCCACACATGGTGTGGACGGACCAGCGGCCTACCTACGGGCAGGCGCAGCCCGAAATCATCAACGCCGCACTGGATCGGTCGCGACGCCGACCCACCGGAAACTGGTACGTCTTCGCGGCGAGCCGCGACATACGATCGGCCCGCCCACTGGGGGCGCGAGTCGCGGGTGTCGAACTCGTCGCCTGGCGTGATCGGCTCGGTCACCTGACGGTGGGCCCGGCCAGTTGCCCGCACCTCGGCGCGGACCTGGCCACCGGAACCGTGTCCGATGGCGTCCTGTTCTGTCGTTGGCATGGGCTGGCCCTCGACGGCACCGGATGCAAGCTTGGTTGGGCGCCCTTACCCAGCTATGACGACGGCATACTGGCCTGGGTGCGGCTGGATGCTGCGGGCGGAGAAACGCCACTGGACGTACCCGTGATCCCGGAGCGTCCTTCCGGAATGACCATGCACGCAGTCACCCGCCTCGTCGGCACCTGCGAACCACAGGACATCATCGCCAACCGGCTCGACCCGTGGCACGGCGGATGGTTCCACCCCTACTCCTTCACCCAACTCAAGGTCCTCACCACCCCGACCGAAGAGGACGACCGATTCGTCCTGTCGGTCAGCTTCCGGATCGGCCGCTTCGGCGTACCAACCATTGCGGAATTCACCTGTCCCGAAGAACGCACCATCGTGATGCGCATCGTCGAAGGCGAAGGCGTGGGTAGCGTCGTCGAAACTCACGCCACCCCAATCGGTCCGGGGCCGGACGGAGCGCCCCGTGTCGCGGTGATCGAAGCCGTAGTCGCGCACTCACAGCGACCCGGGTTCAAAGCGGCCCGCTCGGCGGCTCCGCTGGTCAGGCCGCTGATGCGGTATGCGGCCACCCGGCTTTGGCGCGACGATCTGGCCTACGCAGAACGGCGGTATCGACTGCGCAGCGGCCTCTGAGCATCGAGCGTTGACATCCTCTAGGCTGAATCAGCGATGAAGAGAAGATATTTCGCCGTTGTGGCGCTCACGGCTGCCGCGCACTTCGCCTATCTTGCCTACCTGCCGAGCGGGGGTTTCCTGGCCTTGCGCTGGCGGCGCACGTTCTGGCTGCACCTGCCAACGGTGTGCTGGGGAATTGGAGTGGTGGCGCTGGAACTTCCGTGCCCGCTGACGGCCCTGGAAGATTGGGCCCGCGCCCGGGCAGGCATGGGTCCGTTGCCGGAAAACGGCTTCATCGGCCGATACGTCGATGGTGCTGTCATTCCGCCAAACCGAACCGGAGCCGCTCAAGCGATGGCATTCGCTGCAGCTGCGCTTTCGTGGATCGCGTTACTGATCCAGGGTCGGCGGGTACTCGCCTGAGAGGCAGAGCGATGTCGAGGGAAGCGAACTCAATTGAGCGACAAAGATCTGCGCAAGGGCGACGACGTCGAGTGGAAGAGCCACGGCAACACCGTCGAAGGTAAAGTCGAGCGGAGAATCACCTCGGATACCGAGGCGGCCGGACGTACCGTCCGGGCATCTCGGGACGAACCGCAGTACCAGGTGCGCAGCGACAAGACCGGCAAGGACGCCGTGCACAAGCCGAGCGCGCTGCGGCACCGGGACGGCTGAGGAACCGCGATGGGCGCAACCACCGAGCACACTACGTGGGAGAACTTCCACGAACACGTGAACATGACGGCGCCCGAGCTCGAGAGTTGGCTTGAGACTGAGCAGTCGCGAAGTGTCGGTCAAAGAGGCGACGGCGAAGAGTCCACCGGGCACGCCAGCGGTCGGCATATCGTTGCCATTCTGCGGTCCGAGCGCGCAGACCTGAACGACGATGACTACGCCCACATGCGCAAGGTCGCCGGCTACGGCAAGCGGCACCTCGCCCAACGCCCCAGCGGCGATGTCCGCGATACGGCATGGCGTTATTCGTTGATGAACTGGGGTCACGACCCGACCAAGAATAAGGGCGGGTGACCGGCTTACGCACAGTTTGGCGAGCACGCCGTACTCTGAGTATCTGATGAAGGGTGCGGGCAGGTGAGCAAACGCGGCGTAGGTGAGCCACCGCCGAGACGGGCGGATCTGGAGAGGCAGCTGTCGGCCGACGTTCGCGCGATAACCGCCCGCTCGGATCGGGTTGGCCGGCACTATGCGCGCGTCAACGATGTCAGCAACAGCGATTTCCATGCCCTCCTGCACATCATGGTGGCCGAAACTGCGGGTGCACCATTGACCTTGGCCCAACTACGTCAACGCATGGACGTCTCGCCGCCGGCCATCACCTACCTGGTCGACCGAATGATCGAGGCCGGCCACATCCGCCGAGAACCGGACCCGGAAGACCGTCGCAAGTGGCTGCTGCGCTACGAAACCAGCGGCATGACTTTGGCGCACACGTTCTTCAAGCCCCTCGGAGCACATATCAGGGCGGCCCTGGCCGACATGCCGGACAAAGACTTGCTGGCTGCACACCGGGTGTTCGTGGCCATGATCGAGGCAATGTCGACTTTCGAGAACGAACTATCCGTCCCAGAGCACGACGAATCAGCGGAACTCGGTCGGAGCTCGTCGTCGCCCGGCAGGCGGCGTCAGGGGGCCGCTCGGTCCGACGCGCCGAGGCGCTGAAAGCAACCGCCGCTCAATCAGATCCGCCCCGCGTGCCACACCCCCGGTCGCGGCGAATCCGGCGGCAACGCGGCGCGCTCCACCGGCCATGGTCGCCGCTTGGCGCACCGCAGCCCTCAATCGTGCCGGTGTCAGTCGCTTGGGTGGCAGCCGAGTACCACAACCGGCCATCTCTACGCGGCGCGCGACCTCGCCCTGGTCACGCGCGAACGGCACCACGCAGACCGGAACGCCGCGGTCCAGGGCTTTCACGGTGGTTCCCATGCCGCCATGCGTAACGACACACACCGCCCGTTCGAGCACCGGAGCATGCTGCAGGAACTGGCACACCGTCGCGTTCGCCGTCTGCGGCAGGCCGGCGGGCACACCGGCCGGAAAGGTCGCCACGACGTGAACCGGCTCGTCGGCCAACGCTTGCAACGCCACATGACCCAACTTCGCGTCGGCCTGGGCGATCGACGATGTACTCACCAGCACGATGGGCCGGTCGATCTTGTCCAGCCACTCCGGAACCGGCACCGCGGTCTGCTGGAATAAGCACGCACCGAGGAAGTGCACCGCATCGCCCCAATCGGGGTGCGGATATTCGAACGGCTCACCTCCGACCGCTAGCATCAGCGGCGCCCGACGCATCAGCTCATCCACCGAATGGATCACCGGCGCACCCAGGCCGGCCCGAAGCGCGTTGATCCTCGGCAACACCGGCCGATCGAACAGGTACCTGACGAACGGCCGCATCGATGCGTCACGGATCCGCCCAATGAGACCGGGCAGCGGCCGCAAGCCGGGGCCGAAAGGCGGCGCCGACCGCGAATGCAGGTACGGCGTGAACGGTGAGAACACCGTCCACGGCGGCTTCCCGACGTCAGCCGCGGAGATCGCGCCCCAGCAGTTGGCATCGACGATGGCCGCGTCGGCCGCTACCGAGGTGATCGCGCCCCGAAAATCCTGCACCTCGAATTCGGCCCGTCGGCAGAGCACATCGATGGACCGCTTGAGGACACCTAAAGCATTGTGGGCCAACCAATCTTCCCCCACGATGGCCTCAATCCGGGGATCGACGGCCTCGGTATGCACACCGGCCGCGCGCATGGTGTTGACTTCGCTGCTCATCGTTCTCAGGTGAACCTGGTGGCCGCGCGCGGTCAACTCCACCAGCAGCGCAGCCATCGGGTAGAGATGACCCAGTGCGGGCGAGCCGTAAGCCAGAATCACCGCCATACGCTCGCCTAGGCGACGGGTAGCGCGCCGAGCGTGCGCAGCGCCGGCAGATCGACCGCACCGCACCCATGCAGACAGATGCGCAGCTCATCCACAAACCCTTGCAACCACGCCGTTGCCGCATCTGCGGACTCGATCGCGACGGACAGTAGTGGGCGGGCAACCGCAACCACATCGGCGCCCAGGGCAAGCGCTTTGGCCGCGTCCGTCCCGGTCCGGATTCCTCCCGAAGCGACCAGCGGGATGGACGGTAGTGCCGCACGCACCTCGAGCAGCGCCTGCGCGGTCGGTATCCCCCAGTCGGCCAGATCCGGATAGCGCAATTCGCCATAGTGGACCAGTTGCTCGACTCGAGACCACGACGTGCCGCCGGCACCCGCGACGTCAATGGCAGCCACCGGCGGCTCTCCAGTCAGCCGCAGCAGTTCGGCAACCGCGGTAGCGCCGATGCCGTGGCCTACTTCCTTCAACAGCACCGGGTAATCGAGCATCGCGGTCAGGTCGTGCAGCCGGTCCAAGGATCCGGCGAAGTCGGTGTCGCCGTTGTGCTGCATCGCTTCTTGCAACGGATTAGTATGCACCGCAAGCGCATTCGCTCCGACCCGGTCTAGCGCGTGGACGATTTCCGGTAGTGCGTCCTTGACGAACTGGGACAACCCGATATTGCCCACCAACAGCACGTCGGGCGCCAGGTCGCGCACCGCGAAGCTGGGGGCGGCCTGCTCACCCAAAGCGCTGTCCAGCATCACCCGTTGCGAACCGAGCATCATCCCGATGCCCAGTCGTTGAGCGGCGGTAGCCAGATTCCGGTTGATGGTGCCCGACAGTTCGGCACCCCCGGTCATGGCGCCCACCAGCACCGGCGCCCGCAACCCGACTCCGAGGAACTCCACCGATAGGTCGATGTCGGCCAGGTTGGTCTGCGTCAACGCGTTGTAGGGCAGACGATAGCGTTCCAGACCCGTCGTCACCCCGTGATAGTTGACGTCCCCGTCCCTACACACGTCGATGTGACGGAGCTTGCGAGTCGCCATTTCGCGGCGTTGCGCCATCACGGGAACTCGGCCCTACGAGTCCGCACGTCAGACCTCGCTCCTGGGTTTGACGGGCACGGCGATTTCGTTGCGGCGCAACGCCGGAACGGTCCAGGGCGGGTCGTAGAACCATGCCGCCGGGGAGTCCGTGGCTTCGAATCCCAACTCCTCCAATGTGCTCATCAATTGCTTGGTGTGGGAGGCAACCGCCCGCCGACTGGGGATGCCCGTGAACTTGTGAACCGCGATAGTCGCGGGCGACACGGTCACCAACTCGACATCACCGTCGTCGGGTGTGGGCAGGGTGTCCATGGTCATGTGAGCCGGCATGAAGAACTGGATCACCCATTCGCCCTTGCGGCGGGATTCCTGGGCCACCGGCGCCGTCATCGCGACTTTCTCGCGATTGTTGTTGCCGCCGAAGATATAGCGTGCAAGCCGACGAAAGCCGACGTTTCGCGCCGACTCCTCATCCGCAACCACGGTGGTCTGAGCTGCGATCCGATCACCGTAGTGTCGAATCTCCACATCGCGCGTCAGTTTTTCGGTGCGGTGTGCGGGTTCCTCGATGCTGCCGCGGTAGCCGACCACCATGCCGGCCGCTTCAACAAACTGCCGCAAGACTGCGCCAATCGATTTGACCAAGGTCGCCTCTTCTCCTCATCGATCCCATCGTGTCGCGATTTTTCGGCGCCCACAACCGAGCCCGTACGTCCGGTGCATACCCCGCCATCATTGGTGAGACACCGTCAGGACGAACGGCTCGGCAGGTTCAGCATAGCCGTCATCACCGCAACTTGTTAACCTACTGAAAGGTTAAATCAGTTAAGGTCTTGTTATTCACAGGTCGCCACCCGTTCGCTGACCATCGGTCATCGTGGTGGTGATCACTGGCCGGCACCGCGCGCCGATTACGGCTAGGCTAGTTCTCAGTTGAGTTAGCAGCTACCGTCCTTGAAGCTCTGGGAACCTTGGTTCAATGTGTTTCGCCACAATCCGTGAGGCCATGCTTATGCACGCGGTAGATTCGCCCGACCAGAGACGCCCCCGATACCGCTATGTCGTGAATTGCGATGGGGCACAGTTGTTCGCATACGCACGCAGCCTGGCAACCGTCGTACGCATCGACGGTTGCATCGACGCGTCCAACGCCGAACAGGTAGCTGCGGAAATCCGACGATTCACCAAGGCGCGGACGCCTTTGATCATCGATCTCAGCCATCTCGATTTTCTGGGTATCGAAGGATTCCGGCAGGTGCTTGCCCTGACCTATCAGCATCGAGCCGCCGGCTTGTACTGCAATGTCGTCCGCGGTGTCGCGCTACGCCCGCTCCTTCGAGTGCTGAAGGATCACGGGCTACCACTGGTCAGATCCGTGCCGGAAGCTTTACAGCTGATTGAGGATGCGCTTGCTAGCCGGCGCCAGGTTCCAAGCCTGGCGCGATAGCACACGAGGGTTCGATGACACCCGACAAGCCGAGTCGCTACTTCCCCTATCGCTATGACCGGCGCCTGGCCCCGTTGTGGCTGCCCTTCCGCTGGCCCGGCGATCAGGGCGTGACACTGGCAGACGGCCGCTTCGTCGCCCGCTATGGGCCGTTTCGTGCCGAAGCGCCGTTGTCCGACGTGGTGGACGCACATGTCACGGGCCCCTACCGGTGGTGGACCGCTATCGGGCCGCGATTGTCGATGGCTGATGACGGGCTGACCTTCGGCACCAACACGCATGCCGGTGTTTGCATCCATTTCGATCCGCGGATCCGCAAAGTCATCGGATTTCGGGACCACTCGGCGCTGACCGTGACCGTCGAAGATCCCGAAGGTCTGGTGCGAGCGCTGAAGTTCGGCATGTGATCGACGCGGCAACCTCGTTGTCGTTCAAGCGTGAACGGCCATGTTGTTCCGGCCGCCGCCTAGCCAGTACCACTTCATTAGATTAATGTTTAATAAACTTAATCGTCGTGGTCGCTGTTGGGGAACCTTCCTCGGGAGGACGGAACATGTTGGCGGCAATTTCCCGAATCTCCGTCGCCGCGCCGCGACGGGTAATAGCCGGCGCTGTCCTGGTGATGATCGCGGCCGCAGTCTTCGGCATCCCGGCCGCCAGCAGTCTGTCCGGGGGCGGATTTCTCGATCCCACCTCAGAATCCGCCCGCGCCTCGGCGCTGCTCGCCGACCGGTTCCACCAAGGCGACATGGAGCTGGTGCTGCTCGTCAGCTCCCCAGTCGGGGTAAACGGCGGCGCCGCACGCGTCGTCGGCGCCGACATCACGCGACATCTTTCCGACTCACCGTTCGTTTATCAGGTGGCCTCACCGTGGCAGCCACAACCCGCCCCGGGCACGATCAGCGACGACGGCAAATCGGCCATGATCATCGCCACGCTCCAGGGCGACGAGAACACCGCGGCCAAAAACGCCCAAACACTGGCGGACCGGTTCGCCGGTGACCGAGATGGCGTCACAGTGCACGCCGGCGGGTCGGCGATGGTCTATGCCGAGATCAACCGGCAGACCGAAAACGACCTGTTGCGAATGGAAGTCATCGCTATACCGCTGAGTTTCTTAGCCCTGGTCTGGGTCTTCGGCGGCGTCCTGGCAGCCGCGCTCCCGGTCGCAGTGGGCGGGTTCGCGATCCTGGGCTCACTCGCCGCGCTACGGGCGATCGCCTTGGTCACCGATGTGTCGATCTTTGCGCTAAACGTCGCGGTGGCACTGGGATTCGCGTTGGCCATCGACTACACCCTGTTGATCATCAGCCGCTACCGCGACGAGGTGGCCGATGGAGTACCGCATCGGGAGGCGGTGGTGCGGACGATGACCACCGCGGGTCGCACCGTACTTTTCTCGGCGATGACAGTGGCCCTCGCGCTGCTGGGGATGGTCTTCTTCCCGATGTACTTCCTCAAGTCGTTCGCCTATGCCGGCATCGCAGTGGTCGCGTTCGCTGCCGCTGCGGCGGTGTCGGTGACGCCGGCAGCGCTGGTGTTGTTCGGCAACCGGCTCGACGCGTTCGACGTAAGGCGCCTGGGTCGGCGCATACTGCGTCGCCCTGAACCATCCACACGGTCGATCGAGCAGACCTTCTGGTATCGAATGGCCAAATTCGTGATCGGACATGCGGTCCCGTTGGGGCTGGCGCTGGTGGTGCTGCTACTTGCGCTGGGCACCCCTTTCCTCGGGGTGAAATGGGGGTACGCCGACGACCGTGTGCTACCCGCCGCGTCGTCGGCGCGACTGGCCAACGAACGGATCCGCGCGGACTTTCCCTCCAACTCGGCGACACGAGTCAAGATCGTGGTTCCCGACACCACCGGACTGAGCCGCTCAGATCTCGACACCTACGCCGCAGAACTGTCCCGAGTGCCAGACGTGTCGGCGGTCTCGTCACCAACCGGCACGTTCGTCGCGGGTCAGCTCAAGGGGCCTCCGTCCGCGCCGACCGGAATGGCCGACGGCGCCGCGTTTCTCACGCTCGACAGCACCGCACCGCTGTATACGCAGGCATCCGAGACGCAATTGGCCCGCGTCCACCAGATCGCGCTTCCCGCGGACCGGGAGACCCTGATCACCGGTATGGCTGCGACGAATCGCGACTGCGTAGAAGGCATCACGTCCCGGTTACCAGTGGTGTTGGGCTTCATCGCGGTCGTCATGCTGGTGCTGCTGTTCCTGCTGTCCGGCAGCGTGGTGCTACCGATCAAGGCGGTGTTGCTCAACATGCTGTCGTTGACTGCGACGTTCGGTGCGTTGGTGTGGATCTTTCAGGACGGGCACCTGGGTGCGGCGGGTACCACTGCAACCGGAACATTGGCGGTGAACGTTCCCGTGCTGATGTTCTGTATCGCATTCGGATTGTCGATGGATTACGAAGTCTTCTTGCTATCCCGTATCCGCGAGTACTGGCTTGCTTCGCCACAAACCCACGCCGACAACGACGAAAGCGTCGCCCTGGGTATTGCCCGAACCGGTCGAGTGGTGACGGCCGCCGCCTTGCTGATGTCGATCTCGTTCGCCGCCCTCATGTCCGCGGGCGTGTCATTCATGCGGATGTTCGCCGTGGGGCTGACGATAGCGATCCTGATGGATGCCACTGTGATCCGCATGATGCTGGTCCCCGCGTTCATGCATGTCCTCGGCCGACTCAACTGGTGGGCGCCAAAAACACTGGCAGCTTGGCACCAACGGATGTTCACCCCTACACCCGAACGTGCACTACCCCAGCCGTTTCAGGAATCGGTGGCGCCCAGTTCAGTCTGAAACTGGCGCATCGCGGCCAGCAGCGCATCGAATACTCGATGGGCAGCGGCGAGATCGGTGTCGGGGAGATCGGCCATCGCGGCATGGGTGTGCTCTCCGAGCGGAGTGAAGAACAGTCGCGCGGTGTTCATGCCGGGCTCCGCGTGGCGCAGGATCACCTTGCGCCGATCGGCGGGATGGGAGTCGCGACGGATGTGACCGGAATCGATCAGCCGATCAACCAGATACGTGATCGCCGCACCAGACAGGCCCATGCGCTGGCTGAGGTCGCCGGAAGTCATGGGCTGACCGGCAGTTTCGGCCACCATGATATGCAAAAGGGCGCGGAAGTCGGTCGGCCTCACATCATGGGAGACTGCGAAGATCCGGCCGATCTGATCGGACTCAGACGACAACTCCCGCAGATCAGCAGCGATCTGCGCTTCCAGTGCGGCCCGCTGGGACGCCTGCTCGTCGGGTTGCATACCGAGGAGCAGCATATCCGTTTTCGGCTCTAATTTCAGTTGATTAATATTTCAGTTACTGAAATGCTTAGTAGCGTGTGGGAGGGATTCGCGGCAGCGGTGACAAGACCGCGCTCGTGGCTGCTCGCCGTAGGCGTCTTTGTGGTGGCAGCCGGTTTCATGGTGCTGGTAGGTGGGAATGCCGCAGCGGGGCAGGCTCCGTCGCAGGTGCCCACCGAGTCTGATTCCGCAAAGGTGCAGCAGCTGTCTAACCAGTTTCCCGGTGGTGACCGGGTGCCGCTGATCGTGGTGGTCAACAGTGCCGCCGCCTCCCCGGATGCTCTCAAACGGGCCTGCGAAGGGGCCCGCGACCGGATGCAGGCGACCATACATTCCGCGACGCCATTAGCGCCGGTGCTGGTGTCGGCCGACCAAAAAGCGGCGATCGGGGTGTTGCCGATCAAGGCTGACTTGTCCGGGTTGGATCTCAGCGACACCGTCGCGGCGCTGCGCGTCGCCGCCAACGACGGCTTACCCGCCGGAATGAGGGCACACGTCACCGGCGGGCCGGCCTTTGCCGCGGACATCGCCGGCGCATTCAGCAACGCCAACATCACCCTTCTCGCCGTGACCGCCTCGGTGGTGGCCCTGCTGCTGATTGTCACCTACCGTTCGCCCGTGCTGTGGCTGGTGCCGCTGCTGGTCATCGCATTCGCCGACCGGTTGGCCAGCGCCGTCGGGGTCGCGGCGGCGTCGCTGACCGGTTTGAGTTTCGACGGGTCCACCTCCGGTATTACCAGCGTGTTGGTGTTCGGTGCCGGCACCAATTACGCGTTGCTGCTGATTTCGCGCTACCGACAAGAACTTCGGCGCCATCGTGATCATCGGGACGCGTTGCGGCGAGCGGTCCGGATGGCGGGACCGGCGATCGTGGCCAGCAACGCGACCGTGGTGCTGGCGCTGCTCACCTTGATCTTCGCGTCGACCCCGAGCACCCGCAGCCTGGGGGCACTTGCCGCTTGCGGCTTGTTGGTCGCCGCGTTCTCGGTGCTGGTGCTGCTCCCACCGCTGCTGGCGGTGTGCGGACGGCGGCTGTTTTGGCCGTTCATCCCACGACCCCACGGATCACACCACGCGGCATCAGATCCCGGCATCTGGCATCGTGTCGCCGAATCGGTGGCGCGTCGTCCGATCCTGTTCGCCTCGGTCACCATTGTGCTGCTGGCGGCGCTGGCCACCGGCCTGCTGGCCACCCCCATCGGCCTGACCCAGACGGAACAGTTCCGCGTCAAGGCAGATTCGGTGACCGGGTATAACATCGTGGCCCAACACTTTCCGGCCGGGTTGGCCAGCCCCACCGAGGTGATCGCCCCGGCCGCGAAGGCGCCACAAGTTCAGCAGGCCATCATCAGCACCCCCGGCGTCCTATCGGCAAACCCCTCCGGCAGTTCCACGAGCGGGTTGACAAGGTGGTCGGTGGTGACCGACGCGCCGCCATCTTCACCACAGGCGTTCACTACCGTTGCGGCACTGCGGCATTCGACAAAGGCGGTCACCCCCGGCGCGCTGGTCGGCGGGCCGGATGCACAGGCGCTGGACGTGCGAGACGCCGCCGTGCACGACCGGGTGTTGCTCATTCCGGCGATCCTGCTGGTGATCCTGCTCGTTCTCTTCGCGCTGCTGCGGTCGGCGCTGGCGCCGCCGACGCTATTGGCGGCAACGATTCTGGGCGCACTGGCCGCGCTCGGCCTCGGCGGTTGGGCCAGCATCCACATTTTCGGATTCCCGGCGCTGGACAATATCGCACCTCTGTACGCTTTCCTCTTTCTCGCCGCACTCGGGGTGGACTACACCATCTTCTTGGTCACCCGTGCGCGCGAGGAGGCCGTAGATCATGGCGCGCGAAACGGCATGGTCCGCGCAGTCTCAGCCACCGGGGGTGTCATCACCAGCGCGGGAATCGTTCTGGCCGCGGTCTTTTGCGTCCTTGGCGTACTGCCGCTGGTTGTCATGACCCAACTGGGCATCATCGTGGGCCTGGGCATCCTGCTCGACACCTTCGTCGTGCGCACCCTGGTGATTCCCGCGCTGTTCGCCCTTGCCGGCGACAGCATCTGGTGGCCCGCTGTCCTGACCCACTCAAAAACCGAAAGGAAAGAGGATGAATAAGTCAACTCTGGCCGGCACCGCCCTCGCCGTCGCCGCGACGGCGGCCTCGGGAAGTGGCGCGAGTCCGAACCGGACGCCCGGGTGGTACGACCAACTCCGCAAGCCGGCCTACCAGCCACCCAAAGTCGCCTTCCCGATAGCGTGGACCAGCCTCTACACCGATATCGCGGTTACCTCCGCCAACGCCATCGACCGGTTCCGGGAGGACGGGCGCGACGACGAGGCCCGCCAGTATGCCGCCGCACTCGCGGTCAACCTGGCCATCAACGGCGGCTGGAGCTGGCTGTTCTTCCGCTATCACAAACTGGGGCTCGCTGCGCTGGGCGCCGCGGCACTGACCGCCAGCAGCGCCGATCTGGTTCGCCGGGCCGTCGACGCTGACCCGCGTAAGGGATGGGCGTTGTTGCCGTACCCGTTGTGGTGTGGATTTGCCACCGTGCTGGCCACGCACATCTGGCGGCTCAATCGCTGAAGATTCGACTATGCCGGCATTGTTGTGGTTTCGACGCGACCTGCGCTTGCGCGATCATCCCGCGCTCGCAGCGGCATCAGAGAACGACCAGGTGCTGGCCTGTTTCGTTCTCGATCCACGTCTGGAGGCATCGTCGGGACCACGACGCCTGCAATTTCTCGGCGACTCGCTGCGCGCGCTGAACGACGATCTGGATGGCCGCCTGCTGGTGACCCGTGGGCACCCCGAGGAACGAATTCCACTGCTTGCCAAGGCAATTGAAGCTTCATCGGTGCACATTTCGGAGGATTTCGCGCCGTTCGGCCGGCACCGGGACGAACGCGTGCGTGACGCGCTGGGTTCGGTGCCGCTGGTAGCCACCGGCTCGCCATACCTGGTCTCACCCGGTCGGGTCACCAAGAACGACGGCACCCCGTACCAGGTGTTCACGCCCTTCTTCGGCAAATGGCGCGAGACCGGATGGCGGTCACCGGCGCAGACCGGCGCCGATTCCGCCCGCTGGCTCAACCCGTCCGAGCTGCAGGCCGGAAAACCCGCCAAGATTCCTCATCCGGGCGTCAAGCTGGACGTGGCCGCCGGTGAGCCAGCAGCACTATCGCAGTGGGCGATGTTCCTCGACGGCGGTGTGCAGGACTATGCCGAGAACCGCAATCGCCCAGACCTGCCGGGCACCAGCCGGATGTCGGCGCACCTCAAGTTCGGCACCATCCACCCTCGGACCATGGTCGCTGACCTCAACGAGCGGCGCAAAGGCGACGCAGCCTATCTGCGGGAGTTGGCATTTCGGGACTTCTATGCCGCGGTGCTGCACCACTGGCCGCACAGTGCGTGGTGGAACTGGAACCGCGACTTCGACACCATCGACACCGACACCGATGCGCAGGCGCGGCGCCGGTTCGAGGCCTGGAAGGTTGGTGCGACCGGCTACCCGATTGTGGACGCGGGTATGCGTCAGCTGCGCGAGACCGGCTTCATGCACAACCGGGTCCGCATGATCGTCGCCTCGTTTCTGGTCAAGGATCTGCACCTGCCGTGGCAGTGGGGCGCCCGCTGGTTCCTCGAGCAGCTGGTGGACGGCGACATGGCCAACAATCAGCACGGGTGGCAGTGGAGTGCTGGCTGCGGCACTGACGCGGCACCGTACTTCCGGGTGTTCAACCCGACCAAGCAGGGCGAGAAGTTCGATCCCGCAGGCGATTACATCCGACGTTGGGTGCCGGAACTGTCCGACGTCGACGACGTCCATCGTGGCGGGGGTGAACGTCCGAATGGTTATCCCGCCCCCATTGTCGATCACGCCGCCGAGCGTGCGGAGGCGTTACGCCGCTACCGCAACATCAGCTGACCGCGCGGCGCGACGACTGAATTTTTAACGGATAGCTACCCAGATGGGCTTCGGCATGCAATTATCTCCCCGACTCATATCAGGGGTTCTGCACACGCCAGGAGGCGCTATGGCTCGGTTCGTTCGGACGTTGCTGATCTCGGGTGCCGCTGTCGGCCTGATGGCCACAGCTGGGGCCTGCTCCTGTTCGGTCGGATCGTCGGGGCCGAAGACGGTCAGCAAGAAGGACGTCGCCGGCCAGATCATCACCAAGATGACCGACGCCAACGGCAACAAACCGAGTTCGGTGAGTTGCCCGGAAGACTTGCCGGCCAAGGTGGGCGCGCAGACGAACTGCGAGATGAAGGTGAAGGACGAGACCTACAACGTCAACGTCACCGTCACCAGCGTCGAGGGCAAGGACGTCAAGTTCGACATGGTGGAAACGGTGGACAAGAATCAGGTCGCCACCATCATCAGCAACAAGCTGTACCAGCAGGTCGGTCAGCGGCCCGACTCGGTGACCTGCCCGGACAACCTGAAGGGCTACCAGGGCGCCACGCTGCGCTGCCAACTCACCGACGGTGACTCCAAGTACGGCATCAACGTCACCGTCACCGATGTGGTCGGCGGCGACGTGAACTTCGACTTCAAGGTCGATGACCACCCCGAATAGGCCGGAACGGCCGACCAACGGCGAAGCACCGGCCGCCGAGCCATCGGCCGGCCGCAGGATGCTGACGATGATGCACCCACGGTTTCTGCTTTCGCTGGCCAGCGGCTACCCGGTCGGCGTCAAGCAGTTCCTGTGGTTCTGCCTGATCCTCATCTACCCCGCGTGGTTGTTCGCGGTCCTCGCGTCAGCCGCCCTGTATTTCACGGTGTACGGCACCCTGTGGGTGCTGTTCTGGCCGGTGGGGGCCTGGATGAAAAGGAATCGGCCCGACGACCACGGCGCCGGCCAGCAACGGTGATGCGGCACGGCGGTGCTCTTAGGCGGGCAAGTTCTTCTTAATGGTGGCGTCCTGCACCTGAGCGACCGCGGTGGCGAAATCGATCGGCACCACATCGACCGGGGGGCTTTCGAAGTGCAGGGTGACGGACGCCTTGCCCTCGGTGAACAACAGCACTGTCACGGCTTTTGATTTGTCCGGCGACGTTCCCGCCACCAGCGTTCCCCCGTTGCCGACGGAAACGGGCTGCGGGGTGCCGCCGACCACCGAGCTGTCGATGGAACCCAGCGTGCCGTTCATAGCGTTGACCGCAGCCGCGGGGTCCGGCAGAACGAATATGTTGACACTGATGATGTTGTCGCCGGCCGAATTCTTGAATGTGCCCTGCGCTCCGGGCGTCCCGTCGGTCGGAGTGGCCGGCTGCCCCACGGTGAAGGGGGTCCCCGATAGGGCGCTGATGTCGGTGGCCGGAACCACCAGGTTGGTGTAGTCGGCAGGCGCGCCTGTCGGAGCGGTCGCCGTGGCCGATGCCGACGACCCGGCGCTGGTCGACCCGGCTGCCGACGTCGACGACGACGGTGCAGCCTTCTCGGACTTGCTGTCGCATGCCGGCACCAAGGTGCCCAGAGCTATGGCCGCCGCCACACCCACCACCGCAATAGTCGGTTTGTTCATCAGCGCTCCCATCGTGTGCTTACGGCAAGGAGGGCGAGATACGCGGTCCCCGGTACGGTCGATCGCACAGCATAGCGGTCGTTACGAGCGCCCCCCTACTGGGCGCCTTCTTGCACTCGATATTGGCGAAAGTGCGGCGAGGACAGCGGGCTTACACTTGCACCATGCCACTTGGCACCGCCTACGCAAGTCAAAGCTGTGCGCTGGCCCGCGCACTGGAGATCGTCGGGGAGCGCTGGACGTTGCTCATCGTGCGGGATGCCTTCCATGGACTGACTCATTACGACGAGTTCCTGAACAGTCTGGGCGTGGCGACGAACATGTTGAGCACGCGGCTGAGAAAGCTTGTCGAGCATGGCATCTTGGAACGCACGGGTGCGCGCGGCTCTTACCACCTGACACAAAAGGGACGAGACCTGTATCCGGTGGTCTTGACATTGATGGCCTGGGCCGACCGTTACGAGCCGGGACCCAGCGGGCCAGAGGTGCTGATACTGCACATGCTGTGCGATCACGAGGCCGGGGGCTCGCTGCGATGCGAGCATTGCGGCGGGCCAGTCGATTTGAGCACCTTACGCGTGGTTCCGGCGCCCGGAGCTGTCGGAGCGGACGGTAACCCGACGACATACACACCACCCCAGCTTGCCGCCTGGGGCAACCGGCGCAGCCGGTCGCGCCGCGTCCCGTAACGCGCTTTCCGCCCGTCCGGGACGGTGGCGTGGATCCCTGCCGTGGACGTGCAGCTATAGACGTTACTTGTATCATGCAAGTAAAATGTGGCGATGTCCATCTCCGTGGAATTGGGCGGCGAGCACCGCGTCGACGTCCCCGCGGGCGCGATCAGCTATCGCCAACGCGGAGACGGCCCGCCAGTTGTCTTCGTCCACGGTGTGGGAGTCAACGGCGACCTGTGGCGCTTGGTCGTGCCGACACTGGCCGATGCCCATCGGTGCATTACTCCGGACCTGCCGTGGGGCTCCCACTCGATCCCGCTGGATCCCGATGCCGACCTGTCCCTTCCCGGCATGGCGCAGATCACCTCGGACTTCCTTGACGCGCTCGATCTCCACGACGTGACGATCGTCGCCAATGACACCGGCGGTGCGGTAGCGCAGGCGCTCGTCGGGCGGCATCCCGACCGGATCGGTCGGATGGTGCTCACCTCCTGCGACGCGTTCGACAAGTTTCCTCCGACGCCACAGAAGTACCTGGAGGTGACCGCGCGTTCGCGGCTGCTGACGTGGATCGTTGCCTATGCCGTGCGGTTCAAGGTTATTCAGCGGCTTCCGACGGCATACGGGTTCGTGACATCGAGGCCTATGCCAGTCGACATCATGCGCTCGTTCACCGAGCCGCTACGGCTGAACGCTGGTGTCCGGCGCGACTTTCGGCGGATGCTGCAAGCCGTCGATACCAAATTCACCTACGCAGCGGCAGCCGCGCTCACCGGCTTCGACAAACCGGCGTTGGTGCTGTGGGCCGAGAACGACAAGATCTTTCCCCGCGAGCATGGCCGGCGACTTGCCGGGTTATTGCCCCGAGGCCAGTTCAAGCTGATTCCCAACAGCCGCACCTTCATCCCCGAAGACCAGCCCGATGTCCTTGCCGCCGAGATCGCGGACTTCCTGGCCGACGTGAAGTGACGACATTGCTTCGGTCTTCTCCTGACGCCTGTTCTGGTAGCCCTTCTCACCCTCGGGATCGGCGGTTGCGGCAATACGGACCCCTGGGTGGATGCGGCTCCTCCACCGGGCTGGCCGGCGCAGTACGGCGACGCCACCAACACCACGACCGGGGCGGGAAAGCTCGTCCTTCCAGGTCGAAGTATCTAGCGTGGCCTTAAGCCGACAAACACGACATCGTGAACTGTTCGTGCGATTAGATCTTCGTCGAGCCTATCGTCGGTGATCAGGTAGGTCAGTGCGCTGATGGTGACTGCACCGAATAGCGCGATGGCCGCAGCTCTGGGGTTGTCGAGAGCCCCGAGTGAACCGTCGTCTGCGCCCGCGCGAAGCAAGGTCTCGACGGGTTCGAAATAGGCGGTGCTGATCATGTTGGCAATGACCGGCATGCGCGCGGCGCGGCCCAGTTCTCCGATGAGGGCGCGGCAGACGGCGGGCCGCTGGGCCATCACTCGCAGTTGGGCACTGATGACGGCGTGCAAGCGCTGAGCGGCGGCGCCCTCTGCCTCCACGATGCCGGTGACCTCATGCGCGACGTGCTGCAGGGCGTCTTCGAGCAGGAACGCGAGTATCTCTTCTTTGCCGGCGAAGTAGTAGTAGAGCGTGGCCTTGGCGATGCCCGTGGACGCGGCCACGTCTTCGATCTTTGTGTCGTTGAGCCCGCGCTGGGCAAAGAGTTCGGCTGCAGCCGGCAACCGGGCGGAAATCTGAGCGGGAATCTTTCGCATAAAGACCTCCCCTCGGTTTAGACTATCAGTCTAAACCAGTGTTCTGCAATGTGGCAGGAGTCGACATGTCGACGGTAAAACTTCGCTACGATCCCTTTGACACGGACATTCAGGACGACCCCTACCCCGTCTACCGGCAGCTACGCGACGCGGCACCGGTCTATCACGCCGCCGATACCAACACCTGGGTACTTAGTCGCCACACAGATGTCGTCTGCGCGCTGCTTGATCATCACAGCTACTCGTCGGTCGACGGAGTATTTCCGACTCCGCCGGGCTCGACTTTTCGCGAATCGCTGCTGCCGATGATGATCTTGATGGATCCTCCGCGACATGACCAGTTGCGGGCGTTGGTGAGCAAGGCCTTCACCCCGCGACGAATCGCGGCGCTGACGACCGGGATCGAGGAACTCGCAGATCAATTGACGGCTTGCCTGATTCAGGGCGCAGGCTCGGCCGATTTCGTCGCCGACTTCGCAGCGGTACTACCAGCAATGGTGATCGCAGACTTGCTCGGTGTGCCGCGGGAGGACCGTACCCAATTTCAGCAATGGTCGAATGCGCTGGTGCAGTCCAATCCCACCCGCGGCGAAACAGGCGAGGCTTTGGCGGCCGCGGCCGCGATCTACGGCTACTTCACCGAGTTCCTCGCCGACCGCCGCGGCCAGCCGCGCGACGATTTGATGTCTGCGTTGGTATGTGCCGAGATCGACGGACGGCACCTCAATGACGACGAATTGTTGGGCTTTTGCCTGCTGCTGCTGGTCGCCGGTCATGAGACGACGACTAATCTGCTGGCAAACTCCGCGGTGGTACTGGCCGACTATCGCCAGACCCGCCACCGGCTGACTGGAGATGAGAGCCTGCTGGGGGCAGCTGTTGAGGAGCTGCTCAGATATGACTCACCAGCGCAAGGCCTTTCGCGTACGTTGACCCGCGACGTCACACTGCATGGTGTCACGATGTGTGCCGGTGATTCGGTGCTGTTGTTGTTCGGCTCGGCTAATCGCGACGAACGTGTGTTTGCCGATCCCGACCTGTTTGACATCGGGCGCAAACCCGAACACCAAGTGGCGTTCGGTCGAGGCGTTCACTTCTGTCTCGGTGCGTCGCTAGCACGGATGGAGGCCCGGATCGCGTTGCGTGCCCTGCTGGCCCGTATGCCCGATTGGGAGGTCGACCTGGCGCGCGCGCGGCGCCTGCGGTCGGGCCCCATCCGAGGCTATCTGTCGTTGCCGATCTCGTGGTCGCCGAGTTAGCCGCGCTGCAGGTTAGTCGGAGCGGTTGCGGCGGGACGGACGTTTGCGCGCCACGGACGGTTGAGCGGGTCCGTCCGCCTGGCGGCGGTGCGCGGCGAGGAAGTCATCGACGATGCGTTCACAGTCTTGACGATCGATGGCACGCAGCCCGGTGAGTCGGGCGAACGCCACTGGCCCGACGAGTTGACACAGGATCAGCTCCGGGTCGAAATCGTCGAGGTCGGCACGGGCTCCGGGACTTTGCAACAAGGCATCGAACGGCTGGCGATACTGGTCGATGATCCGTGCGCGCAGCGCGTGCCGGTCGTGGGTTTCCTGGGCGCCGTTTGGTGTTGGGCCAAGCGCGACCCAGGCCAGGGTGGTGACGTGCAGCGGTGCCTCCTGGAACAGCGTGGCCTGCCGGCTCAACAGTTCGATGAGTTGGTCGCGCAACGATCCCGATTCCGGCGGAGGGTGGACCTGCGGCAGCAACGTTTCAAATGTGGCGGCTAGCAGGTGAGTGGAGCTGGTGAAGTGGCGATACAGGGTCGTGCGCGCGACTTTGGAGGCTTTGGTGACCGCGTCGACGGTGACGGCTTCGATGCCGCCGGCGTTCAGGAGTTTAGTGGCCGCATCCAACAGTCGGGTTCGGGAGCGCAGCCGGCGCGGGTCGATGTCGTCGTCGTCGTCGACCGGGAAAACCAGGGTGTCGCGCTGCATCTAGTCACCGTAAACCGCATGTGCCTGGACCGCACCGAGTCACGGCTGCATAGGTCAAGTGATCCAGCCGCTCCCACTAAAGCTACTAGTAGTAGCGTAGCGCTACTATGAGTACACTTGACGTAGGAGTTTTTACGCCGAAGGGGGATTGATGATCAGGCAACGGTTTGAAGGAGCTTTCCTGACTTGTGTGACGGGAATTGCGCAGGCGATGGACGGCGGTCTGCGATGAATGTGCCGCTTGGGTTAACCAAAACTCGCCTGTGGACGCGTGCGGTACGCGATCTGAAGCTCGCCCACCGCACGATTACCAGTCACATCCACCGCACGCCGCCGGTCGACGAAGGCCGCTCGCGTCCACGCCATTACCCGGCTCGCTCCTGCTCATACCTGGATGATGAGCTGATGCACCGGGAAATGCATGACCACGTGCGCGACGAGCCGATCAGGTTGACGTCCAGGCTGGCATTTCGCCTGCGCCGTTCATGAAACGGTCACTCTTTCAGTGTCGGTACCTCGTCATTGCGAAACCGACGGTGCGCAAAGGGATTACGTGCCGCTGAACCGGAATGCCGGACCGCCGACGGCGCGTTGGTCTCGGCCCGAGCGGCCGGGCCGGGCGGCGGCGACGGCAGAGCTGCGCACGTCGATGGCGGTTTCGCCGATCACGTAAAAGGGTACTCGTAGTGCCGTTGCGATACCGTTCGTATCTTTCGATGCAGTGGGGCCGGGGGATGGCAGACAACGGGTGGGTTTCGTCCGGTGTGGCGACCTTGAGTCGCCCTGTTCGGGAGCGACTTCAGAAGGTTGCGGGCGGTGAGGGTGCCTACAGCGATCGGCTAGCGCGCTTGGCGGGTTTCAGTATCCGGCATAAGGTGCTGGTCATCGGCGTGTGGGTGCTGACCGCGGGCGCCCTGGCGGTGTTGTTCCCGCAGCTGGAAACCGTTGTGGAACAGCAGTCGGTGAATCTCATACCACGCGATGCGCCATCGCTTCAGACGATTCACCGCATGGGTGCTGCGTTCGGCGAGCAGGGGTCCAAAACGACGATATTTGTCGCGATGGAGAATCCGGCGGGCCTGACTGCGCCGGTGCGCCAGCGCTACGACGCGATGATTTCGCGGCTGCGCGCCGATTCGGAGCATGTGCGCCTGGTTCAGGACTTGTTGGCCGACCCGGTCACTGCCGGCCGCGCAGTCAGCCAGGACGGCAAAGCCTGGTACGTGCCGGTCGGGGTGGCCGGAACGCTGGGCGATCTCAATGCTGCCGAATCGGTCGAGGCGGTCCGCACGATCGCCGCCAAGGCATTTAGCGGCTCAGGCACGAATGTTCGCGTCACCGGCCCCCCGGCCACCTTCCGTGATCAAATCGCCTCGGCCGAGGAAGATTTGGTGGTCATCTCGGTCGCGACGGCGGGCTTGATCGCGGTGATCTTGCTGGTCGTGTATCGGTCGGTGTTTACCGCCTTGCTGCCGCTGCTGGTCATCGGCGTCAGTCTGGCGGTGGGGCGCGGAGTGCTGTCGGCGTTGGGCGAATCGGGCATGCCGGTGTCGCAGTTCACCATCGCGTTCATGACGGTGATCTTGCTGGGTGCTGGCACCGACTATTCGGTGTTTTTGATCAGTCGATATCACGAGCAGCGACGGCAACAGGTTCCGCCCGATCTGTCGGTAATCAATGCGACCGCCACCATCGGGCGCGTGATTTTGGCCTCGGCTGCCACCGTGGCGCTTGCGTTTCTGGCCATGGTATTCGCCAAGTTGAGCGTGTTCGCCGCGTTGGGCCCCGCATGCGCAATCGCTGTCTTAGTCGGATTTGCGGCCACGGTGACCCTATTTCCCCCGGTGTTGGCGCTGGCTGCCAAACGAGGCATCGGTGAACCCAAAGCCGACCGCACGCGCCGCTACTGGAACTGGATCGCCGTGGCCGTGGTGCGGCGACCCGTTCCGCTGCTGGCGGCGAGCTTGGCGCTGGTATTAGGCCTCGCAGCTGTCGCGCTGACCATGCGCGTCAGCTACGACGATCGCCAAGGGCAACCGGCCAGCACCGCCAGCAATGAGGGTTACCGGCTGCTGGACAGGCACTTTCGCAAAGACGCCATCATCACCGAATTCCTGCTCGTCGAATCGCCCACCGACATGCGCACCAGCAAGGCCCTGGCCGACCTCGATGAAATGGCGTCGCGAGTGTCACAGTTGCCGGGCGTCACCGAGGTCTCCGGAGTCACCCGGCCCACCGGTGCACGCCTGGACCAGGCTCAACTTGCCTGGCAAAACGGCCAGATCGGCAACAAGATGGCCGGCGCGGTCGCCGAGGGCGACGCCCGCAAGGATGACCTGGCCAAACTCACCCACGGCGCCGACCAACTCGCCAGCGGTCTCGCGCAACTGGACACCACAGTGCGCACCGCGTTGACACCGCTGACCGGCATCCTCACTCAAGCCCAGTCCACCGGATCCCGTGGCCAGCGGTTCCGTCCACTGCTGCAGCAGCTTTCGGCGACCGCCCCAGCTGTCGACCAAGCCATCCGAACCGGTCCGGGGCTGCGCCAGCAAGCCAACCAAGCCGAAAACGCAATCGCCGCCATCGACCCGCTCGTGGGCGCGCTCAACGCCTCCCCATGGTGTGCGACCACACCCGAATGCGCACAACTCCGCGACCAGGTGCAAATCCTGGTGACTCTGCGCAATTCCGGCGTCTTCAGCCAGCTCGCCAACCTCGGCGACTATTACCAGCCCGGCCGCGACACCGCGGCCGGCACCGTTGCCGAGGTCCAAAACGCAATCGCCGCACTGGACAAGGCTTTCGGAGCACTCGGCGACCCCGCCGACGTGGCAGGCAACATACACCGGCTCCAAAGTGGCATCAGCCGACTCGCCTCCGGCGCACAGGCCCTAGCCGCCGGCGTGCACACCCTTGCCGACAGCAACATCGAAATGCTTGCCGGCATGAGTCGAATCGCTGCCCAACTGCAGAATTCCGCACGGGCCAGCGCCGGGTCGGACAACTCTAGTGGCTTCTACCTTCCCATCGATGCCTTCGATAACCGCCAGTTCGCCGATATGGCAAAGCGTTTCCTGTCCGCGGATGGCAAGACCGCGCGTTTCGCCATCGAGTCCAGTTATGACCCCTACAGCAGCGACGCGATGAACCTCGCCCACAAGATCGTCGATGTTGCCAATTCCGCACGGCCCAACACCTCGCTGGCCCACGCCACGGTGTCGATGGCTGGATTCCCCGCCGTCAACTCCGACATCCAACGCTTGCTCGACGCCGACTTTCATCAGCTGGCCATCGCGACCCTCGTCATCGTCGGCCTTATCTTGGTCGTACTGTTGCGCGCCCTGGTAGCCCCGCTTTACCTGCTCGGTACCGTCGTGCTCAACTACGGCGCCGCCCTCGGACTGGGAACCCTCGTCTTCCAATATGGTCTCGGCAAGGAGATCGCTTGGCCGGTACCCCTTCTGGCGTTCATCATCCTGGTCGCCGTCGGCGCCGACTACAACATGCTGCTCGTCTCCCGGCTACGCGAAGAATCCGCCCACAACATTCGCGTCGGGGTTCTGCGAACCGTCGCAAACACCGGCTCAGTCATCACTTCAGCCGGACTCATCTTTGCCGCCAGCATGTTCGGCCTCATGGTCGGCTCCATCGCGATCATGATTCAAGCCGGATTCATCATTGGCTGCGGCCTACTGCTGGACACCTTCGTCGTTCGCACGCTCACGGTTCCCACGATCGCCACACTGCTGCGCGAAGCGAGCTGGTGGCCGCAACGGAAACCCTTGACTCACACGGGCGGACCAGATCGGAGCACATGAAAGGTGAGCCAGAAGCGCGCCCGCGCCAGCGGCGGGATCACTCTCAGTTGCCGGTTGTAACCGGCACGCTTTGGCTCGCTCCGTCGTGTTGCTGCTACATAGCGGCTTTCAGGAGCCGTCACTCATGGGCCATCAGCTCGTCGTCACTGGGCGGCCTTCTTGCGCTCGATATCAGCAAGCGCAGCGGCCAGCTCGGCGCGTTGCGCGGCTGACGTCTCCCAGGACAGCTTGCGGTTCTTGACCACCTTGGCCGGCGCGCCGACGGCAATCGAATAGTCCGGGATGACGCCTCGGACCACGGCGTGCGACCCCAACACGCAACCCCGGCCGACCGACGTACCACGCAGCACCGATACCTTCACCCCGATCCAGGTGTCGGGCCCGATCCGCACCGGCGACTTGATGATTCCCTGATCTTTGATCGGCAGCGTGATGTCGTCCATCCGGTGGTCGAAATCGCAGACGTAGCACCAGTCGGCCATCAGCGCCGAGTCGCCGAGCTCGACGTCGAGGTAGCAGTTGATGACGTTGTCGCGGCCCAGCACCACCTTGTCGCCGAACCGCAACGACCCCTCGTGCGCACGGATGGTGTTCTTGTCCCCGATGTGCACCCAGCGGCCGATTTCCAGCTGCGCCAATTCCGGTGTGCAGTGGATCTCGACACCCTTGCCCAGAAACACCATGCCGCGGGTGATGATGTGCGGGTTTTGCAGCTTGAACTTCAACAACCGCCAATATCGCACCAGATACCACGGTGTGTATGCGCGGTTGCGCAGCACCCACTTCAGCGAAGCCACTGTCAAGAACTTCGCCTGGCGAGGGTCTCTGAGTCGCCCTCCGCGCCACCTGCGATGGAGCGGAGCACCCCACATGCTCGTCATGTGCCGAAAGCCTACCGACGACGGTGCGCGCAGAAACGACGGGCTTGTGGAGTCGGGCAACCGGCTGCCGGGCAGGTCCGACGAGTTACCCTCACGTGTACTCGATCGCTCATAGCTGCGGACTGGAATGGACCTCGAAAGGACAGAGTGCTCGCGCGACGTCTCCTGACGCCTGTTCTGGTAGCCTTTCTCACCCTCGGGATCGGCGGTTGCGGTAATACGGACTCCTGGGTGGATGCGGCTCCTGCACCGGGCTGGCCGGCGCAGTACGGCGACGCCGCCAACAGCAGCTACAGCACCACGACCGGGGCGGGAAAGCTCGTCCTGCGGTGGACGCGGTCAGCAAAAGGGAGTCTGGCGGCCGGACCCGCGCTGGGCGCGCGCGGGTACCTGGCGCTCAACGCACAGACACCGGGCGGCTGCTCTTTCATGGAATGGGAAATCGGGAACGGGCGACAACGCTGGTGCACTCGCCTGGTGCAGGGCGGCGGTTTCGGCGGCCCGTTGTTCGACGGCTTCGACAACCTGTATGTCGGGCAGCCTGGTGCGATCATCTCGTTTCCGCCGACTCAGTGGACGCGATGGCGGGAGCCGGTGATCGGCATGCCGACCACCCCACGTTTCCTAGGGGACGGCCATCTCCTGGTCAGTACGCACCTGGGGCAGGTGCTGGTGTTCGACACCCACCGCGGCGCCGTGGTTGGCACCGCCCTGGATCTGGTGGAAGGCGTCGACCCGGCCGACGCGACCCGTGGGTTGGTCGACTGTGCGCCGGCGCGCGCGGGCTGCCCGGTAGCGGCCGCACCGGCGTTTTCAGCGGCCAGCGGGACGGTGGTGATCAGCGTGTGGCAGCCGGGGGCCCCCGCAGCGGGTCTGGTCGGACTGAAATACCGCGGGGGGCAGCTGTCCAGGGAGTGGACGAGCGACGCCGTCGGCGCCGGTGTGCTTGCCAGCCCGGTATTGTCCGCCGACGGAACCACTATCTACGTCAACGGCCGCGACCAACGGCTGTGGGCATTGCACGCCGCCGACGGCAAAATGAAATGGTCTGTGCCGCTTGGCTTTTCGGGCCAGACGCCGCCCTCGGTCACGCCGCAGGGGCTGATCGTGTGCGGCGGTGGCCCCGATGCCCGGCTGACCGCCTACCGTGATGCGGGCGATCACGCCGAGGAGGCCTGGCGACGCGATGACATCACCCCGCTGTCGACTTCGTCGGTGGCCGGCAGCGGTGTCGGCTATACGGTGGCCGCCGGGATGTCCCTGCTGGTATTCGACCCGGAGAACGGACACACCATCAACAGCTATCCACTCCAAGCGGCCACCGGGTCTCCCCTGGGAGTATCGGTGGGCAAGGACCGTCGAGTGGTGGTCGCCACGAGCGACGGCCAGGTCTACAGCTTCGACCCGGAGTAGCCCGTTAGATGGCCAGCGGCGGGATCGAGCTGCGGGGCACCTGGACCGCGGTGGCGCCGGCGAATGACGGCAGCAGTTCGCCTTGGGCGAAGTAGAAGATCAGCGCGTCGTCGGTGATGGCGAAGTTTTGGTAGTTCGTTGGGTCACGACCCGCACCGGGTGAGATCGAACCCAGCCCGGTCTGGTGTTCCAGTTCGCGCTGCACGATCGGGAAGATGGTGTCCAGCGCGTTGGTGTTGGGGGCGAACAATGTGTCGAATGTGATGGGTTGCTTGGTCCCGAGGTTGTAGTTGAAGGCCTTGTACCAGTTGGAGGGACGGGCGCCGCCGAGATCCTGGAAGAACTTCATCACCACGCTGCGCGTGCCGCGGGGTGGCTGTCCGGAGCTGCGTTGCTCGTTGGTGGCGTCCATCTGATACGGCTGGTCACGTCGTCCAGAACCCTGCGCGACATTGACGAAGCCGTCGCGGTTCTGCGTGATGTAGTCGGTCAACGCCTGTTCGTCGGGGTAGTCCATGGGGAACGTCATATCCAGCGTGTAGGTGGCGCCGGATTGATGGATGTGGCAGATCTGGGCGGCCTCGATCGAGCCCCCCAAAGCGGCGCACGACGGCGGCGCGGCATTGGCCGGCCAGCTCAGCAGGGCGGCGGCGGCCAGCGCCGCGGCCGCTATCAGATAACGCATCGTCGTCTGCCCCTGCACTCAGTCCTTGCCCCCCGAAGTGGCGTGAATCCGCCCTATGAGGTATCGCCGTCAGCGTACCCGGCGTTACCGTGACGGACGACAAACGTAGGCCACCGCGTGACTCGCGGTCTTCGCGCCGCTGCGACCCATCCGGGCGATCACCACCGACAGGGCCCTGCCGCCGCGCAACCGCAGTCGTCGACGCAGGGTTTCAGGGTCCACCTGCACCCCGCGGACCAGGATTTCCAGCACCCCACAGTCCAGTGCCGTCAGGGCCTGGCGCAACCGCCGTTCATCGAACGCCAACTGCTCGAGCACTTCGAAGCCACGTACTCCGGGCGGCAACCGATCACCCGACAGGTAGGCGATGGCGGGGTCAAGCTGCCACAGCCCGTGCCGGGCGCCGTAGTGACGCACCAGCCCGGCCCGCACCACGGCGCCGTCGGGATCGACGATCCACCGCCCCGCCGGACCCACCGCACAGTCGTCCGAATCGGCTGAGGTGAGCTGTTCACCGCGATCCAGGACAGTCGCACGTCGGTGCACACCCGATTGGGACAGCCCGCCCGACCACAAGCACGCCTCTCGGACCGAGCCTCGGTAGGACGTCACCTCGATCTCCCCGTCAAACCCAAGGCGTGCGACTTCAGCGAAATCGATTCCGGGGGCACACTTTACCGCGAGGTCGCGACCGCGGTAGGCAGCCAGCAACGGGCCCAACGCGGGCTGGTATTCGGCCGGGCTGAAGCGGCGACGGCCGCCGCTGCGCCGTGCCGGGTCGACGATCACGACGGCGTCGCGTGTCGGTGGATTCAGGGCGTCGGCTCGGCACAGGAGCGCGGCGGAACCCAGGTTGTGGCGCGCCATCGCCAGCCGGACCGGGTCGATGTCGCTGCCGACCACCCGCTCCGCGCGGCCATTCAAGGCGGCCAACTCGGTGCCGATTGAACAGGTCGCGTCGTGCACGACCCGCCCGGCCAGCCGGCCCGCACGGTGTAGGGCCACGCGTGCCGCGGTGGCCTGCTGCAGCGCTTCGTCGGTGAACAGCCAGCCCGACACATCACCGAGTTCGCCCAGCTTTTCGGCGGCCTTGCGACGCAGCAGCGTCGTCTCTACCAGCACCGGAGCGCGCTCACCGAACCGGGCGCGCGCCGCGGCAATGTCGGCGATCCGGGTGCTGGCGCTCAACTCCAACTCAGCGACGGCCGTCAGCGCCTCAGCACCCGGCTCCGAGCGCAGGTACTCGACGTCGTCGCTGGTGATGACACTCAGGAGGGCTTGACCCCGGTGACCATCACGTTGTAGAACCAGCCCTTCGGTGCGACGTGTCGCCAGACGTTGGCGTCCACCCAGCTCAGCGCCTTCCAGCCATTGAACGCGAACTTCGCCCAGCCCCAGCCCAGCTTCCCGGGCGGCACCGTCGACTCGAAGGTACGGACCGGCCAGCCAAGCATGGCGGCAGTGAATTCCTCGCTGGCTGTGCGCACCTGCACCGCGCCGGCATTGGCGGCCATCCGCTCCAGGTCTTTGGGATCGAACGTGTGCAGGTCAACGATCCATTCCAGGGCCGCGGCCCGCGAGTTTTCGTCGATCTCGGCTTGTGGGCGGCGCCAACTGCCGAGTCCGGGCAGCTTCACCGCACGGATGGTGACGTTCCATGTCAGGTCCGCCAGCGCTCGTGCATAGCCGTTGCCGACGGTGGTCGGCTCCCCGGCGAACACGAACCGGCCACCGGGCTTGAGGACGCGGAGTACCTCGCGCAGGGACAGCTCGACGTCGGGGATGTGGTGCAGCACGGCGTGCCCGACCACCAGGTCGAAGGTGTTGTCGTCGTACGGGATGCCTTCAGCGTCGGCGACCCGGCCGTCGATGTCCAGGCCCAGCGATTGCCCGTTGCGGGTGGCGACCTTGACCATGCCGGGCGACAGGTCGGTGACCGATCCGCGCCGGGCCACCCCGGCCTGAATCAGGTTGAGCAGGAAGAAGCCGGTACCGCAGCCCAGTTCCAGCGCGCGGTCATACGGCAGGTCGCGAACTACCTCGTCGGGCACGATGGCGTCGAAGCGGCCGCGGGCGTAATCGATGCACCGCTGGTCGTATGAGATGGACCACTTGTCGTCGTAGCTCTCGGCTTCCCAGTCGTGGTAGAGCACCTGCGCGAGCTTGCTGTCGTGCCGGGCCGCCTCCACCTGTTCGGCGGTGGCATGCGGGTTGGGCGCCGTGTCGGCGGGGATTTCAGAACTCCTCGTCATGCAGGGCAGCCTAACCGCCGCCCCGACCACCGTCCGCGTCACCGTCCTGACCAGCGGCGAACACCTCGACGTAGCGGCGGTCTTCGGCGGCGTGGCGTTCGCCTTCGGATCCGTCGTACACGTTGTTGATTCCCACCTTTGCGGCCGCAAGCGCGGCCCGCGGACCGTCCAGGAAGCGCCTCGCCCACGCGGCCGCGGCGTCGTAGACGTCGTCGGGAGCCACCATGTCGTCGATCAGCCCGAGCGTCAACGCCTCCTCGGCGTCGAAAAAGCGACCGCTGTACACCAGCTCCTTGGCCCTGCTCGGCCCGACCGTGCGGGTCAGCCGAGCCATTCCGCCGCCCCCGGGCACCAGGCCGGCGAGGATCTCGGTCGCGCCGAATTTCACGTTGTCGCCACTGACCCGCCAGTCGGTGGCCAACGCCAGCGTGAGCCCCGCGCCCAGGGCGTATCCGGTGATCGCTGCCACGGTGGGTTTCGGGATGGCGGCCACCGCGTCGACGGCCTCGCGCCGGACCCGGGCCGCGGTGCCGGCCTCGGCAGCGTTGAGTGTCCGTAGTTCCGGCATGTCGTCGCCGGCGGAGAAAATCTCGTGACCACCGAACAGGATCACCGCGGCGACATCGTCGCGCCGACCTAACTCGTGTGCGGCGGCGGTGATTTCCCGATAGACCTGCCGGGTCATCGCGTTGGTGGGTGGTCGCGAGAGCAGCAGCATGGCCAGGCCGGCGTCCTGTGAGCCGTCGCTGACCACGACGCTCACGAACTCACTCACTTGGGCAGCCCCAGGGGCCACTGCATCGATCCGCCGGCTTCGCGGGCGCGGTGGTAGCGGTCGGAATCGAAGAACTCGAAAACCCAGTTGTCGCCCCGCTTTTCCAACAGTGGCTGCACCGGCACGATCTGACGCTCGACGGCCAGCACCTCGGCGACGCTGCGGCCGGCGAGTGAGTCCAGCTGCGTCCAGGTCGGCGGCAGCAGAACATTGCGGCCGGCTTCGAAGTCGGCGATCGCAGCCTGCGGCGATGCCCACCCGGAAAGATCGGATTCGGTGTTTTCGCCGTCGGCGCGCTGGCCCTCGGGGAGGGCCGCGACGAAGAAGTAGGTGTCATAGCGACGCGTCCGCTCGGCCTCCGGAGTGACCCAGTTCGCCCACGGCCGCAGCAGATCGGAGCGAAGCACCAGCTTCTCGCTGCGCAGAAAGTCCGCGAAGGACAAGGTGCGGTCGGCCAGCGCGTGCCGGGACTCGCGGTACACCGACGCGTCGCTGACGATACTGTCCTGCGCCGATACGGCCTGGTCGGCCGGTCCGGCGAACAGCACGCCCGATTCCTCGAAGGTTTCCCGGGCTGCGGAGCACACCAGGGCTACGGCCAGGTCGGTTTCGATGCCGAACCGCTGCGCCCACCAGTCCGGTGGCGGTCCCGCCCACGCGATATCGGCATTGCGGTCGCGGTCGTCGACTCCGCCGCCGGGGAACACGATGACGCCGGGGGCGAACTCCATGGCGGAGTGGCGGCGCATCAGGAAGATGTTCAGGCCCCCAGGCGCGTCGCGGACCAGCATCACCGTTGCGGCCGGGCGCGGCGTTAGCGGCACGTGCGGTTCGTTCATGGGCGCCTCCGATGAGCTGCGCGGGTGCGAACCCGACGGGCGAAGTAGCGCCCGTCGACCACATCCAGCGCGATCCGCTGCCCGAACGCCATGGAGAGATTCTCGGCGGTCAGCACGTCGGGCAGCAGGCCAGATGCGACGACCTGGCCCTCCGACAGCAACAGGCAGTGGCTGAATCCGGGTGGCACCTCCTCGACGTGGTGGGTGACCAGCACCAGGGCCGGCGCATCGGGGTCGGCGGCCAGATCGGCCAGCCGGGCCACCAGTTCCTCGCGGCCGCCCAAATCCAGGCCGGCGGCGGGTTCGTCAAGCAGCAGCAGTTCGGGATCGGTCATCAACGCCCGCGCGATCAGCACCCGTTTGCGCTCACCCTCGGACAGCGTTCCGTAAATGCGATCGGCCAGGTGCTCGGCTCCCAGGCTTTCCAGCATGTCGATTGCGCGGCGGTAGTCGATGTCCTCGTAGGGCTCGCGCCAGCGACCCAGCACCGAGTAGCCGGCCGACACCACGAGGTCGCGCACCACTTCGTCGGACGGTATGCGCTGGGCCAGCGCGGAGGAACTCAGACCGATCCGGGACCGCAACTCGCTGACGTCGACCCGACCCAACCGTTCGCCCAGCACAAACGCCGTCCCACTGGTCGGGTGTTCGGAGGCAGCCGCGATGCGCAGCAGCGAGGTCTTGCCGGCGCCGTTGGGGCCGATGATCACCCAGCGCTCGTCGAGTTCGACGGCCCAGTCGATGGGGCCTACCAGGGTGCGTCCGCCACGACACAGTGACACGGTTCTGAAGTCGATCAGCAGGTCGGGGTCGGCCTCGAGCGAGCCGGTTTCGGGCACTCAGACATCGTGCCGTACCCCACCGCCGCGACGACTGCCGGGTCGCGTTACCCCGCGGCCAGCTACACGGTCATCCCGTGGCGCGTGGCACCCATCACGAGCGTTCCCGGGAGGACCTCATTAACGCGGGTGACGTTGTCAAGGTGGGCGTTTACTGAACTCCGAAGACCTCGAACCCGCCGCGTATACGCACAGCGCCTCTGAGACGCTTGCGCGGCTCCGGCGCGACGAGCGCTAGCCCGTACGGATCTATTCGGATACCTCCGCCTTGGTCAAACTTGTTGTCGCGGAGGTGAATCGCGGGCACACAAGCACTTTCTGGGCTCATGCGCCGACGACAGCTCGTTCTCATCGGCTCTGGCCGGCACCGAGCTGATACGCGCAGTCGCACCCAACGGAGCTCAGGCCATCGCTGGCGCCCGAGACCACCTTGCAAAACTGGACATTGTCATGCTGACCCGACAGCTGCTCGACGACGTGGGCGTCTTAATGCCGTTGCGCCTGCGGAGCCTCGACGCTATACACCTCGTCGCTGCACAGCGAGCTGGCGACTCATTGCGCACGGTCATCCCATACGACGAGCGAATGCGCTCAGCGGCAGGCGATCTCGGCGTCTCAACGGCGTCTCCGTGCTAGGGCTTTAGTTTTCCTGCCCGAACTCCCGCAGCACGACTCTTCCGCTAAACGGCGCCTACTCGACGTCCCCGACTTCGCGGCACACGCGTCAACACCGGGCGCCGATTCAACGGTGCCCGTTCGCTGGGTCTGCTGTCCTGCCGTGTCTCACGGTAGGACCCTGATAACGCCCGGCGGCATGGGTCCCGGCGATGCTGGCCCTGCCTGGTCGCCACCACCGAGTCCGCCGCCGCTACCTCCACTACCTCCACCGCCGCCACCGCCGCTGCCGCCAAGCCCGCCGCCGCCACCGCCAGCACCCGGCTGAGGAGCGGCAGCTGGTGGCTGCATCTGTTGTGGTGGCTGCTCCGGAGGTGGCGGGGGCTGCTCCGGAGGCGGCGGCGGCTGCTGCGGAGGCGGCGGCGGCTGCTGCGGAGGTGACGGTGGCTGCTGCGGAGGTGGCGGTGGCTGCTGCTGTCGCGCCGGCGCAGGCGCCCGTGGTGGCATGAGGATGTTCGCCGGCGGTGGCAGCGGTGTTGGAACTTGCGGCGGCGCCGGTGCGATGGTCTCCCCCGCGGCAAACCCGTCGATGGGCAACGCGGGGATTGGGCTAGCTGTGTTGTCGTCCGATCGATCAACCCAGTCGTGCCAAGCGGGGAATATGGCGACGACGGTGGAGCCTGGCAGGCGGACCACATGGGCGTCCACCCGTCCCAGCATCAACCCCGGCTCATCGATGAGCGCAGAGACAGGGCGCCGGTCGCGAACACCACTTCCGGATACAACTGTGTTATACGCGGCAATGGGGTGCGCGGTGTTATTCGCTCCCGGCAAGGCATTTGCCACGGAAGCCACCTTGCCCTGATGGCGGGGACAGTAGACTTCCACCGCCACAGATACGAAGCGTGTGAAGGTGCGCGTGAGGCGTTCGCGAGGGTATAAATTCCCACTGGGTTCGTGACCGTTCGCAAAGGTGGTCATACGATTGACGACTTCATCCGCCGGGATGCCGCCGTCAAGTTCGCGACAGACTCGGTGGGCGGCGGCAATCACGCTTGGCACGTTTTCCAAAGCGGAGACGCCCTCTCTGTCGAGTGCTGCCAGAAACTCCTGATCCTGGTTTGGGTCTGCTACTGCTGCGCCGACGCGAAGGATGGCGGCGCCGAGGAGGAAAGCGGTGCCTGTAGTTACGACACCCATCTTGGGAAAGATGCCGGTGAACATGTGAAGGGGTTCCGTTCTATTGAGCCGTCCTAAGACGGGTTCGCATTGTGTTGCCGTCACCGGAAGTGAACTCTCTGCCTGGATACCCGGCCACATGTTCAAACTGGGTTACGTGCATTGGGCGGGACGATTGCAGGAGTCGAAGGCGCTCACCGCAGCGTCCAGCACCAGCAGCGAAACTTCAGGATGGCCCCGCCCAAAGACCGAGGATCGCCCCGTGCTGTAGAGCCAGGTTGGGGTGCGCCCTGCGGTGGGCGGAGTGGGGCCGGTTGGCGTTGTAAGAAGTAGCAGTAGTCGCACCTCCCAGTCTTCGATGATCACTTGAGCCTCCACCCCACGAGGACGGCTTGAAGTGGCCCCACCTGTGAGGCGGCGGGTATTGGTGTGACGGTCTGACTTGGCCCCACCTGTGCGACACGCCGCGACCGCCGGCTCGCACACGCCCGCACGGCCCGCCCAAAAGGTGGGGCAAATTCGAACCGGCACGCCGCCGGCCAGTACAAGTTGCCATTGCGAGCATGACCGACCGTTCTAGTTGCAGGCCCAGTCGACGATCCATCCGCCACCTAGCCGACTCATTGCGTGCGCCTCGGCAGCGCTGCGTGAAAGACCCAGCCCGCCATGATAATTCGCGCCGTCATGGGCGACCGCACCGCAATGGGTGAAGGTGCTGACCACGCGGCAGGTGCTGACGCCGCATCGCTGCAGTGCCTGCTGCTGCGCACCCAGCTTGGACAACTGACGCCGCGCAATGCCCGATGCGCCGTCATGGCTGTAGGCAATGGCTCCGTAGTGTTTATGAAGTGGCGGCAAGTTCGTCGGCGCATCGCTTGCTGCGGTCGCGGCATGGCGCACCGTGCCGTCCAGTTGGTAGGCGCGGGCCGGATGGGCAGGCGCAGCCACCATGGCCGTAGTGATTGCTAGACCCGCCAAGACGAGTCCGACCCCACGCCGCACATAAGTACTCACTTTGTAACCCTCCTACTCTGTAAGCCATTGAAGGATTGGTGGGATTCGCGCGATCGAAGGATTGCACAACAACGAAACACGCCTGTAACAAGTATGAAACATAGTTCATAGCTTTTCAATCGCCGAAGGTGGCGCTGGCGCGGCTCATCGAGCCTCCTCGCACCCCAGCCGTAGATCGGGCTCGGTGGGGTTCGCGGCGCCGATCGTGGGCAGGCGTGCTCGGTATTGGTGTCGCGTCCGTCGGACACAAGTGACCAGGTGAGCGCGGCCTGATACGCCGCGCGCGGATCAACTATTCGGCCGGGATTTCGACCCTGCGAACCACACCGTCCACCGCGTCGGCGGCTTCGATCTCGCCGCGGGTAACACCCAGCAGAAACAGCACGGTGTCCAGGTAGGGATGGCTCAACGATGCATCGGCCACCTCGCGCAGCGCAGGCTTGGCGTTGAAGGCAATGCCCATGCCCGCCGCGGCCAACATGTCAATGTCGTTGGCGCCGTCACCGACCGCGACGGTCTGCTCCATCGGCACCCCGTACGTCTCCGCGAACGCCCGCAGCGCGGTGGCTTTGCCGGCTCGGTCGACGATCGTCCCCACCACCCGACCGGTGAGCGTGCCGTCGACGATCTCTAGTTCGTTGGCGGCCACGAAGTCCAGCTTGAGTTCCTCGGCCAGCGGCTCGATGATGCGCCGAAAGCCTCCGGACACCACGCCACAGCGAAAACCCAAGCGTTGCAGCGTGCGTAGTGTGGTCCGGGCGCCCGGCATCAGCTCAAGCTGCTCAGCTACGTCATCGATCACCGAGGCGGGCAGGCCCGCGAGGGTAGCGACCCGCTGCTCCAGCGACTCCGCGAAGTCCAACTCGCCTCGCATCGCGGCCTCGGTGATCGCCGCTACTTTGCCCTCGGCACCGGCGCGGGCCGCCAGCATCTCGATGACCTCGCCCTGGACCAGGGTGGAGTCCACGTCGAACACGATCAGCCGTTTGGTGCGCCACTCCAGGCCGTAGTCCTCGAGCGCCACATCCACCTGCTCGTCAGCGGCCACCTTGGTCAGCGCGCTCTGCAGCGGGCCGTACCCGCCGGGCGGCACCGAGACCCGCAGCTCCAGGCCGGTGACCGGGTAATCGGAAACACCGCGGATGAAGTCGATGTTGACACCCAATTCCGCCACTTCCCTGGCCAGGGCGCCGAAGGCTCCGGCGGTAATCGGGCGACCCAGCACGACGATGGTGTGGGTCGACGGTTCCCGAATGACGGGCACGTCGTCGCTGCGCTCGATCGTGACGTCCAGGCCGACCTCGCGGATGGCGGCTTCGACGTCGTCGCGCAACGCGGTGCCCTCGAAATCGCCGTGAACGGGGTCCGGCGGGCAGGAAACCAACACGCCCAACGTCAGGCGCGACCTGATCACCACCTGTTCGACGTTGAGCAGCTCGACTTTGTGCCGGGCGAGAACCTCGAAGAGCGCAGACGTGACGCCGGGCTGGTCGACACCGGTCACCGTGATCAGCACCGATGCCTTGGATGACTTACTCACCCGCGAATGTTCCCACTACGGGCCATCAGGTACGGACGCTGATGTCGTCCGCTCTGGTGACATCGCCGTCGGCCGGACCGTGACTGCGCCCAACATGGGCTTCGGCCCGCAGCCGCTCGACCATGTGCGGATAGTGCAGCTCGAAAGCCGGACGCTCCGAGCGGATCCGGGGCAGTTCGGTGAAGTTGTGCCGCGGCGGCGGGCAGCTGGTCGCCCACTCCAGCGAGTTGCCGTAACCCCACGGGTCGTCGACGGTCACCACCTCGCCGTAGCGCCAGCTCTTGAAGACGTTCCAGACGAACGGGAACATCGAGATGCCGAGAATGAACGCCCCGACGGTGGAGACGATGTTCAGGGTGGTGAAGCCGTCGGTGGGCAGGTAGTCGGCGTAGCGGCGCGGCATGCCCTGGTCACCTACCCAGTGCTGCACCAGGAACGTGGTGTGGAACCCGATGAAGGTCAACCAAAAGTGCACCTTGCCCAGTCGCTCGTCGAGCAGCCGGCCGGTCATCTTCGGGAACCAGAAGTAGATGCCTGCATACGTCGAGAACACGATGGTGCCGAACAGCACGTAATGGAAGTGCGCAATCACGAAGTAGCTGTCCGTGACGTGGAAGTCCAGCGGCGGGCTAGCGAGCAGGACCCCACTGAGACCACCCAGCAGGAACGTTACGACGAAGCCGACGGAGAACAGCATCGGCGTCTCAAACGTCAACTGGCCCTTCCACATCGTGCCCACCCAGTTGAAGAACTTGATGCCGGTCGGAACCGCGATGAGGAAGGTCATGAAGGAGAAGAAGGGAAGCAGCACGGCGCCGGTGGCGAACATGTGGTGCGCCCACACGGCAACCGACAGCGCTGCGATCGACAGCGTCGCGTAAACCAGCGTGGTGTAGCCGAAGATCGGTTTGCGCGAGAACACCGGGAAGATCTCCGAGACCACGCCGAAGAACGGCAAGGCCAGGATGTAGACCTCCGGGTGTCCGAAGAACCAGAACAGGTGCTGCCACAACAGCACCCCGCCATTGGCCGGGTCGTAGATGTGGGCACCCAGGTGGCGGTCGGCGGCCAAACCAAACAGCGCCGCCGTCAGCAGCGGGAAGGCGATCAGCACCAGGACCGAGGTCACCAGGATGTTCCAGGTAAAAATTGGCATCCGGAACATCGTCATGCCGGGAGCACGCATGCACACCACGGTGGTGATCATGTTGACCCCGCCCAGGATGGTGCCCAGACCACCGACCGCGATCCCCATGATCCACAAGTCACCACCGAGGCCGGGCGAGTGAATCGCATCGGTCAGCGGGGTGTAGGCGGTCCAGCCGAAGTCCGCGGCACCGCCCGGCGTGATGAATCCGGCGAGGGCGAGGGTGGCCCCGAACAGGAACAGCCAGAACGAGAACGCGTTCAGCCGCGGGAAGGCCACGTCGGGAGCACCGATCTGCAGCGGCAGCACCAGGTTGGCGAAGCCGAACACGATCGGGGTGGCATAGAACAGCAGCATGGCCGTGCCGTGCATGGTGAACAGCTGGTTGTACTGCTCATTCGACAGGAACTGCAGACCAGGTACCGCGAGCTCCGTCCGCATCAGCAGCGCCATCAAGCCGCCGATCATGAAGAAGATGAAGCAGGCGACGCAGTACATGATGCCGATCAACTTGTGATCGGTCGTGGTGATCAGCTTGTAGACCAAGTTGCCCTTGGGTCCGGTTCGCGCCGGGTAGGGACGGACTGCCTCGAGTTCTCCCCGCGGGGGCGCTTCGGCTGTCAACAGATCCTCCAAACATCCATCCGGACATGGCCGCACAACAGTGCTAGGTGAAAGCTTAGCCCGCGTTCCGCCTGCCGGTAGGCCTGGTCCTACAAACCGTCGTAATTGATGTCGTAATCATTCTGGGAGCTTGCTCCTGCGGCGTCGACAGCGGGGTCTGAGCAGGCCGGATGTTAACGTCGGACGCGTGCAATCCCGCGGCATCCGAACCAGCGTGGCCGCCGTGTCCATGCTGGCGTTGGTCCTGACGTGTGGCGCGTGCAGTTCGGATAAGCCGTCGGAGGCGTCGCCGGGGTCGATGGTCACGCCCACTACCCAGATCGCGGGTGCAGGGGTGCTGGGAAACGACCGCAAGGCCGACGAATCGTGCGCGCGCGACGCCGCCGCGCCCGACCCCGGTCCCCCGCGACTGGCCCGCAACGCGGCGGGCGTGGTTCCCGACGAAGCCCAGGTGCCGGCCGACCCGCAGCGCATCGTGGTGCTCTCCGGAGACCAGCTCGACTCGCTGTGTGCGCTGGGCCTGCAATCCCGGGTGGTCGCCGCGGCCTTGCCGGACGGCTCGTCGACGCAGCCGTCCTACCTCGGGAAGGTGGTGCATGATGCGCCCGGCGTCGGTTCGCGCAACGCACCCGATTTGAAGGCCATCGCGGCAGTCCGCCCGGACTTGATCCTGGGCTCGGTCGCGTTGACGCCGGCGTTGTATCCGCAGCTGGCGGCGATCGCTGCGACGGTGTTCACCGCAGCCCCCGGCGCAGCCTGGGAGGACAACCTGCGCGGCGTCGGAGCCGCGACGGGTCGCGCCGCGGCCGCCGACGCACTGCTCAACGGTTTCCGCCAGCGCGCCACCGATATCGGCGCCAAGCACGACGCGGCCCACTTCCAGGTGTCGGTGGTGCAGCTGACCACCAGCAGTCTGCGCGTTTACGGGGCCAACAACTTTCCGGCCAGCGTGCTGAGCGCGGTGGGGGTGGACCGTCCCCCGGCGCAGCGGTTCACCGACAAACCCTTTAAGGAGTTCGGCACCACCGACACCGACCTGGCCAGGAATCCGGACTTCTCCGCGGCCGATGCCGACATCGTCTATGTGTCATGCGCCTCGGCCGCGGCCGCCCAGCGCGCCGCCACAGTCCTGGACAGCGCACCCTGGCGCCGGCTCGGCGCCAACCGCGACAACCGAATCTTCGTCGTCGACGACGAAATCTGGCAAGGCGGCGAAGGACTCATCGCCGCCCGCGGCATCGTCAATGACCTGCGCTGGATCAACGCCCCAATCAACTGACAGCGCAACTCCCGAGCGACTGGCCGGAGACCGTTAACTTAACTAACCTTTATTGGAGCGTAACTAGATCCCAAAGGATGATGATGAGCACCGTTTCCGCCTACGCCGCCACCTCGGCTACCGAACCGCTGACCAAGACCACGATCGAGCGCCGCGATCCCGGCCCCCACGACGTGGCGATCGAGATCAAGTTCGCCGGAATCTGCCACTCCGACATCCACACCGTTAAAGCCGAATGGGGCGTACCGAATTACCCGGTCGTGCCGGGCCACGAGATCGCGGGCGTGGTCACCGCCGTCGGCTCCGACGTGACCAAGCACCAGGTCGGCGACCGCGTCGGTGTCGGCTGCATGGTGAACTCGTGCGGGCAGTGCAGTAGCTGCACGGCCGGACTCGAGCAGTACTGCAAGCCCGGTGCCACATTTACCTACAACTCCATCGACAAGGACGGCACCCCGACCCAGGGCGGCTACAGCCAGGCTGTCGTCGTGAACGAAAACTTCGTCGTGCGCATCCCGGAGTCGCTGCCGTTGGATGCCGCCGCCCCGCTGCTGTGCGCCGGCATTACGCTGTTCTCACCGCTGCGGCACTGGAAGGCCGGCCACGACACCCGACTGGCGATTGTCGGCCTGGGCGGCCTGGGGCACATGGGCGTCAAGCTGGGCGCGGCGATGGGTTGTGAGGTGAGCGTGCTGTCGCAATCCCTCAAGAAGATGGAAGACGGATTGCGTTTGGGCGCAAGCAATTACTACGCGACCGCCGATTCCGACACGTTCAAGAAATTGCGGGGTAGCTTCGATCTGATCCTGAACACCGTCTCGGCGAACCTGAATCTCGGCCAGTACCTCGGCCTCCTCGACGTCGACGGCACCTTGGTCGAACTCGGCATTCCCGAGCATCCGATGGAAGTGCCCGCGTTCCCGCTCGCGCTGGCGCGGCGCAGCCTGTCCGGGTCGAACATCGGCGGCATCGCCGAGACCCAGGAGATGCTCGATTTCTGCGCCGAACACCACGTGACGCCCGAAATCGAGGTCATCGCAGCCGATTACGTCAACGAAGCCTACGAGCGCGTCCTGGCCAGCGACGTGCGCTATCGCTTCGTCATCGACATCTCAACGCTGTAAGTGTTCAGCCCGGTGAGATAACCCGTAGCTTCGCCGCCACCTCTTCGGCCGCTTCGCCGTCCTCGTCGCCAGGAATCACTTCGCTGACGTCGATGCCGGCCAGCGGCCAGCCCGCGGCGGCAAGCGTGGCAGCCACCCGCCGGACGTTCTCGGGCCCCGGGTCGCGGTGGGTCAATTCGGCGATGTGCTCAGCGATTTCGTTGCCGTCGATCACGCCGTCCGCCGCCGCGGGGGATCCCTGCGCTGTGAGGTTGGCGATCACTTCTTTGAGCTGATCGGAGGTCAGCGGCGTGCTGCGCAGCAGTGCGAACAGTGGGACCCGATCAGGCCCGGGCACGCCTTCGGGATAGCCGGCCTGCAGCCAGCGGATTACCGACCGAAAGAAGTGGGGATGGGCGCTATCGGAATGGTCTCTCGTCACCGGCTCAGTGTCCCGAACGCGAGGTCGACGACGCCACTTGCGAAGGCGTCCTGGGAAGACTATTCACACTGCGTTCACGACGCGCACACGTGGGCTTGAAGTCCCGCTTGTCGTCGCGCTTCTTTATCATCGGCAAGTGCAGACGGTACCCCCGAAAAGTCCCGCATGAGTGCGGCTCTTGTCGCCATCCCACTGATCGTCGCGGTGTTCGTCGGAATCATGGAGCGTAACCCCGAGACAGGGGTTCTCACATTCTTTCTCGTGGTGCTGTGCGAGGTCATGGTCGGGTGGTCGGCCAACCAGGAATGGCCGCGCCGCGGACGTCGCGAAATCACTGTGCGCGTGATCGATGCGATGGACGGCGCCGAGTTCGAGGGTTACGTCGCCGCACGTCTCGACAGGGCAGGCTGGCAGGTCACCTTCACCCCGCCGGTGGGTGACTATGGCGTCGACCTGATCGCCGAAAAGGACGGCCGGTATGTGGCGGTGCAATGCAAGCGATACGGCAAACCGGTCGGCGTCGCGGCTGTCCAGCAGGTGGTGTCCGGCGCACGCCACCACGGCTGCACCCGCAGCATTGTCGTCAGCAACCAGGAATTCACTTCTGCGGCAAGGCAATTGGCGCGGACGCACGGATGCCAGCTGATCGGACGGCGAGTGTTGCAGAGTTGGGTGCAACCGCCACAGCTACGGCCTTCTTAGAAGTCCCAGTCCTCGTCCTCGGTGACGACGGCCTTGCCGATCACATACGACGACCCCGAACCCGAGAAGAAGTCGTGGTTCTCGTCGGCGTTGGGTGACAGCGCCGACAGGATCGCCGGATTCACGTCGGTCTCGTCGCGCGGGAACAACGCCTCGTAGCCAAGGTTCATCAGCGCCTTGTTGGCGTTGTAGCGCAGGAACTTTTTGACGTCCTCGGTGAGCCCGACCTCGTCGTAGAGATCCTGGGTGTAGTCGACCTCGTTGTCATAGAGCTCAAACAGCAGTTCGTAGGTGTAGTCCTTGAGCTCGGCGCGCTTGGCGTCGTCGACCAGTGCCAGGCCGCGCTGGAATTTGTAGCCGATGTAGTAGCCGTGCACGGCCTCGTCGCGAATGATCAGCCGGATCATGTCGGCGGTGTTGGTCAGCTTGGCCCGGCTCGACCAGTACATCGGCAGATAGAACCCGGAGTAGAACAGGAAGCTCTCCAGCAGCGTGGAGGCCACCTTGCGCTTGAGCGGTTCGTCGCCGCGGTAGTACTGCAGCACGATCTCAGCCTTGCGCTGCAGGTTTGGGTTCTCCTCCGACCAGCGGAACGCGTCGTCGATCTCGGCGGTCGAGCACAGCGTGGAGAAGATCTGGCTGTAGCTCTTGGCGTGCACCGATTCCATGAACGCGATGTTGGTGTACACCGCTTCCTCGTGCGGGGTCAGCGCGTCGGGAATCAGGCTGACCGCGCCGACGGTGCCTTGGATGGTGTCCAACATGGTGAGGCCGGTGAAGACCCGCATCGTCAGCTGCTTTTCGCCCGCGGTCAGCGTGCCCCAGGACGGGATGTCGTTGGACACCGGGACCTTCTCGGGCAACCAGAAATTCCCGGTCAGCCGGTCCCAGACTTCTGCGTCTTTGTCGTCTTGCAGACGGTTCCAGTTGATCGCCGACACGCGGTCGATCAGCTTTGCATTTCCCTTCACCAGAACCCCACTTCACCAGGCTGAATCGGCTGCCGGCAGCGCCGGACTTGCTTAGGCTTCAGACACTACCCCTAGTGTCCGACAAGCTGGTGCAACACAAGTGGTTGTGTTTGCGGCGTGTCGCTACGTGACCTGCAGAATCAGCTCGGCCGCCTGTTCGGGCTGGTCCCAGTGCGGAAAATGCCCGCAGTCGTCGAACCAGTGCACGGTGGCATCGGGGAACAGCCGCTGGGCACGGGCAGCCTGGCGCGGCAGGGTTACCCGGTCGTTTCGGCCCCATCCAATGACCGCTCGTCCGCGCAGCGAGCCGGCTGGCGCTCCTTGCTGCTTCGGCCCATGAACCAGTGCATCCAACGCCTCGTCGAGCCGGGTGGCGCGGGCGAAGCTACGCAGTTCCTGCAACACCAGTCCGGCCGGCAACCGCCAGGGCTTCGCCGAAAATTGCATCAGCAATGCAGTTCGCCCGATCCTGCTACGGGTCAGCGTGGGCAGTGCCGGTTGCAGCCGACGGACCAATCCGATCGACGCGCCCACCGTCAGGCCGAAGATCTTGAGTTCGGCGTCCGTCCAGAAGCCGCCGGGATCCAGCGCCACTACCGTTCCGGCGTGCCCGCGACGGGCCATCTCCAGCACCATGCGGGCACCCATCGAACTGCCCACCACGTCGATGTCACCAAGTTGGTGTTCACCGATGAACGCCTCGACGGCATCGGTCAACGACGCGATGGTCACCGCCCCTTGACAGGGCGCGCTGTCGCCGAACCCAGGCAGATCCACCGCAAACACTTCACGGTGAGCAGACAGCACCGGCAGCACCAAATCCCAGTTGCGCCAGCTGGATCCGAGTCCGTGGACGAGCAACAATGGCTTGCCCTCGCCTCGGCGAACACAGTGCAAACGGGGCATCGGTACTCCTCAGACCCTCATGTGGGATCGATGATCTGCAGGACGCCAGCGCTGACCCCGGCGACGAACAACCGGCCGGTGTCCGCGTCGACGCCAACGGTGTTGGGATTCTGCACCGTGGGGAAGCGCTGCACCTCACGCGGGCTCGGGCCGCTCATGTCGTAACCGACGATGTCGTTGGTTCCCGAGGAAGCCACCCAGAGCCGGTCGCGCGACCAGTCGTAAGCGATGCCATACGGCCCTCCCGGCTGAGCCACGGTGGCGACCTCACGCGGCGTGGGCAGTGGGGTGAACACCCGTACGGTGTCACCGCGGGTATCCGCGGCGATCATCCGCCCGTGCCGGTCAGCGACCAGATGCGTAGGTCCCGCCCCGGCCGGTGCCGATCCGACAATGGTCAACCGTTCGGCGTCATAGACCGTCAGGTCGTTCTTGCGCACGTCCAGCACGCCCATCGACGTTCCCACCGGCGCCGTCCCGGCCGGCTGGACTGGGTCTGCGAAGACTTTGACGATTTGATCACCGCGTAGCACGGCCACCGTTCCGTCGTGTTCATTGGCGACGAAAACGGTGCCGTTGGCTGCCGCGGCCGCGTCGTGCGGGTGCTCGCCGGTATGGATCGCCGGCTGTGACTTGCCCTCGGGCAGTTCGATGCGGATCAGGACATCGGCAGTTTCCACCGGAACCAGCACCGGCCCGCCGGGCCCGGCGAGCTGCAGGTGGCGCACCTTCCCCGGCAGCGGGACCCGTCTCGTGACGGCGCCCGAGTCGGCGTCGAGCAGCACCACTTCGTCGGGGTCGCGTGCTGCGACGGCGACGATCCGTGTTTGCGCATCGACCACGACGCCCTCCGGCGAACGTCCCACCGCGACGGTTCGCCCGGGCAGCGCCTGCGCAGGTGGCGGCGCTTGCCGGGGCTCGGCGGCCGGTGGCAGACCAGTGTTCGGCGGGCGGCTGCCCTCGGTAGGCACACCGAACGGCGCGGTGGGCGTACTCGACCGCGACATGCCGTCGGGATGACCGCAACCGGCAACCAGCAGGGCCGTCGCCCACACTCCGAACAGCAGCGCTCGGCATCGCACGCTTCCGGGTACCCGATACAACCGCGAGGTAAGCGGTTGCCGTGCAATGATTTCGGCACTCATGCATCTGTCGGCACGGTCGCGGCAGGAAGCAGGCCAATCATCGTGTCGACCAGTTCCTCCGCGTCGGTGTGCCACTTGTTCAGATCCAGGTGGCCGCTCAAATCCAGGCCCGTGATGCCGTGGGCGCTGGCCAACAGAAGCGCCCCATACCGTCTCGCCTGCTCCGGACCGGTGATTCGACCGACGATGTCGAGAAACAGATGTTGCGTGCGTTCACCCGCTTGCGCCGCGGCGATCAGGTCACCCGGCGATGTGGTGAAAACCAGACGATACAGGTGCGGCCGAGTGCGACCCAGGGTGATCAGCGCAAGCAGGGCGGATCGCAAAGCCTCCTCGGGCGAGTCGTCGCTGGCGGCCAACACCTCCAGCGCATCACCTAATTCGTGCAGCGCATTCGTCGCCAGCACTGCAAGCAGAGATTCCTTGTCAGCGAAATGACGATAAGCCGCCGACCGGGACACGCCGCTGCGGGCACCAACCTCGCGCAAGGTCACGGCCTCGACCCCCCCGAGGTCGAGCAAGACTCCCGCAGCCTCGAGCAGCGACCGGCGGGTTGCCGCAGCACTCTCCGCTCTGCTCACCACGTGCAGAGCATAAGCCGGGATTTGAGTTGACACCGTCAACAGAAACGCCTACCTTTAGCTGACAGTGTCAACTCAATTACCCACACTGCACGGAGACGGCCATGAACTCGTCCAAGTCCCCCCACCGCAGCGAGCTGGTCGTCGTGACCGGCGCTTCGACCGGCATGGGCGCGGCCACCGCTAAAGAGTTGGCTCGCAAAGGATTTCACGTGCTCGCCGGGGTACGCAGAGATGTCGACGCCGACGCGCTGCGCGAGGAAGGAATCGAGCCGTACATCCTCGACATCACCGTTGAATCGAATATTGCGGCGATCGCCGACCGGGTCACGCGCGACCCGCACCAACGCCCCCTTCGAGCGCTCGTCAACAACGCGGGGATCTCGATCAATGCGCCGGTCGAGACGCTGCCGATAGCGCAGTGGCGCCGGCAGTTCGAAGTCAATCTGTTCGGTCACATCGCGATCACTCAGGCGCTGTTGCCTGCCCTCTTACATAGCGCGGGCACTGTTGTGAACATCAGCTCCGTTGGCGGAAAGGTGGTCTTGCCGACTTATGGCGCGTACGCGGGGTCGAAATTCGCCCTGGAGGCCGCCAGCGACGCGTTGCGGCGGGAGGTCGCCGAGTTGGGCGTCAAGGTAGTTGTCATCGAACCCGGCGCGGTCAAGACCGAGATGCCAGTGCGAGGGATCGCGACTGCGGAGGGACTGAAGGCGACCATGAGCGCTGTGCAACTGGCGCGCTACGGCGATCTCAGCGCAGCCGTCACGGCGCAAGCGCGATCGTTTATCGACGCCGGCGTGCCGGCCGAACATGCCGCGAAAGTTATCGCCAAGGCCGCGACCGCGTCTCATCCGCGGACCCGGTACACCATCGGGCGTGACGCTGCGATCCTGGTGCGGATCAGCCGTGTCGTACCCGACCGGGTGCTGGATCGCATCGTGCGCCGCAACCTTCGGTCGTTCACCAAAAGGTCAACGAATTCGCTTGCAGCAGTAGGCTTTCAGGCATAAATAACCGCTGTCACGCGACCGGCTTGCGGGACTTCGTACCGACACCCAGGAAGCGGTACTCTGCGGGCTTCACCGAACGGGTGCCCATCCAGTACTGCCAGGTGTAGCCGCCCCACAACACGGTGTTCTTGCCGTGCTCGTCGAGATACCAGCTGCTGCAGCCACCGCTGTTCCACACCGAGCCGGACAGCTTCTCCTGCAGTTCGTCGTTGAACCGGTCCTGGGCCTCGCGCGTAGGAGCTAGCGCTTGAGCGCCTACTTTGTCGCACCTGGCGATCGCGTCGGCTACATAGTGGATCTGCGACTCGATCATGAACACCACCGAGTTGTGCCCGAGTCCGGTGTTGGGCCCCAGCAGGAAGAACAGGTTCGGCATGTCGGCGACGGTGATGCCACGGTGGGCGCCGATGCCCTCGCGGTTCCACCGGTCTACCAGATCCTCGCCGTGCTGGCCCTTGATCTGAACGTAGGTGTAGGAGTCGGTGACATGGAAGCCGGTGGCGTACACGATCACGTCCGCCTTATGTTCGCGGCCGTCGGCGGTGACGATGCCGTCGCGGGTGATCCGGCCGATGGGATCGGTGATCAGCACGGTCTTGGGGTCCGCAACGGCGCGGTAGTAGGTGGACGAGTTCAGGATTCGCTTGCAGCCGATGCGGTACTTCGGCGTCAGCTTGCGGCGCAGTTCGCGGTCCTTGACCGAACGCCGGATGTTCCACTTGCAGTACGTCTCAATGAATCTCAGCGCGTTGGGATGCTTGGTCATGCCGAAGGCGAGGGCTTCCTGGCCCCAGTAGATGGCCAGACGCGTCAGCGCACGCAAGCCCGGAACGTTCTCCATGGCGGCCCGCAAGGCCGGCGGAATCTCGGGGTTGGACCGCGGCACCACCCAGGGCGGGGTGCGTTGGTAGAGCTGGAGTTCGGCGACCTGCCCGACGATCTCGGGCACGATCTGGATTGCGCTGGCGCCGGTACCGATGATCGCCACCCGCTTGCCGGTCAGGTCGACGCTGTGGTCCCATTCCGCGGAATGAAAAGCGGCACCGGCAAATTCGTCGCGGCCCTCGATTTCGGGGAAGGCCGGAATGTGTAATGCCCCGGCCCCGGAAACCAGGAACTGCGCCACATACTCACGCCCATCGACGGTGAACACGTGCCAGCGGTACTCGTCATCGTCCCAGTAGGCGCGGTCGACCAGGGAGTTGAACTCAATATAGCGACGCAGCCCGTACTTCTCGGCGACTCCCTTGAGGTAGTCCCAGATCTCGGGCTGTAACGAGAACGGGTTCTTCCAGTCGGGCTTGGGTTCGAAAGAGTACGAGTACAGATGCGACGGGATATCGCAGGCGCAGCCCGGGTAGCTGTTGTCGCGCCAGGTGCCGCCGACGTCATCGGCCTTCTCCAGAATCACGAAGTCCACACCTTGTTTCTGCAGCGCGATGGCCATGCCCAGGCCGGAGAACCCGGTCCCGATGATGATGGTGCGGGTGTGAATCGGCCGCGACTGCGATTGCTCGGCCGCTTCGGTAGCGGAGGTCACGACATCGGTCATGGTGGATCTTTCCTGTTGTGGCCGCTATTGGGCGGGGACGCGCTCACCGAGACGCAGATACCCAGTACCCAGGGTATCGGATATATCCGAGTGTTATCGATCGTTCCGACGATGTCAACGTTGCTGGGGCGCGGCTCACGGCATCGCGGCCGGCAGCGCATCGTGGATGGGCTTGTCGGGCTCCATCGCGATGCCCAGCGTTTCGGCGGTGCCGACGATGACGCCCATCATGATGGTCGTCAGTTGGCTGACGAACTGCTCGCGGGTCATAGGCCGCGGGCTGTCGGGTTCGGGACCCAACCACCATTCGGTGGCCGAGGCCGCGCACCCGAACGCCGAGAAGGCGGCGAGTTCGAGCGCGGCGGAATCGAGATCCATGTCCCGCAGTTCGTTGTTGAACATCTCGGCGATGGTCAACGTGATCTCGCGGCCTTCATTGAGGGTCCGCACCGTGGCCTTCGACTGGGCGCTGGAGCTGCCCTTCATGAAGACCCGCACGACGTTCGGGTGCTGGTCAAGAAGGGTGACGAACTCTTCGACGGCGCGGTGGATCACTTGGCGGGCCGAGTCGGTGGCCAGATTGATCGACGGGAATATGGCCGCCCACAGCATGTCTAGCAACCGTTCCCCGATGGCCAGGAACAGGTCGGACTTATCGGTGAAATGCCGGTAGATCTTCGGCTTGGCGGTGCCGGCCTCCTCGGCGATCTCCCGCACGCTGAGCTCCGGCCCCAGCCGGTCGATGGCGCGGAAGGCCGCGTCGACGATCTCGGCGCGCACCTTCTTGCGGTGTTCGCGCCAACGCTCGCTGCGTGCGTCGACTTTGACCCCGGGCTTCGGGCCGGGGTGGGTTAGAGAGGGTCGAGGCATTCTCACCACGTCCAGCACCTTACCGCTTGGGAGCCGCTGACCTGCGCAGACCGGCCCTTCTGCAGAACCCGCGATTGCTGTTGCGGGCGGGTCGACCCGGGCTGGGCTTACTCGCGTGATCAGCAGGCGGGCGGCCCGCTCTTGTAGACGAACCGCCGGTCGCCTGAAGATGACCTGGTGGCCGCTTCGCGACGCCCTACCGATCCGATTGCCAAAGCCCGGCGGAACAGCTCTGCGTGGTACGGCGCGGGCTTGTTCGTGGTGCTGACCGCGTGTCTCAGCGCGACCTTTTGGACGTTGATCATCGCGACCGGCACGACAAATCGGCTCTACATCGCCGGGCTGATGTGGATGCCGGCGATAGCGGCCATGCTCTCGTGTCGCCTGCTGGGCCGTCCGCTGAGCGTTCTGGGCTTGCGCTGGAACGGCCGTTTCGCCGTGATCGGCTACCTGATTCCCGTTGCCTATTGCTTGGCGGGGTTGCTGGGGATCTGCGTCCTGGGGCTCGGCGGATTCCCCGACACCTCCTATGTTCATCAAGTCGCGCGTTCGTTCGGGGTCGGCGCAGCGCCCGATTGGGTGGCCGTGTCGCTACTGGTGGTCTTGGAGGGCTCCGCCGGAATGGTGTACAGCGTCGCCACCGCGGCGGGTGAGGAGCTGGGTTGGCGGGGGTTCCTGGTCCCCGAACTGGCGCGCAGGTTGCCGTTTGCGCCGGTCGCGGTGCTTTCCGGGCTGGCCTGGGCCGCTTGGCATTACCCCATTTTTCCGATGCTGTTTCCGGGTGTCCCGGTGTGGTATTCACTGCCAACGTTCACTTTTGCGGCAGTGGCGGTGAGCTTCGCGCAAGCATGGCTTCGGCTGCGGACGGATAGCGTATGGCCCCCCATTTTCTTGCACGCGAGCCACAACGTCTGGATGCAGTCGATCTGCACACCACTGACCATCGAGAAGCAGTCCACCAAATGGGTTGTCGGCGAAACAGGTTTGGCTTTTGTTGCGTTGTCTGCGTTGGTCGCGGTGGTGTTCTGGGTCAAGCGGCGTCAGCTGCCCGGTTCGTCGCAGCATCGGCTTGCCGAACCGAAAGCCGCATCGTCATCGTCAATGCCGGAGCGGCTTTGACGACGACGATGCGGCGAGCGGGAATCAGCAAAGCGGCGCTGTCAGCAAGGCATGCTGGTGAACACGATCTGGGCGCCCACCGACATGTCGCCCGCCAGTTCGAGCGCCTCGTCAGAGATGTTGCGGGTGAATACGTCGTTGACGTGGTCGAGAGTACGAGCAGTGCTCATGGAACGATCCCTTCTTTGAGCCGCCGGGTCGATCGATCGAATCGGCGGGACTGACAATTCCACAAGATCCATACTGCGAATCTTCACTGACCGTATTACGGATCTTTGGCGTGCCAAGAATAACAGTCGCGTAGCGGCCGACGCTGTCCTCCCAACGGGGGGTTCTGCTGTCCCCCGATCGGTGGACACGGCGGACTCGATGTCGGTCTACCCTGATCGCAACGAGACAGCACCCCTGCAGACCGGGACAGAGATGCGGGAAGACCACGAACGCTTGATTTCTCGGGCCGCGACGATTGACGAACTGCTTTCTGACCAGTTCGAGCAGTTGCCGGGCCAGAAAGGCGACAGCGACGTGGCCGCCCGCCGGCTGGCTGCATGGTGTCGTTCGTCGGCGAGCGGAGACTGGATGCTATTGGCCCGACGACTCCGACGCGACGGGCTGTCGATGGACAGGGTGCTGGCAAGGTTCTCCACTGTGCGCCGCAACCCTTCGCGGCCCGCGCCACCGTGGATCGAAGACGCTGCCTGGATTGCTGCGGGGTTGCTCGATGACGCCGACGGTGTCGCGAATCCGCTTGTCTTCGGGTCGGACCGCAGCCCATTCGAAGAATTGCTCGAACCGGTTGTCCGCCAAGCGGATGCGCGCCTTTGGCAACGTCCGGATGCTGCCGTCGGCACCGACCTGAGCCCGGGAGTGAGACTGGGCCTGCGCCGCTCTCTGTCGATCGAGCTCTCGCGCCTCGCAGCACCGGCGATCTACGAGCGCTTCGCCACCGATCGCGAAGGTCGAGACGCCGCCGCCCCGGGTTCGACCGCCCACTACGAAGAGTTCATTTCCGACATGAGGTCGGTCGGCCTGCATCAACTCTTCGAGGACAAACCAGTCTTGTTGCGGCTCATGGCTTCACTCACCCGGCAATGGCTCGATTCTTCGCGCGAGCTACTCAGCCGGCTGCGTGACGATCTGCCCGCCATCAGACGCGAACTACTGGATGCCGGCGCCAGCACCGATATCAGCAGCATCGATGGCAGTCTGTCGGACCCGCACAATTTCGGCCGCACCGTGCGAGTCATCACCTTCGACGACGGTCATCGGGTCGTGTACAAGCCCAAGGATCTGCGCGCCGATGCCGCATGGCACACGCTGATCGACGAACTGAACGTCAAGGCGCCCATAGACCTCAAGGCAGTTCGAGTCCTGGCACGCGACGGTTACGGCTGGACTGAGTATGTCGAGCACCCGAGTTGTGCCGATAGCGAAGGCTTTCGGCGGTTCTTCCGCCGCACCGGCGCCTGGCTCGCGCTGTTCTACTGCTTCGCCGGTGTCGACATGCACCAAGAGAACATGATCGCGGCCGGTGAATATCCGGTGCCGATCGATCTGGAAATGATCATGCAGGCGTCGCAGGCATCGCAGGTGCGCAGCGCCGAGGCCGAGGGTCGCGGTCGCGCTTTCGAAGCCGCCCAGGCAGCGGTCAACAACTCGGTGATGACGGTGGGTCTGCTTCCCGTGTACGGCACGCAATCCGGCAAACTCTTCTCCATAGGCGGCATCGCCTCCGATTCGAAGTCGCGCGAGACCCTCACCTGGTTCGACATCAATTCCGATGCGATGCGTCCAGGGTTGATCGCGGACACTGAGAAGGTGCTGCCGAACCGGCCCCATGTCGATGGCCGGTACGCCCTCCCCGGCGATTACGTCGATGATCTCGCCTCGGGCTTCGCTGAATACGCGTCGTTCCTGCGGCAGCAGCGCTCCGAGGCCCTCTTCGCCGGATTCGCCGGTGTGACCGTGCGAAAGGTCCTCCGGCCGACGCGGTTCTACTACATGCTGCTGGAGCGTCTCCGAGACCACCAGGCGATGGATGACGGTGCTATGTGGTCGGCTCAGGCGGATTTCGTTGCCAGGCTGTCCGATTGGGAGCAGGAGGACGATCCCATGTGGCTGCTGCAGTCCGCGGAGCGCGCCGCGTTGGTGGAGTTGAATGTGCCGCATTTCGTGATGCGCAGCGACGGCAACGACATCTCGGACGCAACGGGGACATCAGTTGTCGTGGAAGGAATTTTGGGTCTCGATCGGGCGCGCGAACGATTGCGCAACCTGGATGAGGTGCAGACTGCCCGGCAAACGGAGGTGATTGAGGTGAGCACCGCCAGCCTGAGACGCCGGGCGGCCTGCCTGACCCTGCACCCGCTGGATCCCTGCGACACCGACGGCGCAACGAGCCATGAGGTGTTCCACGTGGCCGCCGAAAGGGCCGTGCGAACGCTGAATGACTGTGCCTTTCGCGAGGGCTCGTCAGCGGCGTGGATCGGGCTCGACTGGCTGGGCGACAACGAGGTCTCGCAACTGGTCACGCTTGGACACGATCTATACAACGGCGCTTGCGGCATCGCGTTGTTTTTGGCCGCGCACGCCCTCGTCACAGAAACCGGGTCGTCATGCGATCTTGCGTCGGCCGCGCTCGCCGACTTACGGCACAGACTGCACGGCCGCAACCCCGGACGTCTCGCCCGCTTACTGGGTCTGGGTGGCGGCTTCGGACTGGGATCAATCATCTACAGCCTGGCAGTCATCTCGGATCTGCTGAACGACAGCGAGTTGCTCTCGGATGCTCACCTGGTGGCCGAACTGGTCACCGACGAGCTCGTCGCGGCGGATCGGCAGTTCGACGTCCTGGGCGGCAGCGCCGGCGCAATCTTGGGCCTACTTCGACTCCACCGGCAGACGGGCTCGGGTGACGCGCTCGAGCGCGCCGTCACGTGCGGCAGGCACCTGCTGGCCCAATCCCGCGTCGGACCGCCGGGCCAACGGACATGGCTCACGCCCGGTTTCGCCCGGCCTATCACCGGTATGTCACACGGAGCGGCGGGCTTCGCCTACGCCCTGGGGTCGCTGTCTTCGCTCACCGGTTCCGACGAATTCGCCACCGCAGCGAAAGAATGCCTGGCCTTCGAGAATGCGTTCTTCGATGCTGACCAGAGCAACTGGCCCGACCTGCGCAGCGACCCGGCCGCGTGGCCCTGCAAGTGGTGTCATGGGGCTCCCGGTATCGGCCTGGCCCGCGCCGCGACGATGAGATGCGCCGCGCTGCCCGACGTCGACCTGCGAACCGATATCGGCCGCGCACTGGCGGCTACCGTGCGGGGATGGCCCGGCGCGACCGACACCTTGTGTTGCGGCACGCTGGGTAGTGTCGAGTTCTTTTGGGAGGCAGGCAATGTGCTTGGCGAAAAGGCACTGCACGACCGCGCCTCGCAGTGGCTTTCGTCGGTCGTGCTGAGCGCCCAGAAACGGGGCACTTACCGCTGGAGCACCGGGACGAACCGCTTCAACCTTGGCCTGTTCCGCGGCATTTCGGGGGCAGGGTACACGGCGTTACGTCGCGTCGCCCCTACCCTTCCAAATGTCCTGATCTGGGAATGAACCAGTCTCCCGGCCACAGCCCTACAGCATGCAGGACACGCAGCCCTCCACCTCTGTCCCTTCCAGCGCCATCTGGCGCAGCCGGATGTAGTACAGCGTCTTGATTCCCTTGCGCCAGGCGTAGATCTGCGCCTTGTTCACGTCACGCGTGGTGGCGGTGTCCTTGAAGAACAGCGTCAGCGAGAGCCCCTGGTCCACGTGTTGGGTGGCCGCAGCGTAGGTGTCGATGATCTTCTCGTAGCCTATCTCGTAGGCGTCCTGGTAGTACTGCAGGTTGTCGTTGGTCATGTAGGGCGCCGGGTAGTAGACGCGGCCGATCTTGCCCTCCTTGCGGATCTCCACCTTCGACACGATCGGGTGAATCGACGACGTCGAATGGTTGATGTAGGAGATCGACCCGGTCGGCGGCACCGCCTGCAGGTTCTGGTTGTAGATGCCGTGCCTTTGCACCGATTCCTTGAGCCGCTTCCAGTCGTCCTGGTTGGGGATGCGGATGCCGGCTTTGGAAAAGAGCTGGCGCACCTTCTCGGTTGCCGGCTCCCACGCCTGCTCGGTGTACTTGTCGAAGAACTCCCCCGAGGCGTACTTGGACCGCTCGAAACCCTTGAAGTGCGAGCCTCGTTCGATCGCAATGCGGTTCGACGCACGCAACGCGTGGTAGAGCACCGTATAGAAGTAGACGTCGGTGAAGTCGATGCCTTCTTCGGAGCCGTAGAAGATCTCCTCGCGAGCCAGGTAGCCGTGCAGGTTCATCTGCCCCAGCCCGATTGCGTGGGAGTCGTTGTTGCCCTGCTCGATTGACGGCACCGACGTGATGTGGGTCTGGTCGCTCACCGCGGTCAGCGCGCGGATCGCCACCTCGATGGTTTGCGCGAAGTCCGGCGAGTCCATCGCCTTGGCGATGTTCAGAGACCCCAGGTTGCACGAAATGTCTTTGCCCACTTTGGCATACGACAAGTCGTCGTTGAATAGTGACGGCGTAGATACCTGCAGTATTTCCGAGCACAGGTTCGAGTGCGTGATCTTGCCCTCGATGGGGTTGGCCCGGTTCACCGTGTCCTCGAACATGATGTAGGGGTAGCCGGACTCGAATTGCAACTCGGCGAGGGTCTGGAAGAACTCGCGGGCTTTGATCTTCGTCTTGCGGATGCGCCCGTCGTCGACCATCTCGTAGTACTTCTCGGTCACCGAGATGTCGGCGAATGCCGTGCCGTACACCCGTTCCACGTCGTACGGCGAGAACAGGTACATGTCCTCGTTCTTCTTGGCCAGCTCGAAGGTGATGTCGGGGATCACCACGCCCAGACTCAGCGTCTTGATCCGGATCTTCTCGTCGGCGTTCTCCCGCTTGGTGTCCAGGAAGCGGTAGATGTCGGGGTGATGGGCGTTGAGGTAGACCGCGCCGGCGCCTTGGCGCGCTCCCAGTTGGTTGGCGTAGGAGAAGGAGTCCTCGAGCAGCTTCATGATCGGGATGACGCCCGAGGATTGGTTCTCGATGTTCTTGATCGGCGCGCCGTGTTCACGAATGTTGCTGAGCAGCAAGGCAACTCCCCCGCCGCGCTTGGACAGCTGCAGCGCGGAGTTGATGGATCGCCCGATCGACTCCATGTTGTCCTCGATGCGAAGCAAAAAGCAGCTCACCGGCTCGCCGCGCTGCTTTTTTCCAGAGTTCAGGAACGTCGGGGTGGCCGGCTGGAACCGGCCGTCGATGATCTCATCGACCAGCTTCTCGGCCAGTCCGGTGTCGCCTGCGGCCAACGTGAGCGAGACCATCACGACGCGATCCTCGAAGCGCTCTAGATAGCGCTTTCCGTCGAAGGTCTTCAGCGTGTAGGAGGTGTAGTACTTGAACGCGCCCAAAAACGTCGGGAAGCGGAACTTCTTGGCGTAGGCGCGGTCCAACAGAGTCTTGACGAAGTTACGCGAGTACTGGTCGAGAACCTCACGCTCGTAGTAGTTCTCACGAATCAGGTAGTCGAGCTTTTCGTCCTGGTTGTGAAAAAACACCGTGTTCTGGTTGACATGCTCCAGGAAGTACTGGCGTGCGGCGAGCACATCCTTGTCGAACTGAATCTTGCCGTCCGCATCGTAAAGATTCAGCCGCGCGTTGAGCGCGTGGTAGTCCGTTTCATCGGGCAACCCGTGCACGCCGGTGGTTACAGGCTCTGCAATGACGGTTGGTGGCACGTCTGTTCCTTCCAGTATTGAGCCCAGAATTGAGCAAGGCCCACGCGAACGGCGGCCACGTCGTCCTCGGTGCCCATCAGTTCGAACCGGTAGAGGTACGGAACACCGCACTTGCGGGAGACCACATTGCCCGCGTAGGCGAATTCGGTACCGAAGTTGTTGTTTCCGGCGGCAATGACGCCGCGGATCAGCGAGCGGTTGCGCTCGTGGTTCAAAAAAGCGATGACCTGCTTGGGGACGTAGCCACCATCCTCAATATTCGAGCTGTTCGGAGTAGCGCGGCCGCCTCCGTACGTGGGCAGCACCAACACGTACGGCGCGTCAACCTCGATACGGCCGTGCAGCGGTATCCGCGTGGCGGGAACGCCCAGCTTCTGCACGAAGCGGTGGGTGTTCTCCGACACGGACGAGAAATAGACCAGGTTGCACACCGCGATCTCCGAGATGTCCATGAGGCACCGCAACCCCTTCCTGATCTAGATCGGGTACCGAATTAGGCGCTCAGCGCCGATTCGGCGAGTGCCTTGATGCGGTCGGGCCGGAAACCGGACCAGTGGGCGTTGTTGGCCACCACGACGGGCGCCTGCAGGTAGCCGAGCGCCATCACGTAGTCGCGCGCCTCCGGGTCCAGGGTGATGTCGACTTTCTGGTAGGCGATGCCCTGTTTGTCCAGCGCCTTATAGGTGGCGACGCACTGCACGCATGCGGGCTTGGTGTAGACGGTGATGCTCATGGGCGTACCGCTCCTTTGCGGGGGAGTTAACGGGACTGGGCAACGGCTCGATTGGTACCTCCGCGCTATGTTCAGCGCCCCGGCAAGGCCCCAGATTCCCCTCGTGCGGGCGCTGATTTCGAGCTGACCTGGCTCGAGATGCGCACTCCGATTCGGGAAGCTCACCGCGCCCCGCTTGGTCGGTGGGACCTAGTCGGGACTTGGCGAACCTGGGATCTGCCGGTCCTCAAAACACTACACCTAGGGGGTGACAACACGAAGAGATACAAGATGTTCTGAATAACATTTTTGAAATTCCCAGGTAGTAAGCGCTGTCGCGCGTGTCGCTTCGGCGTGTCGCAGATCACAACGTCGCGGCGCCGATGCATCTGTGTGGACATGACAGCGTGCATGAAACAGAGGTATACCAGCGCCCACCGACAACCCGGTCCGCGCAGCCGGTCGATCGCCTACCAGCAAAGAATGCCGGCGCGTGCCAACTCGATGCAATCGGGTCAACCGACCTCCGCGGCGAGCTTGCCGACCACGTCCCGCACGTTCGCCGACAACTCCGCGTTTTCAGACGGAGCGCTACCACCCAAGATCCGGAACGACACCGAAAGCCTGATCGCATCGCTCACCCGCGCACCGGCGATGCCGAAGGACTTGCGGGTCTCGTCGTGCGCCCATACCCCGCCGTACTGGCCCATCGAGCCGCCTATCACCGCCAGCGGCTTGTCCTTCAACGCGCCGTTGCCGAACGGACGCGACAGCCAGTCGATCGCATTCTTCAGAACGGCCGGAATGGTCCCGTTGTATTCGGGGGTCACCACCAGCGCGGCGTCGGCATCGGCGGCCGCGGCGCGCAGCGCCACCACCTGAGCCGGCGCCTGGTCGAGCCCGCTGTTCATCGCATCGTCGATGTCCTCGTTGTAGAAGGGAACATTCCCCAGCCCTTCGAACACCGTGACCGTGACCCCTTCGGGGGCCAGCTCGGCCGCCAATTCGGCGATTTGCCGGTTGACCGACCCCGCACGCAGGCTGCCCACTAACGCCAAAATCTTGATTCCTGTCACGTCCGTTCCCTTCGAGCTGTTGGACTCCATCTTTGCAATCAGTTAAGTGGACTACAGTCCGCTTTATTCCCGCCGCGATAAAGTGCAGAGGTGGGCGGTGTCGACGAGTTGGGCGGATTGCGGCTATCTGCCCGCGAAGGCCTGATCACAGAGCCGCTGCCGGAACGAAGCGACGCCGCGCGCAATCGCGCACGGCTTTTGGGGGCGGCGCGTGCGCTGGTCGCGCGACGTGGTGCCGACGCGGTCACCATGGACGACATCGCCGCCGCTGCCGGCGTCGGCAAGGGAACCCTGTTTCGCCGGTTCGGCAGCCGATCAGGCCTGATGACGGTGCTGCTCGACGAGGACGAAAAGGCCAGCCAACAAGCATTTCTTTTCGGCCCGCCACCGCTGGGCCCGGATGCTGCCCCGTTGGAGAGGCTTATTGCCTTCGGCCGGGAACGCATTTGCTTCGTGCACACCCACCGGGAGTTGCTGTCCGCGGCCGGTCGCGGCCCGCACGCGCGGCAGGTGGGGGCCGCCGCCGTGCAGCGCACCCACGTTCGGGTGCTGTTGCAGGCCGCGCGGACCACCGGCGACTTGAATATCCAGACCGATGCGCTGTTGGCCCTGCTTGACGTCGATTATGTCGAGCACCAACTCACCGAGGGCGGCCAGACCCAGGAGTCACTGGGCGACGCGTGGGCCAGCCTGGCCCGCAAGCTGTGCGGAAGATGACCCGCCAGGATGCCTGAGCAGCCCCGGCGCTGGGTATTGCACGTCGACCTCGACCAGTTCCTCGCCTCCGTGGAATTGCGTCGCCATCCCGAATTGGTCGGGCTACCGGTCATCGTCGGCGGCAGCGGCGACCCGACCGAACCGCGCAAGGTTGTCACGTGCGCTTCCTACGAGGCGCGCAAGTTCGGCGTGCACGCTGGCATGCCGTTGCGCGCGGCGGCTCGCCGATGCCCGGACGCCACCTTCCTTGCTTCCGATCCCGCCGCCTACGACGAGGCCTCCGAACAGGTGATGGGACTGTTGCGCGACCTCGGGCATCCCGTCGAAGTATGGGGTTGGGACGAGGCTTACATCGGTGTGCCGGCCGACCCGATCGAGGTCGCCGAAAACATCCGCGCCGTCGTCGCAACCGAGACCGGACTGTCCTGTTCGGTAGGCATCAGCGACAACAAGCAACGCGCCAAGGTGGCCACCGGCTTCGCGAAACCGGCCGGGGTGTTCCAGCTCACTGATGCCAACTGGACGACGCTGATGGCCGACCGGCCCGTCGATGCACTCTGGGGCATCGGCCCGAAGACGTCGAAAAAGCTTGCTGCCCTTGATATCACCACGGTGGGACAACTGGCCCGCACCGATGGCGAGCTGTTGACATCGAGGTTCGGCCCACGCACGGGCCTATGGTTGCTGCTGCTCGCGAAAGGGGGCGGCGACACCGACGTCAGCGCCCAGCCGTGGGTACCGCGTTCTCGCAGTCATGTCGTCACGTTCCCGCGCGACCTCACCGAACGCGCTGAAATGACGGCGGCGATTAGCGAATTGGCCGAGCGGGCGCTCGATGACGTGGTGCGCATGCTCCCCGAGGCGCGGATCGTCACACGGGTCGCGGTCACTGTCCGCACCGCGACCTTCCACACTCGCACCAAGATCCGCAAACTGGACACTCCGACCGTCGAGTCCGAGGTCATCACTGCGGCCGCCGTGCGCATCCTTGACCTCTTCGAGCTCGACCGCCCCGTCCGCCTGCTCGGGGTACGCCTCGAACTCGAAATGCCGTCCTAACGCTCCAATCGCGGGGGCGCGGGCCGAAGCGCGCGCGTGAAGATCGCGTTGACCTGGCGCATCGCCACACTGTACGGCCACCACGCCAGCCGCTTGAACGCATAGAGCGCCCTGATGTCCTGCGAGGTGTAGATCAGGTAGCGCTTCTTTGCGACCCCGGCCAGGATCTTCTCGGCGGCCCGTTCCGGTGAGACGGCATGGCCGCTGAAGCGGTCCACCCAGCGAACCACGTGCGGGTCTTCCCGGTCCACACCGGCGATTTCGACGGTGTTGACCAACGGCGTCTTTACGGCGCCGGGCACCACCACCGATACCGCGATGCGGTGCCGGGCCAGGTCGAAACGCAGCACCTCGGACAGTCCGCGCAATCCGTACTTACTGGCGCTGTAGGCGGCATGCCAAGGCAAAGCGACGATTCCGGCTGCGGAGGACACGTTGACCAGATGTCCGCCCCCGCGAGCCGCGATCATCTGCGGGACGAAGGACTCGATCACATGGATCGGGCCCATCAGATTGATCGAAATCGTCTTTTCCCACTGCTGGTGGCTCAACCGGTCGACTGTCCCCCAAGCCGACACGCCCGCGATGTTCAGCACCACGTCCATGCTGGAATGCCCGGCATGGATGTCGGCCGCGAACGCGGCCACGTCGTCGTACTTCGAGATGTCGAGCACGCGGTGCGCGGGCACCTGCGCGCCGAGCGCCCGGGCGTCGGCCACGGTTCGGGCCAGGCCGTCGGCGTCGCGGTCGGTCAGATACAGTTCGGCGCCATGTGCCGCCAGCCGAAGCGCGGTGGCGCGGCCGATGCCACTCGCCGCGCCGGTCACGAAACACCGCTTGCCCGCGAAGTACTCCGTGGAGCCGCTCTGCACCATGGCCGGAACGATACCGGCGGTACCGGGCCTAGCGCGCCGGGCCGCCCCACAGCGCGTTGAGCCACATCTGCTCGAGCACCCCTACCCGGCGCTCGAGGTCACCCTCGCGCCCGACCAGCAACGGGTCGCCCGTCAACGTCAGCGCGGTGGCCCCCGTCAGCGTGCGAATCAGCGTTGGGAGGTCGTCGCTGATCGGCCGGGCAGTCCCGGCCTTCATCTCGGCATCCACCACGCTGACGATCTGACGGAACACCACCTCGAATTGCCGATCGAGAATCTCTCGGATCTCGATATCGGTATGGCGGGCCGCATTACAGGCGTTCATCACCGGGTCGTTATCGGCGTACACCGTCGCGGCGCTGCCGACCATCCGTTTGGCGAACTGCTCCGGGGACTCACCCGGCTGCCGCGGGGCGAAGTACTGTGTCAGCTCCTCGAGCTCTTCGGCGGCCTCGGCCAGGATCTGCGCGAGCACCGCGTATTTCGAGTCGAAATAGAAGTAGAAGCCCGAGCGCGCCACTCCCGCACGCAGGCTGATCGCGCTGACCGAGAGCTCCGCGAACGGCTGCTCCTGCAGGAGCTCGCGGACCGCCTGCATGATCGCTTGCCGATGCTTGTCCCCGCGACGGCGTGATGCCGGCGCCCCTTGCCCCTCGTCAGCGGCCTGGCTACTCACTCGCGATCACACTCTGACCTTGCACCAGAACAATCCAAAAGAAAACTTGACAGCCGTCAAGTTGGTTCGAGATATTGGGGACTGTGACGGTTACCACAACCGGTTTAGGAGCGCGCGTCATGTCCGCTAGCAGGGCTACCATCAGCACCCCGGACTATCTGCTTGATCAAGCCAGGCGTCGATTTACGCCGACTTTCAACAACTTTCCCGGCATGGGCCTGGTGGAACGCAGGCTGCGTAACACCCAGTTTCCGGAGAAGAGGCTTGCCGACCCGCCGCCGGGCAGTGGCCTCAAGCCGATAGTGGGCGACGCGGGCCTGCCGATCCTGGGGCACATGATCGAGATGTTGCGCGGCGGACCCGACTACTTGATGTTCCTGTACGAGACCAAGGGCCCCCTCATTTTCGGGGACTCGCCCTTCCTGCCGGTCGTCACGGCGCTGGGACCAGACGCCGCCCAGGCCATTTACTCCAACCGCAACAAGGACTTCTCCCAGCAGGGCTGGGTCCCGGTCATCGGCCCGTTCTTCCGCCGCGGCCTGATGCTGCTGGACTTCGAAGAGCACATGTTTCACCGGCGAATCATGCAGGAAGCGTTCATCCGGTCCCGTCTGGTCGGCTACCTCGAGCACATCGACCAGGTCGTGCAGCACGTTATCTCCGATGACTGGGTGACAAACGACCCGCGATTCCTGCTGTATCCGGCGATGAAAGAGATGACGCTCGACATTGCGTCGATGGTGTTCATGGGGCATGAACCCGGCACCGATCGCGAGCTGGTTACCAAAGTGAACAAAGCATTCACCACGACGACTCGGGCCGGAAACGCGGTGATCCGCACCGGCGTGCCGCCGTTCACCTGGTGGCGCGGACTCAAGGCACGGGAGCTGTTGGAGAACTACTTTGCCGAGCGGGTCAAGGAACGCCGAGGCAAAGAAGGCAACGACCTGTTGACCGTGTTGTGCGAGACCGAGGACGAGGACGGAAATCGATTCTCCGACGAGGACGTCATCAACCACATGATTTTCCTGATGATGGCCGCGCACGACACTTCGACGTCGACGGCCACGACGATGATCTATCACTTGGCAGCACACCCGGAGTGGCAGCAGCGCTGCCGCGACGAATCGGACCGCCTCGGCGATGGCCCGCTGCACATCGAGTCGCTGGAGAAGCTGGAATCCCTTGACCTGGTGATGAACGAATCGATCCGATTGGTGACGCCAGTCCAGTGGGCGATGCGCCGAACGGTACGGGACACCGAACTGCTGGGCTACTACCTGCCCGAAGGCACAAATGTCACGGCGTTCCCGGGAATGAATCATCGTCTACCCGAAATCTGGACTGAACCAATGAAATTCGATCCCGAGCGGTTTACCGAGCCGCGCAATGAGCACAAGCGGCACCGGTATGCGTTCACCCCGTTCGGCGGTGGTGCGCACAAGTGCATCGGAATGGTGTTCGGCCAGCTGGAAGTCAAGACGATCCTGCACCGATTGCTGCGCCGCTACCGGTTGGAGCTGCCCCGGCCCGACTACACACCGCGCTGGGACTACAGCGGCATGCCGGTGCCAATGGACGGCATGCACATCGTGTTGCGTCCGCTCTGATTGGACCGGATGACGTGAGCTGAACCAGCGCGCATGATCAGGCGATCAAACGGTTGGCGCAGGCAATCACCGCGCGTAACGCCGACTCAGTAGCCCCCTGAGCCCACCCCATCGCCCATTCGGTGCGGGCGCCGTTCGTACCGCAAACCAAGGTAACCGTGTCGTTTCCCGAGCACATCTGGTGAAACTTCAAAGTTTCCAACCCAATCCCGCGCTCATGCAGCATCGCGGTGAGCGCTGCGACCGCTCCGCCAGCAGCCGCGGTTGACACGCCGATCCGATCGCCGACGGCGATCACGGCGCGAAATCTGCGCGCCTGCGGACCCATCCGGGTGGCTGGGCGGTCGGCGTCAACACAGCACCAGTGGCCTAGTCGCACTGGACCGGCAGTATGGGTGTACAGGGCGACAAACCCGTCCCACGACAGTGACCCGGCCTGTTCACGCAGACCGAGCGGCAGTGCCACACCGAAATGGTGGCGAAACCACGCGTCGGCGGAAGTGGACGCGCCGCAAGGGTGCTTTTCTTGGCTGAGGATGGTCATTGCGCCGGTCTTCTCTGGCTCGAAGGAACGACCGACGGTAGTAGCGTCCGACCCACAGCGGGGGGTCGGTCTGGATCAGACCCCGCTGCGGGCGCTGGCTACTACGGCATGTAAGGGAAAACCCACGATCGGAGACGGTAGACGCCGTGTCGGTGCGGCGCAACGTCTTTTTGCGCATAAACCCCCAGAGCGTCGAATGAACCCGCCGGGAAACGCTGCAGAGGGCAGTCGGTTCGGTCACCACGAGAAGGGGTGTGCATTCATTCGGCATAGTCGTTTCCACTATGTTTGCCTATCGGCGAAAAACGAACTCGCTAGTCGCTGGGTAGCGATAGCATCACTAGCATTACTCGTTCAAGCATGCCCAGGAACGGCGAGGAAAGGCCAGCCCGATGCGCACCAACCGGAAGACCGTTCAGGTAATTGGAGCTCTGATCCTTGCGGCGTACGCGGTGTTCGCCGCCGGCTGCAGTCAATCGACGGTCCCTGTGCCGACCCCGGAGCTCCCGGGCGCGGTCCACACATTGGGCGGCTGATCAAGCGCCACCGACCGCAGACCGACGTTTCGAGGAACCCGGCAGCAACCACGGGTCACCGCGCTGTCAGAGCTGCGCGGTTGCCCGAAGCGCAGGCGTGTAATCAGTTGCTACACAACTGATCTCTGGCTCACTTGGCGTATTCCAGAAACGGGATTCGCCCGCTAGTGTGACGCAGGTAACACCTGCACTGGCGGTGGTCGCCGCAAAGGCTGTGTAAGGCATGTCCCTACCTCGAGAAGGGCGCGACCTATGAGCGCAATGGGTACGAAAAGGCGGACGGCGAAGATCGTCGGCGCCGTGCTGATCGCCGCGTTCGCTTCGACGTCGGCCGGGTGCACCCTGCTGAAGCCTCCGGTTGCACCGCCGCCGGCAACAATTCAGCCAGAAGTACCCAGTTAAGTCGCAGTGCTGTGTAGCGGCTGAACTCGACCGGATCAGAAATCCTGCGACGAGTTCAACCTCAGGTACGCCTGGATGGTGGTGCCACTTGAGGTGGTGTGCGTGCGCACCAAATCCGCCATCGCATTAACCAAGAACAGACCGCGACTAGCGGTGCCGCTGGCATTCGGGCGCTTGAGTCCCACAAACGGATCGATCAGTTGCCCGCCGTCGCGGGCCTCGCACACTAGATGCTCGTTGTGTCGCCAGAACGCCAGCCGACAGGAGCCTCCGGCGTGCTGCAGGCTATTGGTGGCCAACTCGGTGGCGATGGTCTGCAGGTCGTATAGACCGTCCCCGGACAGTCCGACCCAGCCGGCATAATCAGCAGCGAACGACCGCGCTGGACGCAGATCCGCGCCGCGCCGCACTGTGTACGTCACCGCAGCCGGTTGGTGCGGAAGCGGCCGGTTGCAGCGCGCCAGGACCTCTTGGGGCGCGTAATCACCGCTGCGGCGAGCCGAACCCCCTTTCCATAACAACGGGTGGGTGCGTCGGGCGTCCGCCAGCACGTCGTCCGGCAGCTGGGTTGCGTCATAGAGGCACAACCCCAGCACGTTCTGATTCCGCAACGGCCCATTGATCAAGGCCTCGTGCTCCATGCAGGCCAGACACTCGTCCGTGGTGCGTCCGGGCCACACCAGTTGGCGCACGATCCGCGCGGTTTTATCTGCGTGCTTGTCGGCGAAC